>NZ_JQNR01000005.1:301603-603206 GCF_000745345.1 Actinacidiphila yeochonensis CN732 | reverse complement strand
GCCAACCGCGGGTATTTCGTTGCCCCTGAACCCCACGGCTGCGATCTCCACCTGGACCGCCTTCCACAGGCGCACCGTTACCGGCTTTCCGTCCGCTGCGCCGGCCTCCCGCGCATCGGCCATAGTCCACTCATCCAGCTTGTCGGTTCAGACCGCGACTTGGCGGAGCGTCTGCTCCACGACTGCGCCGTTACTCCCGACAACCTCCTCGAAACCCTCGTGGGACAGCGCAACGAGACCCTGGAGCGCCTCGGCCCGCTGCTCCTCGACCACGGCGTACCCCCCGCTCGCATCGCGGCCAACGTCGCTTGGGTCGACTCCTGGTGGGGTGAAGACTCCGCCAGACATCAGCACCTCATCGACTACTTCATCACCCTCTCAACACGCGTTCCCGCCCTCGCCTCCGTCGCCACAGCGGGTCGGGCTCAGCAGGAGGAGCTGCTGCGGGAGGCAGAACTCAAGGAGCGCGCTGCGCGGGTGCGGGGGCAGTAAAGCGAGGCTGGCAGATGATCGCGACCCTCTGGTCTGGAACTTAAGCGGAGTGGATGGAGTCATGTTCGGTAGCCGCTTCCCGAGCAGGGATGGCCATGCGCGTCGGGCCGCGCGTTGTTCGGCCACAGCCCAACTGGTCCACGCCAGTACACCGCGTCAGACATCTCATCGGAGGTGGGGGAAAGGCGGCATTCTCATCGGTCGGCGCTGCCGGGCGGGACGACCCATTCGGTGGGTTGGCCGGTGAGGCAGGCGATCATGTCGAAGTCTCCGTCGTAGTGGAGGACCGTTCGCCGGTTCAGTTCCGCTGTGGCGGCGATCAGCAGGTCGGGGAGGGACAGAGCGCGGTGGAAGCCTGCGTTGAGGGCATGGCGCTGGATCTCGAGAGCGCGGGTGAAGGTGTCCTCGTCGGTGCGGAGGTAGTCGAAGGCATGGAGCCAGGTGCTGATCCGTGTTGCTTCTGAGCTGTCCCGTGCGGAGTGGATCATCTCGAACTCGGTGGGCTGGCATACCGCGAGGAGGTAACGCTCGTGCAGGGGCTTGAGCACCTGTTTGACGCTCGGTTTCGTCCAGCGGGCGAGGGCGGACTTGTCGATCAGGTAGCGGTCTTGCATCAGGCGGCCTGGCCCCCGTTGTGGTCACCGTCGTGCTTGAGGGAGCCGTCGGCGTTGCGGGGGCCGGTGCTCTCGACGATCTCGCTGAAGTCGAGCTCGCCGGCATCCATGGCGTCGAAGAACTCCTGTCGCAGGTGTCGCTTGACGGCGTCTTCCATGGCGAGGCGGACGGCTTTGGCCTTCGTTTTAGTCCCGAAGATGCGCATGGCCTCGGTGACCATGTCTTCATCGAGGTCGATGACGGTTCTGGCCATGTGGACGGTCCCTTCGCAGATACTCTCGTGAGTGAAACGATACCATCTATCGACCATGAGAGATATCGTTTTGGCCCGGAGGTCTCGTCGTGGATGGAGACTGCGGCGTTCGTGGTGAAGCGCCGCCCGGTCGCTCCTTGTGAGAAATGGACAGTCGTCCTCATGTCAGGCTCCGCCCCTGCCAGGGGTCTCGTCAGAAGCGGTGGGACGGCGAGAGGTTGCCGGCCAAGCGGCCCCGCCGGTGGAAAGCTGGTGGCCGGACGCCTTTGGACGGTGCAGCACGGGGTGGCACAGCTCAACCGGGTGCACCGCTTCTGATCAGGCGAAACGTCACGAGGCGGCACCACACGGCACCGGACAGCATGATCGCTCACGGTCTCGTAATGCGTAGGTCTCGGGTTCGAATCCCGAAGGCGGCTCCATCCAGCCCCAGGTCATGTAGCCCGTGACTTGGGGCTTCTGCTTTTTCCAAGATCCCTCCGCGAGGGTGGGGCGGCCACCTCGGGGCACCATGACCGCCGCCGGTGGACAACCGGTGGGCAGGCGGGCAACGAGCGTGCAGACCGGTGACTGGCGGGCGGGCCAAGGATCTTCCCTGGAGGACGCAGGCCTGGATGCCGTGCGTGATGGATCCATCGCCGGCGGGCGGAAGGGCGCTTGGCCGGTTTTCACATGGTGCGAGTAAACGGCACTGCGCTGACAGAGACCTGCGCGGCTGGCTCGTCGGCCAGTATGGGCGGCTGCTGCCGGCGACCTTCGCTCTCGGCGGCTGCGGCCGGCAAGTGCCGGCCGCAGCCGCCCGTGATCAGGCCGGGACGAGGTCGGGCCGCGGCTCTGTCGGGAAGTCCCGGACTCGCCGAAGGGGCCCAGCCAGCAGGATCAGTCCGAACAGCACGAGCAGGACCGCCGTGATCCACATCGTGGGCGGGTACCGATGACGCTTCTGGGGAAACCGCCGAGCAGGGCACCGAGGGGAATCGTGCTGTAGCTCAGGAACATGGTGGTGGCCACCGCGCGGCCGAGGATGTTCGGCGGACAGAAACGCTGCCGGAAGCTGTTGAGGAAGGCGTTGCCGGCCACGACCCCGACCATCGGGGCCAACGACCCGATGGCGAAGAAGACCAGTCCGGCTCCCGCTGTCGTGAGCGGCATGAGGAGGGCGAACGGAGCAGTTCCCAGCCGGCAGATCAACATTCCCCGCGAGGCACCGGCGACATCGAGGCCGGCTTGGCCGCCGAGGCCGGCCTCGGGGTGTTCCGCGTCGCCTTCTCGCGATGGGGCACCGCTACCGAGGGCCACGTCGTGCGAGACGTCTTGCCCGAGACGCCGGACCGACTGCGGGCCCTGGCCGCCGGCGGCTGAACCGCCTCCGGCTCGCCCACGCCCGTCAACGTCGAACAGCCGGTCTTTGGTGGGGCCGGGCAGGTGGGGTGCTGCCCGGCCGCACTGTGTGCCTCGGGCGGCGGCCGTTCCAGGGGTCAGCCCGAACTGCGCCGGCCCGTGAAGCGCCCCAGCCCCGGCAGGAGCAGGAGCAGGAGGCTCCAGTACTGCAGCACCGGTACGGCGAGGGCGACGGCGAACGCGACGACCGTGGCGATGACGTTGATGTAGTTGTCGGTGTACAGGCGCGCGATCCACCGGCGGGTCTCTTCCTCATCCCCCTCGACCATGACCGGGTTGCCCTTGATGATCTTCAACATGGCCAGTCGGCACACCATGCCGACCAGGAGCACCGCGTAGTAGAACGCCGCCACGAACCGGTCGCGGCCGCCGAAGGCACCGATCATCTCCGTCGGGAGCGGGAGCACGACGACCGACAGCAGCCACCCCATGTTCCACACCGTCAGGGAACGGGTGATCTTGTCGACCGTCGAGAAGGCCCGGTGGTGCTCCCGCCAGATGTTCGCGACGACCGCGAAGCTGAGCAGAAAGCTCCAGACCTGGGCGAGGTGACCGGTGATCACCTCGCCGGCGCCCTCGTGGGCGGACGCGGCCTCGGGGACGAGGTCCACCAGGGGCAGGATCAGCAGGGTGATGGAGATCGCCGTCACCGCGTCGGTGAACAGCACCAACCGCTCCCCCGAGACGCCCCCCTCGATCCTGTCCGGCGCGGGGGCCGACGGCCCTCCGGGGGCGCCCCCTCCCGTCCCGGTCTCACCGACGACGTCCCTGGCACTCACGTGTTCGCACCTCTCCTTGGTCTGCCCACCGCACCTGCCGTCGGCGAGGCACGGGTGATCGGGGGTTCGGATCATCTACGGGTTGTTCAGGTTCGATCCCGGGGGAGTTCTCGCTCCGCGCATGTCCGCCGACAACGCGGCCGGTCGGACCTCTTCGGCCGTCAGCCGTGGGCTGCGAGGAGGTCGAGCGGGAGCCGGGCGCAGCGGTCGGGTTCGCGGAGGGGCGGTGCGTGGCGGGCGTCGGGAACGTGGACGGTACGGAGCACGGCCGGCCTCCAGCAGGGACACGGGCAGCGCAAGGCCACGCCGGGATCTGCCCGGGCAGGGCGTCGACGGGGGAGCCCAGGGAGCGGAGGCCATCCGCGAGACCCGTGTCGACGGCGGCTACCGTGGGCATCCCGCCGAGTCGTCGTGCGCCGCCCGGTCCGACAGACCGGTGTACCGGCCGATCGCGGTGCCGGTCACTCGGCCGTGGCCCCTTCGACAGCGGCTGCCGCCTTCTCCAGGATCACCGGATCGAACAGCGTGCCGGGGTGACGCAGCATGTACGAAACGTTGTTGAACGCTCCTGACACGTCCGCGTCGACCAGGGCGGCACGGACGATCTGCTCCATGGCGCGGCGCTGCTGCCGCACGTCCTCCGGTACCTCGGTCCCGTTCTCGGCGTCGATGCGGGCAGCGTCTCCTCCCGCGGACACGGCCCAGGCCGCGTCGACGACCACCTGCTGCAGACGGAAGAACTCCGTGGCCGCCTCGTCGAGGTCAGCGCCGCTGTCGAGGTAGGAGGCCAGGCAGGAGGCGTGCAGAGCGGCGGAACTCATGCCCTGGCCGTAGACCGGGTTGAACGACGCCACGGCGTCGCCCGTGCTGACCAGGCGCGCGGGCATGCGGCGGGCCTCGGTGAAGTGGCGACGCCGGCTCTCGGCCTGGTGGTACGGCACCACGTCGCGAGTGACGTCGCCGCTGGTGATGTCGCTGAAGATCGGAGGCAGCAGGGCGCAGTTCGCGCGGAAGTCGTCGATCGTCCTGCCGGGCCGGTTGTCGCCGTAGCCCATCAGCATGACGAGCCACTGCTGCCCTTCGATCGCGGTCGCCGCCGCGACGGAGACTCCGCCCGACGGGTACTGTGGTGTGAACAGTTGCAGTACGGTCGCTGCTTCCAGCTCCGCGAACTTCGCCGGGCGCTCGAACAGGGCGGTCGCGTAGTTGACCGGTGCTTCCAGTCGTTCGAGCCGGGGCTGGTCGTAACCGTCCTGCTTGAGCCAGGTCGACAGCCTGCTGGAGCGTCCCATCGCGTCCACGACGAAGTCCGCCGCGAGGACCCCCTCCGCCCGCTCTCCCTGACCGCCTGTCCCGGTCTCGGCGTAGCGCACGCCGGTGACGGCGCCGTCGTCGTATCGCAACCTGGTCGCCTGCGCCCGCAGGACCGAGACGTTGGGCAGGGCGGTGACCCGGTCCCGGACGAGGGTTTCCAGCAGAGGACGCCCGATCGCGAGGAAGCGGTGGTCCACGCCGTCCCGCACCTGCCGGACGGCGTCGTAGCCGACGAACTGCTTGTCGGGTCCGACGAGCGACGCGCCCCGGTCCTGGGCCTCCTGCGAGACGCCGGGAAGCCACCGTTCGATCCACAGCCGGCCGGCCGGCAGCAGCGTGTGCACCTGCTGGTCCTGGGGCACCCCGGACCGCGGCCCGGCCTCCGCCGACAGGTCGTCGGGCTCGACGATGACGACCTCACGCGCGCGGTCGGAGAGCACCCGTGCCGCGAGGAGCCCCGCGATGCTCCCGCCCATCACGCACGCCGTGTCGAACAGGACGGGTGCGTCGTGCGGCGGCTCAGCGCCGACGAGACTCTCGAAGAGAGTCACCACAGATTCGGACACCGGAAACTCCAGTCGGTGAGGGGAACGAACCTGGACCGGCGGACCAACGCCCAGGCAGCTGGAACAAGGACCCGAAGATCCGGCGAAATCCGCTCGTCTCCGAGGAGGGCGGAAGCCGCCCGCCCATGCTCACCGGACCCGGACGCCGACGGCTTGTACCGGACTGCCCCATGCGTTGTACTTCCGTGCCACCCACGGCCGGGCCGCACAGTGAGCCTGGCTGCGGGCGGTGGCCCGGGGGCCGGGTACCTTGATCCGGATGAGCACCGAAGCCAGCGCGTCGTCTTGGCGGATCGGGAACCCCTCGACACCCGTGGTCGACATCACCGTGCCGTACGCGAACGAGAACCGGGACGGCGTGCTGCTCGGGGAGTGGCGCCGGCAGGGCGGCGAGCAGGTGCCGCCGCCGCCCATGCGGCTGCCGCGGCACAGCGAGGGGACGTACCGCGCTCGCATCTGGAAGCAGAACCTGCTCGACTTCTTCCTTGAGGACCAGTACAGCGATGCCGTCGCGGGAAGCACCGGCGGCCCGGGCGGGCACCTGGAGGACCGGGTCGTGACGAGCGTGACGCTCAGCGGTGAGTGGCGCTTCGCCACCGCCGGGCAGCGAGCCACGGCGGCGGCCGGAACGCTGTGCGTGCGGAGGAACGAGGACCCGTGGGACTTCGAGGTCGCCGGTGGTACGCGGGCGATCACCCTGGTCCTTCCCGCGAGCGAGATACGGTTCCCGGTGAACACGCGGGCGGTCACCGCGGAACAGTCTTCGCCCGCCGCGGCTCTTCTGCTCGCCCAGCTGCGTCTCTGGGCGGAACTGGCGGACAGACTCGGTGCCGCCGCGGCCGGGGCCACCCGCAACGCGACCCTGGAGCTGTTCAGAGGACTGATGAACGACCAGGTCATCGACGACGCGGAGTTCGCCCCCGCGCTCCTCAGGGCGGCGATGGACCACATCGAGACCCGGCTGCTCGCCGACCACGACCTCAACCCCCGGGGGATCGCGGCGGCCCTGAACGTGTCGGTCCGCACCCTCTACCGGGCATTCGGCCAGGGGACCGTGCCGTCGGTCATGGGATACGTGCGCGAACGCCGTCTCGTACGCGCCAGGGCGGAGTTGATCTCGACCCGCCTGACCGTGGCCGAGATCGCCGCGCGCTGGCACTTCGCCGACAGCAGCCATTTCGTCAAGGCGTACAAGAAACGATTCGCCGAGACTCCCAGCGCGTGGCGGTAGGACCTTCCAGTTGAGAGGTGTGGTGGTCCCCGCTTCCCGTGGGCGGGTCGTCGTCCGCCCAGCGTGAGTGGCTCCGTCCCGACGGACCCGGGCTCTCGATCACGGACCCGCGCCCTCGATCACGGACCCGCCCCCTCGATCACGGACCAGGCGCGGGCCGACTTCGGCCGGGCTCTGGTGCCGCCGACGATGTCCGACAACGGCAGCCGGCCGCCCTGACCATTCGGTGACTTGCCGTCAGAGCGCTGAGGGACTCTTCACGTCTCGAACGACGGTGTGCCTGATTCCGGTGGGGGTCGGGGGGCGGTGGGTGCGGCGGTAGGCCAGGGGGGAGAGGCCGAGGCGGGTGTGGAAGTGCTTGCGGAGCACGGTGGGGTCGGTGAAGCCGGTGGCCGTGGCGATGCGGGTGACGGTCAGGTCGCTGGACTCCAGGAGACGGCGGGCGTGGTCCAGGCGGCTCTGCAGGAGCCACTGAAGGGGGCTGGTGCCGACCTCGGCGCGGAAGCGCCGGGTGAAGGTGCGTTCGCTCATGTGGGCGTGGCGGGCCAGGTCCTGGAGGGTGAGGGGTTCGGCGAGCTGGTCCAGTGCCCACTTCCGGGTGGGTGCGGTGGAGTGGTCGGTGTCCTTCGGTACGGGGTGCTCGATGAACTGCGCCTGGCCGCCTTCGCGCCAGGGGGCCGCCACGCAGCGTCGTGCCGCCGCGTTGGCCACGTTCGAGCCGTGGTCCAGGCGGACCAGGTGGAGGAGCAGGTCGATGCCGGCCGCGCCGCCGGCGCCGGTCAGGACGCGTCCGTTGTCGACGAAGAGCACGTCGGGATCGACCTGGACCTCGGGGAACAGCCGGGCGAAGGCGTCGCACAGGGCCCAGTGGGTGGTGGCGCGCAGTCCGTCGAGCAGGCCGGCGGCGGCGAGCAGGAAGGCTGAGGTGCACAGGCTGACCACGCGGGTGCCGGGCCTGATCCGGGCGAGGGCCGCGGCCACCTGGGCGGGCAGCTCGCCGGTGGCCAGGAGGTGCGCGTCGGGTTCCTGGGTGGCGATCACCACGGTGTCGGCGGTCTCCAGGAGCGACTCGTCGGCGTCGACGACGATGCGGAAGCCCTCGTTCGTCCGCACCTGCCGGCCACCGAGGGAGCAGGTCGTCACCGTGTACAGCCGTGCCCCGGTCGGGTCGAGGGCCTCGTTGAGGACGCGGGCCGTCATGCCGAGGTCCATCGGCATGACCTGGTCCAGGGCGAGAACCGCTACACGATGCGTCATGGCCGGAATGGTACGACAGCTGTCTCTCCGGCCACTCTCCGACGGCCCCGCGTCTCAGCGAGTCTGGATCGCGACGGGGTCGAAGATCCCGGCTGATGAGGCCGAGGTGGCCGAGGTGGCCCAGGTGGCCGACGAACCCGCGACGCGGGTGGAGCGAGGGAGAACATGAGCGAGCGGACGATGCGCGCCGTCACGATCCAGGAGTTCGGCGGGCCGGAGGTGCTGACCACGGGACAGGTCGAGCGCCCGGTGCCGCTGCCGACCGAGGTACTGGTGCGTGTGCACGCGGCCGGGATCAACCCGGTGGACTGGAAGACGCGGGAGGGCCACGGCATGGCCGCCCTTCAGAGGTTGCCGCTCATCCTGGGCTGGGACGTCTCCGGTGTCGTGGAGGAGGTCGGCTTCGGCGTCACCACGCTCGCACCGGGCGACGAGGTCTACGGCATGCCGTGGTTCCCGCGCCCGGCGGGCGGCTACGCGGAGTTCGTCACCGCGCCCTCGCGCCAGTTCGCCCGCAAGCCGGCCTCGATCGGGCACGTCGAGAGTGCGGCTCTGCCCCTCGCGGCGCTCACCGCGTGGCAGGCCCTGGTCGACACCGCGGGCGTCACCCAAGGACAGCGGGTGCTGGTGCACGCCGCGGCCGGCGGCGTCGGGCACCTGGCGGTGCAGTTCGCCAAGCACCTGGGCGCCGAGGTGATCGCGACCGCCAGCGAGTCCCGGCACCCCTGGCTGAAGGAGCTGGGCGCGGACGAGACCATCGACTACACGCGGCAGCGGTTCGAGGACGTCACGGGCAAGGTCGACGTCGTCATCGACCTGGTCGGCGCCCAGGACGGCACCGACGTGCGGTCGGTGGCGGTGACCCGGCCCGGCGGCCTGGTGGTCTCCATCCCGAGCGGGGTCTCCGACGCTCTCGCCGCCGCCGGCGCGCAGGCGCGGGTGCGGACCAGCGACCTGCTGGTCGAGCCGGACGCGACCGCCCTGACCCTGGTGGCCGGTCTGGTCGACTCCGGCGCGGTCCGGGTCGAGGTCGAGCGGACGTTCCCCTTGGAACAGGTCGCCGAGGCGCACCGGCTGGGAGAGGCCGGCCGTACCCGCGGCAAGCTGGTGCTGGAGGTGGCACGGTGACCATGACGACGACGGAGTCGGGTGGTTGACGGCACCCGAGCCAGGGACGCTCGTGCCTCGCCCGGCAGGGTGTACCCCGCTGGCCGCCGTGGCACGGGCCCTCGCGGCGCTGGCCGGAAGAGCCGCGTAGGCCCACGACGAGGCTCTCCGGCCGCCTGGCGATGACCCGCGCCAGCACACCTCGCTGCCGGGCGGACCCTGCCGGTCGCGGCTTCAGAGTGGTGAGCGTCCTGGCCGCAGGGCCCGGTAGCACGGTGCGGGTAGTCGCCCGGATGTCGCCGCCGCGGGTGGCGGCAGCCGTGCGGAGTGAGGCCACCGACAACCCGGTGTCGTGCAAACCGGTTTCGTGCAACAGGGGGTTGTGCAACCCGGTGTCGTGCCGGTCGGCCGGCGCGATACCCGGTGGACGGTGGGAGAACGGGGCGATGACCGGCCCAGGGACGGCTTGCGCGTGGGCGGCGAGAGCCCGGCATTCAGCGGCGGTGATCCACCGACACGTTCACGATGGGAAACGCCGCCCTTGGCGGAATGACGGTCTGCCGGACGGCCGTCGGGCAGCCGACGAGGCCCTGGTTCAGGGGGCGGCCTTGTGAAGTCGCCCTGAACGACCGGAATCTCGGTGCGTCGTCACTCTGCCACCATCCGTCCCGCGAAGGTGCCCTCGCGCCCGACGGCGTGACCTGAGGGGGGAACCGCGGGCAGCGGCGGCACGGCGATGAAGAGCAAGTAGGCGTTGATAAGCTGAAGTTGACGTTCTCATTATGATTGGCCGATTCGTGAACTGCGGCCGAATTTCCGGGGGGAAATTCATGCGTCCCCATCTCAGAACGGCGTTGGCGGCGGGTGTCGTCCTGGCCTCGCTGGTCGCCACCGCCACCATCACCGCCGGGTCCGCCGCGGCGGCCGGCGCCTCGCTCAAGGTCACCACGATCGACCGGGCCGGTGCCGCGGTGTCGGGCTCGGAAGTCCAGATCGTGAACCTGGGCACCCAGAAGGCGATGAGCGGTCTGCAGCACAGCGGCGGGACCGTCCCGCTGGCCGCCGGGCAGTACGCCGTCATCACCGACATCCGGGAGCCCAACGGCACCGCGGACACGATCGGTGCCGCCGTTGTGAAGGTCTCCGGCGCCACCTCCGTCACCATCGACGCCCGGAAGGGCGTGCAGCTGAAAGTGTCGCTCGACGCGACGGGCCTCGGGGAGCAGAGGCTGCTGGACGCCATCTGCGTGGGCGGTGTCGCCGCCAACCCGGCCAGCGACTTCGAGGGGGGCACCGACGGAGGAACCAGCTACGTCGTCCCGAACTCCTCGTCGTCGCTGCGCTTCGGCTACCTGGCCGAATGGGGTGGCGGCGCCGAGGATACCTACGCGGTCACCGGCGGCCAGGTCGGCGTCCCCACCGCTCCGGGCGGTCTTTTCCACTCGAAACTGATGGCCACCGAGCACGTCCAGTCCAACACCGGCCCGAACGGCGGCGCGGAACAGGACCTGTCCTTCGTACCGCAGGGGTCGCCCTGTCAGGCCCGGCTGCAACTCGACAGCGTCAGCAACTCGGGTTCCGATTTCCCGTACGGCGCCACGGCTCACCTGGTGGCGGGCAAGTGGGACATCCGTTCCGACGAGTTCAGCCAGTTGGGCAGCAACGGAACGTTCCACGGTGTCCACGACCTCGCCGCGAGCCAGACGTACTCCCAGACCTTCTACCGGGCCGGCTGGGGACCGGCGCGAGTTCTGCCGTACGTCTACGAGCGCCAGGTCCGTTTCGACGTGAACAACATGTTCCAGGACCCCTACACCACCGGCTACGAGTACGGGTCCAAAGTCTCCGTGAAGCTGAGCCAGGGCAGCAAGGTGATCGCCCAGGACACCCTGATCGGGGACTCCTGGGACGGCAGCCCGAACGACTTCACGGCGTACGCGAACAGCGCCGCGTGGTACACGCTGGACGCGTACGCCATCCGCTACCGGCCGGGGGTCGTCTACCCGTCGGGCATGCTGTCGCCCTCCACCCGGGCGGTGTTCCACTTCTACGCCGATCCGCGGACCCAGCAGGTGGCCCAGGGCGTGCTCAGCCGGTTCCTGGTCGGCGGCCTCGACAGCCGGAGCCGCGCGAAGCCGAAGAGCATCACGCCGGTGACCCTGTTCATGGACCGCGCCGACCCGCACGTCGGGGTGCCGTACAAGGCCGACAGCGCGAAGACCGTGCAGGCCTGGTACTCCACCGACAACGGCAAGAACTGGCACGGCCTGCACGTCAACCACATCGGTTCCACCTGGTCGACCGACGTCCAAAACCCGGCCGAGGCGAAGGTCTCGCTCAGCGCGAAGGTCACGGACGCGGCGGGCAACAGCATCCAGACCTACTCCAACCAGGCCTACGCGGTGCGCTGACCGCTCCTTCCCGTCTTCCCGGGCCGGTCCGGTGGTCGCCGCCGGGCCGGTCGGGGAACGTCGGGGAACGTCGGGGAACACGGTCGCTGGTGACGCGCACCGCGTCAAGGGAATGGCGGGTGAAATTCGCCCGGAGGTCGACCGGTGCGCTGCGAGACGGGGAACTGTGCTTCGCACCCTCGAACACTTCCCGCTCATAAGCCCCAACCGTATGCGCGGTATAACTCGAACCCCACTCGTCCGCAGTGGACTCTTTCGACGGCCTTCGCCGGGAAACTTCACGGTGCGGCATCCCCGGCCAATACGCCGTCAAGATCAACTCGTGTGGCAACGGCCCCGAATTACGCCCTAAGGTCAAGTCTGGTGAGAATTGGACCACTTGACAGCGACGGAGCGTGACGGCATAGTGGCGATCATGGTGGCTTTCACTGCTGAGCACAATTCGTTTCGTCGGCTGGTCCGGGACTTCGCAGAGAAAGAAATCGGACCGTACGGGGACGAGTGGGAAGCGAAAGGGATGTTTCCCGCCCATGAGCTTTTCCCGCGGCTGGCGGAACTCGGCCTGCTCGGTGTGGAATACGACGAGAAGTACGGCGGCCAGGGCGCGGACCACCTGTTCACCGTGATCCTGCACGAGGAGCTCGGCCGGGTCGGACCCGCCGGCGTGGCGCTGGGTATCGGCATTCAGACGGACATGGCGACCCCGGCGCTGCACCAGTTCGGCAGCGAGGAGCTCAAGCAGGAGTACCTGGTCCCGGCGCTGAAGGGCGAGGCGGTCTGCTCGGTCGCGGTGACCGAGTCCGACACCGGCTCCGACGTCTCCGCCCTGCGCACCCGCGCGGTGCGCGACGGCGACGACTGGGTGATCAACGGCTCGAAGACCTACATCACCAACGGCGCCCAGGCCGACTGGGTCTGCCTGCTGGCCCGCACCTCCGACGCCACCGGCTCGGGCGGCTTCTCGCAGATCATCGTGCCGGCCGGCACGCCGGGCTTCGAGGTCCATCGGACCTTCGACAAACTCGGCATGCGTTCCTCGGACACCGCCGAGCTGACGTTCACCGACGTGCGGGTCCCGGTCAGCAACACCATCGGCGAGATCGGCCTCGGCTTCTACCAGCAGATGAGCCAATTCCAGAACGAGCGCCTCGCGCTCTCCTACGCGGCGGTCGGCGGCATGGAAACGGCGCTGACCCGGACCGCGGACTACCTGAAGACGCGCCGCGCCTTCGGGTCGCCGTTGATCGACAAGCAGTACATCCAGTTCAGGCTGGCCGAACTGAGTGCCCGGCTCGATATTCTGCGGCACTACAACTACGCGGCTGCGGAGGCGTACATCCGCGGTGAGGAAGCCATCCGATTCGCGACGATCGGGAAACTGGAGGCGGGACGGCTGGCCCGGGAGATATCCGCGACGTGTCTCCAACTCCATGGCGGGATGGGATACATGGAGGAGATGTGGACGGCCCGTTACTTCCGGGACAGCCCCGTGTGGTCGATCGGTGGCGGGACCGACGAGGTGATGCTCTACTCCCTGTCCCGTCTGGACGGCTACCACAGCTGAGCCGGCCACCGCGGTGGCTGACTCGGCCCCAGCCAGCCAGCCGATCGAGACGGTCGGATCGAAGAGGTCGGCCGAACCGGTGGGATCGAAGAGGTCGGATCGAAGCGGTGGGGGTCGAACGGACCGCCTTCCCTGCCGGCGCGCGGGTGCCACCTGACGCGCGGCCGGTGCACGCCCTCGTCGCCGGGGCCGGTGACGACATCCGCTGAACGCAGGTTGAAAGGGGATTCATCGCATGAGGAGCGCGGTGGAGGAGCGGTGGTTGCGCCGCTTCCGCGACGACGACGAGCACGGCACCACGTTGATCTGCTTCCCGCACGCGGGCGCCACGGCGAGCTTCTACCGCGGGTGGCCCACGGGGCTGCCGGCCGGCATCGGCGTCATGGCGGTCCGGTACCCGGGTCGGGAGGAGCGGTTCGACGACCCGTTCCCGTCCGGGATGGAAGCCCTCGCCGAGGACATCGCCGGCGCGCTCGGCGAGTTGGCACAGCGCCGCAGCCTGGTGCTCTTCGGTCACTGCATGGGTGCCTCGGTGGCCCACGAGGTGGCGCTGCGCCTCCAGGAGCAGGGCTGCCCGCCGGCCGCCCTGTGCGTGTCCGCGACCCTGCCGCCACAGGCCCTGGTCGGCCGCAGTCTCGACTTCGGTACGGACGAGGACATCATCGCCCACGCCGTCGGCCTGGACGCGAGCCGGGCCGCCGCCTTCGAGGACCCCGTCATGCGGGAGATCGCGCTCCCCGCCGTCCGCGCCGACTACTTCATGGTCGGCGGCTACTCCGGTGGCCGGCGCCCGGAGCTCGACTGCCCGGTCCACGCGTTCGCCGGCGACGAGGACCCCGAACTGACCCCCGAGCAGATGCGCGGCTGGGCGGAGACGACCCGTGGCGCCTTCCGGCTCAGCGTCCTGTCCGGCGGGCACTTCTACCTCAAGCCCGAGGGCGAGGAGGCCGCCCTGCTCGCGGAGCTGAGCGACGTCCTCGACGCCGTGGCGTCCGGTGCGGCGAGCACTTCCTGAGCACGCCCCTCCACGTGCCCGCGGCTCCTCAGCCTCTCAGCCTCTCGGCATCTCGCATCTCCCCTCGCTGAGCACGACCGCCCCGACCGCAGCGAGACCTCAACCGTCCTGGAGATAGGTGATCATGGAAGAGACAAGCTCCCCGCCCGTCGAAGAGCGGGCGGCGCAGGACCCGTCCGACCTCATCGGCCTCGTGCGTTCGGCCTGGCGTGACGCGCTCGGCTACGACACGTTCGACGACGACACCAGCTTCTTCGACGCCGGCGGGGACTCGTTCGTGCTGGTCTCGCTCATCGAGCGGATCTCGAAGTCCTCGGGACTGACCATGAAGGCCGTCGACGTCCTGCGATCCCCCACCATCCGGAGCCAGGCCGCGCTGCTCATCCGGCAGAGGGACGGGGGCGAGTCCTGAATGGCACCCGCGCCGGGGGAGACGGGAGAGACGGTGGAGGCGGTGGAGGCGGTGGGGGCAGGAGAGCCTGACGGCCGCGACCTGTCCACCGAGGCGGTCGCCCTCGGTTTATGGACGGAGAGGCTGGCCGGGATACCGACGATTCTGGAGATACCGTCGGACGGCCCCTCCCCGTGCCGCCCTGAGGCGAGCCGCGGCCGACTGCCCGTCGACCTGCCCGCCAACCTGCCCGCCGAGGCCGCGTCGTCGTCCGCGTCCGATCGGTCCCGAGTGCCGGACGTGCCGTCCACGTCGCTCCTCCTCGCCGCCTTCGGGCTCGCGCTGGGACGGCTGAGCGGGGCGAGCAGCCTGCTCGTCGGAGTCGGCGACCGGGGCAACCCCGTTCCGGTCCGGGTCGACATCGACGACGACCTCTCGCCGCGGGCGTTCGCCGAGTCCGTGCACGCGTCGCTGGAGTGGAGCCTGCGGGCCGGGGACGTCCCGTTCGGCGAGCTCGTGGCGCGGCTGGGCGTCGAGCGGTCGGACCGGTTCCACCCGCTCGTCCAGGTCTTCTTCGAGGCGATCGACCGGACCGGCCGGGGAACGCGCGACGGCGGCCCCGGGGCGCGCCGCGGCGACGAGGCCGGCGCCGGCCGACCGTGCTTCGACGTCGCCGTGGAACTGGAGGGTTGCGGGCGCTCCTTCGCGGGCCACGTCGACTACGCGAGAAGCCTGTGGGACGAGGACGAGGCGGAGCGGTTCGCCAGGACCTACGCGGCCGCCGTCGAGCAACTCACGGAAGCGGTCGCGGCGACGGCCACGGCCACCGTCACGAAAACCGCCACGGCGACGAAAACCGCGACGGACACGTCCGCGGCTGAGACGGCCACGGCTACGGCGACGGCAGCGGACGGCGCAGGCGCGACCCTCGCGGATGTCCGGTGCCTCTCCGCCGAGGCGCGGCGGATGCTCGACAGCGTCAACGCCACCGACCACGCCTTCCCGGACTCGTCCGTGGACGAGCTCTTCCGGATCGCCGCGGCCCGATGGCCCGGCGCGGAGGCCGTGCGCGACGCGGAAACGGCCCTGACCTACGCGGAACTGGCCGTCGCCGCGGCCGGACAGGCCCGGCTGCTGCGGGCCGCCGGTGTGCGGGAGGGCGACGCCGTACTGGTCTGCGTGCCCCGGTCGGTGGCGGAGGCGGTGGCGGTGCTGGGCACGCTGTGGGCCGGCGCCACGTACATCGGCGTCGATCCGGCCCAACCCCGCGCCCACGTCGCCAGGATCATCGCCAAGGCGTCGCCCACCGCCGCGGTCGCGAGCGAGGACGCCGCCCCCCGGCTGGCCGTGCACGGCGTGCCTCTGGTCGGTCCCTGGCACCCTGGGCGCGCGGTGGACGGGGAGGTCGTGCCGCCCGCCCGGCCCGATCCGGATCGCCTGGCGTACATCGCCTTCACCTCGGGTTCCTCGGGCGAGCCGAAGGGGGTGAGGATTCCGCACCGCGGAGTGATCCGGCTGGTCCACGAGAGCGCGTACCTGGGGCTGGGCCCGGGGGACCGCTTCCTTCGGATGGCGCCGCTGGCGTTCGACGCCTCCACCATCGAGCTGTGGGGAAGCCTCCTCGCGGGCGCGACGCTGGAGGTGTGCCCGCCGGAGCTGGTGGCTCCGAACGAGATCGGTGCCTTCATCGAGGAACGGCAGCTGACGTCGGTGTTCCTCACGGCGGGTCTCTTCGGGCTCATGCAGGAGTTCGCGCCGAAGTCGCTGGGCGGTCTGAGGCACATCCTGACCGGTGGCGACGTGGCCCCCTACGAGCAGGTCAGACGGGTCCTGTCGGACAACCCCGGTCTCGTGGTCACCAACTGCTACGGCCCGACCGAGAACACCGTCATCACGACGGTGCACGCGGTTCGCGACCCGGGCGACGTCCTCGGCCCCGTTCCCATCGGAAAGCCCATACCGGGAAACCGGATTCACGTACTGGACAAGCGGGCCCGGCTGCTCGTGCCCGGAGCCGTCGGAGAGCTCTACGCCTCCGGATCGGGTCTCGCCTCGGGCTACGCGAAGGACCAGGAGGAGACCGACCGGTGGTTCGGCCGCTTCTCGCCGGACGTCCCCGAGCGGCTCTACCGTACGGGCGACCTGGTACGCCTCGACGGAGCGGGCCGTCTCCACTTCCTGGGCCGGGTGGACGACCAGGTCAAGTTGCGCGGCTTCCGGATCGAACTGCACGCCATCAGCGACGCGTTGAACGCCCTGGAGGGGGTCGAGGAGTCGCTGGTCACGGTCACCGACGGCGGCAGCATGGACAAGCGGCTGATCGCCGCGGTCCGGCTGACGCCGGGGACGGAGGTCACGCCCGTGGACCTGAGGGGCCGGCTGGCGGAGAAGCTGCCGTCCTACATGGTCCCCGCCCTCTGGTCGGTCGTGGACCAACTGCCCCTGACGGCCAACGGCAAGGTCGACCGCCGCCGGCTCGCCGCCGCCGCCAGGCCCGCGGGCTCCTTCGCGCGTCGCGGCAGGCCCTGACGGCGGACGCGGCGGCCGGCACCGTGAGCCGTCTCTCTCCTCCCCGTCGTGACTGTCGTCCCCGTCGTCCCCGTCGTCCCCGTCGTGACCGTCGTGACCGTCGTGACCGTCGTCCACCTCGTCTCCGCGAACCACGGACGGTTCGCCGACCTTCGTTATGAGGCATCCGCATGTACGACGCCATCGTGGTGGGGGCGCGCTGCGCCGGTGCCCCGACCGCCATGCTGCTGGCCCGCGCGGGGTACCGGGTGCTCCTGCTCGAACGGTCGGCGTACGGCTCCGACACCGTCTCCACGCACCTGGTCCAGCAGCCCGGGATCGCGGCACTCGCACGCTGGGGCGTGCTGGAGCGGCTCCGTGCCTCCGGCTGCCCGCCCGTGGAGCGGACGGTCTACACGGTCGCGGACATCCACATCGAGGGGTGTGCCCGGGGTGTGGCGGGACAGCGGGCGAGGTTCGCCCCGCGGCGCCGGGTGCTGGACGCGCTGCTGGTGGACGCGGCCGTGGCGGCAGGTGTCGAGTTCCGTGACCACTGCCGGGTCACCGGCCTGCTGCGTGACGAGGCGGGCCGCGTCATCGGAGTCGAGGGCCGGCACGGTGAGCGGGGCTTCACCGAACGGGCGCGGCTGGTGGTCGGGGCGGACGGCATGCGCTCCACCGTCGCGCAGCTGGCGGCAGCGCCGTACGTCGTCCAGGACCCGCCGCTGACCTGCGCGTACTACACGTATTGGCAGGACGTTCCGGTCGACATGGAGCTGCACGAGCGCCCCGGCGGGTGGGTGGCCGCGGTGCCCACCCACGACGAGGCCACCATCGTCCAGGCGTACTTCCCGCAGTCGCGCTTCAAGGAGGTCAGGACCGACGCGCAGCACGCCTACGAGGAGCAGATACGTGTCACCGCGCCGGCGCTGTACGAGCGGCTGCGACGCACCAAGCCGGTGGAGCGGCTGCGGGGCAGCGGCGACCAGCAGAACTTCTTCCGGCAGCCGACCGGGCCCGGTTGGGTCCTCGTGGGCGATGCCGGCCACCACAAGGACTCCATCACGGCACGCGGCATCACCGACGCGTTCCGGCAGGTGGAGCTCCTGGTGGACGAGGTGGCGGGCACGCTCGGCGGCGACCCCGGACAGCTCGACGCGAGCCTGGCCCGTTTCGCCGACGCGAGGGACGAGGCACTCGCCCCGGGCTACCGGTCCACCCTCAACGTCGCCCGGCTGTCCGCCCCCCACACGAGGCGGCTCGCCATGCTGCGGGCCATCCAGTCCGATCCGGAACTCGTCTCGACCTACTTCGACGTGGTCGCCGGGATCGCCACCCCCGACGCCCTCTTCACACGCGGCTGAGCCCCCGCCCCCGCCGCCGGTGTCCCTCATCGCCCCGTCCGGGGCCGGCGAGGGGAGGCGGTGGCGGGTGGCGGTACGGGAGGGTGGCGTATCGGTGGAGCGGGGACGTCGAGTGGTTCCCGCGGTCGTCGGTCCTGCTCAGGGCGGGGTGGGCGTCACTAAGGTGATGGCGTGCGGACCCAGCGGCCGTCAGGCGACGGCAGGACCGAGGCCGAACAGCGGACGCCCCAGGTGCGTACGGGTGGGCAGCCCGCCGGCTCCGGGGCCGCGGGGAACAGCGTGCTCGGCACTCTGGGGAGGGCGGGGAACGCGGCCACCGCCGCGGCGCTGCGGACGGCGCGGAGTGAGAAGAGGCGAGCCGCCGACCGGGCGCCGGGCAGCGAGGAGCGCGCCGAGGCGGGGCTGGTCCTGCCGCCGTACCTGATGGGGCTGGAGGCGGCCGGGCTGTCGACGGTGTACGGGCTGACCGGGCACGAGTTCGTGCGGCACGCCCTGGAGCGGGCCGTCGGGTACGGGGACGGGGACGGGGCCGTCGGCCGGATCGCCGACGAACTGGCCGGCCGGCCGGAGTCCTTCTTCGGGGCGGCAAGGGCAAGGAGTGGTTCGACGTCACCGTCAGCAGTTCGCGCTCCATGGGCGTGCTGGCCCCCGGCGCCCCGGCACCCAGAGCCCGTGCTCTCTGGCACCCGGCTCCTCGCCGGGCGCCGGGACCCTCGGCATCCGTGGTCAGTCGGCGCCCAGGGACGCGGTCAGCTCGCCGCGCCGGCGAATCCCCAACTTCCGGTAGGTGCTGGTGAGATGGGTCTCCACGGTGCGCCGGGCCAGGTGCAGGAGGTCGGCGATCTCGGTGTTCGTCCGTCCCCCGGCGGCGAGCTGGGCGATACGGCGCTCGCTGTCGGTGAGGGAGTCCGCCCCCGTGTGGGCGGTGGCGGCGCGGCGGGCGCCGCCCTCGCGCAGGGCCTGCTCCGCGAGGCCGAGCAGCCGCGCCGCGCCGAGCTGCTCGGCACGTTCGGCCGCCTCGCGCAGGCCCCTGCGGGCGCGCGTGCGGTCCCCGACGGCGGTCAGCTGGCGGCCCTGCGCGATCAGCGCGGTCACCAGCTCCGGTTGGACGGCGGCCGGCGCTCCCCGCAGCACCCGCACGGCCTCCTCGGCCAGCTCCAGGCCGCGCCGCCCGCCGGTGACCGTCCCGAGCACCCGCAGCGCGCGGCCCACCGGGCGCGGCGTGCCCCACGCGCGGGCCAGGCGCAGCTCCTCCTCGGCCAGCGTGAGCGCCTGCCGGGGGCTGCCCAGGGCCAGGCACAGCTCGGCGGCGGAGGCGCGCCACGGGGTGACGACCGGGCTGAGCACCTCGCGTTCGGTCTGCCGGCGGCCGCACTCCAGGAAGTCGTGCAGTGCCCCGGCCGGATCGCCCGCCGCGGCGCGGTGCAGGCCCCGCGCGTACAGGAACCGGTTCCGCTCCCAGGAGTCGGGCGCCTGCCGCAGGTCGACGGCGTTCGCCAGCCGCCGCGCCTCGGCGGTGCGGCCGGTCTCCACGAGCGCGGTCAGCGCGTGGGCGTGCGCGTTGGTGGGCCCCGCGGACGGGAGGACGGCGGGCCCGGCCGGCGGCGGCCCGTACGCGCCGCGCGCGGCGGCGATGTCGGCCCGTACGTTGAGCAGCGCCACGTGCACGGGGTGCAGCAGGTGGGGGAGCTGGCCGGCCAGGCCGCGGTCCACCAGCTGCTCGGCCTCGTCGAGTTCGTCGGCCCACTGGGCGACGGCGGCCGCGGCGCCCAGCAGGTACGGCTCGGTCAGCGGGTCGGCCGGCTCGGCGAGCAGCAGGCGCACCTTCCGCATCGCGTGGTCCGCCGAGACCAGCCCGGCGGTGGCCGCGTGCCGTACGAGCAGCGCCCGGGCGGCCGCGCCGACCAGCTCCGGCGAGCGCCGCTCGGTGTCGCACAGCCGCCGGTAGACCTCCCGGCGGACGGACTGGTCGTGGTCGGACAGCAGGGCGGTGGCACCCTGCAGGGCGCCGGCCAGGCCGGGGTGGTCGGGGTGGTCGGCGAGCTGGCCGTCCGCCGTGCGCAGCACCTCGACGGCGGCGCGCGTCCTGCCGCGTCCGGCGAGCGCGGTGCCCAGGGCCACGGCCGCGCGGACCCGGTCTCGCGGCGTGCCGGACAGCTGCGTCGCCTTGGTGAGCCGGGGGATCGCGGCCGAGGACTCGCCGCCCGCGTACTCCAGGGAGCCCAGCTCCGTCAGCAGCCGCTGCCGCGGCTGGTCGGAGAGCGGCTCGTCCAGGGCCCGGCGCAGGTACGCGACGGCGTCGCCGGGCCGTCCGTCGCGCAGCGCCAGCGTGGCGGCGTCGTGCAGCACGCCCGGAGCCCATGACGCGCCCACCGGGTCGGACCGCAGCAGGTGCCCGGCGACCGTCTCGGCCGGGGCGCCCCAGCGCAGCGTCGCCGTGGCGGCCGCCCCGTGCGCGGCGCGGCGCCGGGCCGCGGGCACGCCGCTGAGCACCGCGTCCCGCAGCAGCGGGTGGGCGTAGCGGGGCCGGCCGGCGCCGTCGGCGCGCAGGACGCCCAGGCCGGTCATCGCGGTGAGCCAGCCCGCCACCCGGGCGGGGTCGGCGCCCGCCAGCTCGGCGAGCAGCCGGCCGAGGTCCTCGGCGGCCCGCCCCGGCCCGGACCCGGCGGCCTCCTGACCCGCGGCCTCCTGACCGGCCGCCTCCTGACCTGCGGCCGGTCGCTCCGCGGCCTCCCGCCCGTCCCGGTCCGGCCCGTCGTCCAGGGCCGCGAGGGCCCGCGCCACCTCCGAGGTGCCGGCTCCGGCGCTGTCCAGCCACCACGAGACGGCCGCCGGATACGCCCCCGGGTACAGCGCCGCGGAAGTCTCGGGCACGGCGGCGGAGGCGCCGGAGGCGCTGAGGTCGTCGAGGAGGGCGCGCAGCAGCAGCGGGCTGCCCGCGCCGGCCCGCACGCACGCCTCGACCCACGCCTCGGTGGCCTCGGGATGCTGGGCGCGCGCCAGGTCGGCGGCCGACCCGGCCGTGAGCGGGGCGAGGGTATGGGTGCGGACCAGGGCGGGGGAGAGGCTGTGGGTGAAGCCCGGCACGGGCGGGTCGATGTCGTACTGGCGGCGTTCGGTGACGGCCAGCAGTACCGGCAGCGCGAGCCGGCCCACGTGCCGGGCGGTCTCCACGAGCCACCGGTACGAGGGGGCGTCCGCGAGGTGCACGTCGTCCACGGCCACGAACAGCGGCGCCACCTCGGCGTACGCGAGCAGCGCCTGCCACAGCCGGGCGCCCCGCTCCCGCTCATCGCCGCCTTTCCCGGGAAGCTCTAACTCCGGTGCCGCGCCCAGTAGTTGAAGGACCGCTGCGAAAGGCGCCGCGGTGTCGCGCGGCGAGCAGCGGGCGCGCAGCACCCGCATGCCCTGCGCCGCCGCGGCCTCGGCGGCGGCCTCCAGGACGGTGGTGCGGCCGGTGCCGGTGGCCCCGCGCAGCAGCGCCAGACCGCCGGCGCCGGCGCGGGCGGCGACGGCGCCGGCCGCGAAGAGGTCGGCGGCGACGCGGTGTCGGCGCGGCTGTTCAGCGTGCGGTCCGGACATCCCGGCCTCCTTGCTCGGCTCGCTCGGATGGGTCGTACGGCTGATGGGATTCCTGTGGTTCGCGTGCTTCGTGTCGTGTCACGCGTTTCGCACGCTTCGCGTGCGTCACATGCTTCACGTGGCTCGGGTTCGGCGTCGTCCTGCGCTCATTTCCGGCCGTCCTGCCCGCGACGGGAACCGCGAACGCCGTCTCCATCGTGGTCTTCGGCGTCGCTGATCTCGTGGTTCTGCTCGTGGTACTCCACGATTGTGTGAATCCCACCCGCCCCACGAGTGTGGAGAGTGCGGTTCTGCCGCCGACAGCACCAAGGTGGCACGCACGTGGATATAGGGGACAAGCTTGTTCAGCGCAGCGCACAGCACACACTCCGGCCTGGCGGACCCCGCGGACCGGATTCGCGTGGCGGTGCACGCCCAGGACCCGATCTCGCGCGAGGGGGCGCACAGCCAGCTGCGCCGGTGCCCGGAGATCGACCTCCGCGAGGTGGCGGACTCCGGCCCCGGCATGGTGGCGGTGCTCGTCGAGGACGTGCTCGACCAGGCCGCGCTGACCCGGCTGCGCCGGCTGGTGCGCAGCGAGGGCGCCCGGGCGGTGCTCGTCGTGAGGGCTCTGCGGGAGGCCGAACTGCTCGACGTGATCGAGTGCGGCGTCGGCGCCATCGTGTGGCGCCACGAGGCCACCGCGACCCGGCTGGCGCAGGCCGTCCTTGCCGCCGCCCGCGGCGACGGCGACCTGCCCGCTGACCTGCTCGGCCGGCTCATCAACCAGGTGGGCACGCTGCACCGGGGTGCCACCGGGCGGTCCGGCGCCCCGGCCGCGGGGCTGACGCCGCGTGAGATCGACGTGCTGCGGCTGGTCGCCGAGGGGTTCGACACCGGAGAGATCGCCAGCAAGCTCTCCTACTCCGAACGCACGGTCAAGAACGTCATGCACGGCCTGACCACACGACTGCATCTCCGCAACCGGGCGCACGCCGTTGCCCAGGCCCTGAGGGAAGGCTACATCTGACCGAAAGGGCAACCGGGACCGCCCCTCCGGGCATGCCGCGCCCCGTCGTCCTCCCGGCCTGCCCGCCGGGACAGGCGGCCCGGCGGGCAGGATCGGTACGGTGGCCGGAAGGGCCAGGGTGACCGGACGACCACGGCACCCGGGTGACGGCCAGGGCGGACGCGAAGAGCACGCGGGGAGCGTGCGAGTGAGCAACGGCGCCCGGGGCGGCCACGGGGGCCGGACAGCGGGCAGAGACGACACGCGGGCCGGGCACGGCAGGGTGGGAGCACGACGGTGATCCACGAAGTGGACGAGGTCCTCAAGAAGCTGCTCAGCGGCGGGGCGTTGAGCGGCTCGGGCATCGACGTCGCCTTCGACGCCCCCACCCGGGACTGGGCCGCCCGCCGGAACGCGCCCACCGTCAACGCGTACCTGTACGACATCCGCGAGGACGTCAACCGGCGCCAGCGGGGCCACATGCCCGTGTACGACGAGCGTGACGTCGTCGTCAAGCGCCGCCAACCGCCGCGCTGGTTCCGGCTGTCGTACCTGGTGACGGCCTGGACGAAGCAGCCGCTGGACGAACACCGGCTGCTGTCCGCCGTGCTGGCCACGCTCATCCCCCGCGAACTCCTCGCACCCAGCGAACTCCCGGGCTCGCTCGGCTCGCTGGGCATGACCGTGCCGCTGTCGGTGGCCGGCATCCAGACCGAGGCCCGCTCCCTGGCGGAGATCTGGTCCGCGCTCGGCGGGGAGCTGAAACCGTCGCTCGACCTGGTGATCACCGCGCCCTTCCCGGCGTACCCCGAGTACGACGCCGGGCCGCCCGTCACCGAGGGCGCCGCGGTCCGGGTCCGCACCGTGGACGGCACCCCGCCCGAGCCGCGGGAGCGCGCGCACCGGCCCCGGCACGTGGCGGCGGCCCGGGAGGCGCGCGAGGCGGCACGGCGCAACCGCGCCTCGGGCCGGACGACGTGACCACGCGGACCGCGCCGCGCGGACGCGATGACTCCGAACCGGCCGCCGAGCCCGAAGCCCCGACGGCCGCCGCGCCCGAAGCCCCCGGCTCCGCCGCGCCCGAAGACCCCGGCCCCGTGGACCCCGCCGGGCCCACGGTCGCCGAGCCGATCCTCGCCCGCCTCGCCGACCTGCGGGAACAGGTGGCGCTGCTGGTCGACTACCGCTCGGCCGGCGACCCCACGGCCGGCGACCCCCTGCGCGGCCTGTACCTGTCGGACGAGGCCGTACGGCATCTGCTGCGCCCCGTGGAGCCCGTGCGGCTCACCTTCCCCTACCCGGCCGGCGAGCCCGCGGACCGGCTGTCCGTCCTCGCCGCCCGTCTCGGCCTGACCGACCTCGACGCCGTCCTCCTGCTCATCGCGCTCGCCCCCGACGTCGACCGCGGCTTCGAGCCGCTGTACGGCTACCTCAACGACGACGTCAGCCGGCGCCGGGCCACCGTGGCGCTCGCCTTCGACCTGTGCGGCATCCCCGTCCACCTGGCGGCCGCACGGGCCAGGCTGCACCCCTCGGCGCCGCTGTGCGCGCTCGGGCTGCTGTCCGTGGAGGAGCCCGAACGCCCCTTCCTGAGCCGTTCGCTGCGCGTCCCCGACCGGCTGGTGGCCCATCTCCTCGGCGACGACTCCCCGGACGCGGCGCTCACCGGGCACCTCCACCCGCTGCCCGCGGCCCCGGAGCCGCACGACGGACGGGAGCCGCGGGACGGGTACGAGCCGGTCCCGGACGGCGAACCCGCCCGCTTCGCCGACCGCCTGGCCGCCCGGATCACCGCGGGCCCGCCGGTCTCGGTCTACGTACGCGAGCGCCGCGAGGGCGACGGCCTGGCCGCGATACGCGCCGCGCTGAGCGCCGCCGGCATCCCGGCCCTGCGCTTCTCCGGCCCCCGCGAACGCGTCCCCGACCTGCTGCGCGAGGCCCGCCTCACCGGCAGCGCGGTCGTCATCGGCCTGTCCGACAACCCGGGCGCGCTGGTCCGCGAGCTGGTGTCCGCCACCGACGTGCCGGTGCTGATCTGCGGGCCGCGCCCGTACGACCCCCAGTGGTGCGACGACGACCCGCTCGTCCTGGAGGCGCCCCCGCGCACCGGCGGAGCGGTCCACGCCTGGTCGGACGCGCTCGGCGGGCAGCCCGGATTCGACCTCGCCGCCACCGTCCTGCCCTACCACCTGGCCGACGACCACATCGCCCGTGCCGCCCGTGCCGCCCGCGGCCTCGCCGCGTTCGACGGGACCCCGCTCACCCCCGCGCACCTGCGCCTCGCCGCCCGTCAGCAGTCCGCCTCGGGCCTGGAACAGCACGCCCGCCGCATCCGGCCCGCCGTCGACTGGAACGACCTGGTGCTGCCCGCCGGGCCGCTGACCGAGCTGCGCGAACTCGCGCTGCGCGCCCGGCACCGCGACCGGGTGCTCGGCGACTGGCGGCTCAGCGCGGGCGGCGGTCGCGGCCGGGGCGTGCTCGGGCTGTTCGCGGGCGGGTCGGGCACCGGAAAGACGCTGGCCGCGGAGGTCGTCGCCGCCGAACTCGGGCTCGACCTCTACATGGTCCAGCTGTCCTCCGTGGTCGACAAGTACGTCGGCGAGACCGAGAAGAACCTCGAACGGATCTTCACCGAGGCCGACCGGACCGACGCCGTGCTCCTCTTCGACGAGGCCGACGCCGTCTTCGGCAAGCGGTCCGAGGTGAAGGACGCGCACGACCGGTACGCCAACATGGAGAGCTCCTACCTGCTCCAGCGCCTGGAGTCCTTCGACGGCATCGCCCTGCTCACCACCAACCTGCGCGCCAACATCGACGAGGCGTTCACCCGGCGCCTGGACCTGGTCGTCGACTTCCCGTTCCCCGACGTCGAGCAGCGCCTCGCCCTGTGGTGGCACAGCCTCTCCCACGTGCCCCGCGCGGCCGGCATCGACCCCGGGCCGGTGGCGGCGGACTTCGAGCTGGCGGGCGGGGCGATCCGCAGCGCCGTGGTGACCGCCGCCTACCTCGCGGCCGGCCGCGCCGAGCCGGTGGCGACCGCCGACCTGCTGGAGGGCGCCCGGCGCGAGTACCGCAAGGCCGGGCGTCTGGTGCCGGGCGAGGGCGCCTGGTAGCAACGGCGCCCCGCCGGAACGGCTCAGGTCACTGGGCGGCGGGTACCGGCAGCGTGAACTCGACCGCCTCAAGGGTCTTGTCGTTGTCGACCGTGCCGCCGAAGGCGAACTCGGACTTCGTCGCCTGGCAGTACGGGGAGCTGCCCCAGTCCGCGCCGCTGTAGCGGACGTTGGAGCAGATCTGCTCGCCGTTGCCGATGCTGATGCCGAAGCCCGACATGTCCGGGGCGGTCTCCTCCGTGCTGCCCATGTAGAGGTCGAAGCCGTCGACGTGCCAGTTCGTCCAGCCCTGCGGCTGCCACACACCCTTGTTGTCGGTCGAGGTGGGGTCGTGGACGTAGGCGTTGATCTTCAGGCCGTTGACACCCTCCACGGAGATGTTGATCGACGTGATCGGCTCGCTCTGGCTGTCGCCGGCCATGGTGCCGTCGCAGACCGGGGGCTGCCAGCCCGTGCCTCTGACGAAGGCGCGGTAGCAGATGTGCCGTCCCGTCGGGTCGTTGGCGGCGAAGCGCTTCACGGCGGTCGCGGCGGTTTCCGGCTTGGGCTTCGAGGCCGTGGTGGCCTTGCCGCCGCCCGACCCACCGGAGCTCGACGTCTGGGTCGACGGAGCCGGAGGCGCGGTGGCCTGTGCGGTGACGGGCGGTGGCGTGGGGAGGGGTGCGGTGGGGGTGGGTACGGGGGTGAGGACGGCGCCGGCGGCGATGGTCTTCTCGCCGGCGTGGCTGGAGACGGTTGGTTTGTGGCCGACCCAGAAGGCGACGAAGGTGATGGCGAGGGCGGTGATCAGGCCGAGGGAGGTGGCGAGCCATCGGGGGAGGAAGCCGCGTTGGATGTAGGTGCCGTCGACGGGGACGGGTGGGTTGCCGGACCGGCTGACGGTGAGGGTGTAGGGGCGTTGTTCTTTGGTTCCGAACCAGATGATCTTGCGGGGCTTCAGTGTGGTCGCGATGAAGGCGGCGCGGCCGGGTTCGATCTGGATGGTGCTGGGGCGGATGTCGTAGGTGAGTTGGTCGCCGTTGTCGGTGCCGTTGAGGGAGGCGGTGAGTTTGGTGTTGCCGAGGTTGTCGACGGCGAGGCGGGGGCGTCCGCGGAGGCGGCCTTTGACGATGGGGGGGACGAGTTCGGCGCGGAGTTCGGTGAAGGGGGTGATGGTGAGGTTGCCCTCGGGGACGGTCGTCGCCTCGGGGTGCTCGGTGGGGGTGATGCGTACGGCGTAGGGGTTGGGTCCGGCGGTGGCGTCCGGGGTGCGCGGGGGTGCGAATGTCAGCGCTACGGTGCCGGTGGTGCCGGGGAAGAGCCGCAGGCTCTGTGGTTCCACGGTGGTCCAGGGGGCGACGTCGCCGACCGGTTCGAAGCGGTACTCGTCCACCACGTCGCCGGTGTTGCGGACGCGGAGCCGCACGGTCGTGCTGCTGCCGGGATCGACCGTGGCCGACGTGGGTTCCAGGGAAGTCCAAAGGCTCACTCGGACACGTTAGGGCCCCGGCAAGGGTTTGTTCAGGAAGCGTTGGGGCAGGGGCGGTTGCCCGCCGAGATGGACGTGCTGACCGTTCGGACGCCCGATCCGGGAGCAGCCTCGCCGGGCCGCCCCCACGGAGAGGGCCACGGAAGGGCCCCGGGGCGCCCCTCCGCCACGGCTGCTTCCCGCCGCCCTCCTGGTGCGGGCCGGGTCACTGGGCGGCGGCCGGCACCGTGATCCAGATCGCCTCAAGGGTCTTGGCGTTGTCGCCGGTGCCGCCGAAGTTCCAGGAGGTGGGCCGTGATCCCTGGCACCCCTGGGTACCCCAGTCCTCACCGGTGAAGCGGATGTTCTGGCAGGTCTGCCCGCTGCCGACGTTGATGCCGAAGGCGGACATGGCCGGGGCGTCCGCCGTGGTGCTGCCGGAGTAGAGGTCCTTGCCGTCGGCGGTGACGGGCGTCCAGTTCGGCTCCCACTTGCCCTGGCCGTCGGCGGAGCCGGGGTCGTGGACGAGGACGTTGATCTGGGTGCCGCTGACGCCGTACGCGGCGACGTTGAGGGCTGTGAGCGGCTCGCTCTGGCTGTCGCCGGCCATGGTGCCGTCGCAGACCGGGGGCTGCCAGCCCTCGCCCTTGACGAAGGCGCGGTAGCAGACGTGCCGCCCTGACGGGTCGTTGGCGGCGAGGCGGTTCACGGCGGTCGCGGCGGTTTCCGGCTTGGGCTTCGGGCCGTGCTGGCCTTGGTGCCGCCGGAGCCGCCTGAGCCACCGGAGTTCGGCGTCTGGGTCGGCTGGGCGGGGGGTGTGGTGGCCGCCGCGGTGGTGGGCGGTGGCGTGGGAAGGGGTGCGGTGGGGGTGGGTATGGGGGTGAGGACGGCGCCGGCCGCGGCCGTCTTCTCGCCTGCGCCGCTGACGACCGTCGGTTTGTGGCTCATCCAGAAGGCGAAGAACGCGAGCACGAAGGCGGCGACGACACCGAGGAAGGTGGCGAGCCATCGGGGGAGGAAGCCGCGTTGGATGTAGGTGCCGTCGACGGGGAGGGGTGGGTTGCCGGAGCGGCTGACGGTGAGGGTGTAGGGGCGTTGTTCTTTGGTTCCGAACCAGATGATCTTGCGGGGTTTGAGGGTGGTGGCGATGAAGGCGGCGCGGCCGGGTTCGATCTGGATGGTGCTGGGGCGGATGTCGTAGGTGAGTTGGTCGCCGTTGTCGGTGCCGTTGAGGGAGGCGGTGAGTTTGGTGTTGCCGAGGTTGTCGACGGCGAGGCGGGGGCGTCCGCGCAGGCGGCCTTTGACGATGGGGGGGACGAGTTCGGCGCGGAGTTCGGTGAAGGGGGTGATGGTGAGGTTGCCCTCGGGGACGGTCGTCGCCTCGGGGTGCTCGGTGGGGGTGATGCGCACGGCGTAGGGGTTGGGTCCGGCGGTGGCGTCCGGGGTGCGCGGGGGTGTGAATGTCAGCGCTACGGTGCCGGTGGTGCCGGGAAAGAGCCGCAGGCTCTGTGGTTCCACGGTGGTCCAGGGGGCGATGTCGCCGACCGGTTCGAAGCGGTACTCGTCCACCACGTCGCCGGTGTTGCGGACGCGGAGCCGCACGGTTGTGCTGCTGCCGGGATCGACCGTGGCCGACGTGGGTTCCAGGGAAGTCCAAAGGCTCACTCGGACACGTTAGGGCCCTGGAGGGGGTAGTTCAGGAAGCGTAGGGGCAGCGGGAGTTGCCCGTCGGGGTGGACCTGCCTGACCGTTCGGGCCCCTGGTCTCCGGCAGCCTCGGTCGGGCTGCTCCCGGAGGCCGCCACCTCCGCCCTCAGCGCGGGCCGGCTCACTGCGCGGCGGCCGGCACCGTGAGCTGAACGGCCTCAAGCCAGCGGGAGTTGTCCAGTGAGCCGCCGAAGGTGTAGTCCCTTCGCGGACCCGCGCATCCCTGGGTGCCCCAGTCGGCACCGTTCAGGCGGATGTTCTGGCAGACCTGCCCGCTGCCGACGTTGACGGCGAAGGCGGACATGGTCGGGGCGTCCGGCGCGGTGCTGCCGATGTAGTTGTCCACACCGTCGGCCTTGATGCCCGCCCATGTCGGTTCCCACTTGCCCTGCCCGTTGGTGGAGTCGGGGTTGTGGACGAAGGCGTTGGCGTCCATGCCGCTGACGCCGTACGCGGAGATGTTGATCGACGTGATCGGCTCGCTCTGGCTGTCGCCGGCCATGGTGCCGTCGCAGACCGGGGGCTGCCAGCCCTCGCCCTTGACGAAGGCGCGGTAGCAGATGTGCCGTCCCGTCGGGTCGTTGGCGGCGAGGCGGTTCACGACGGTCGCGGCGGTTTCCGGCTTGGGCTTCGGGGCCGTGGTGACCTTGCCGCCGCCTGACCCACCGGAGTTCGGCGTCTGGGTCTGGGTCGGTTGGACGGGGGGTGTGGTGGCCGCCGCGGTGGTGGGGGTGGTGTGGGGAGGGGTGCGGTGGGGGTGGGTGTGGGGGTGAGGACGGCGCCGGCGGCGACGGTCTTCTCGCCGGCGTGGCTGGAGACGGTTGGTTTGTGGCCGATCCAGAAGGCGACGAAGGTGATGGCGAGGGCGGTGATCAGGCCGAGGGAGGTGGCGAGCCATCGGGGGAGGAAGCCGCGTTGGATGTAGGTGCCGTCGACGGGGAGGGGTGGGTTGCCGGAGCGGACGACGGAGACGGTGTAGGGGCGTTGCTCCTTGGTTCCGAACCAGATGATCTTGCGGGGCTTCAGTGTGGTGGCGATGAAGGCGGCGCGGCCGGGTTCGATCTGGATGGTGCTGGGGCGGATGTCGTAGGTGAGTTGGTCGCCGTTGTCACCGCCGTTGAGGGAGGCGGTGAGTTTGGTGTTGCCGAGGTTGTCGACGGCGAGGCGGGGGCGTCCGCGGAGGCGGCCTTTGACGATGGGGGGGACGAGTTCGGCGCGGAGTTCGGTGAAGGGGGTGATGGTGAGGTTGCCCTCGGGGACGGTGGTGGCTTCGGGGTGTTCGGTGGGGGTGATGCGTACGGCGTAGGGGTTGGGTCCGGCGGTGGCGTCCGGGGTGCGCGGGGGTGTGAATGTCAGGTCTACGGTGCCGGTGGTGCCGGGGAAGAGCCGCAGGCTCTGTGGTTCCACGGTGGTCCAGGGGGCGATGTCGCCGACCGGTTCGAAGCGGTACTCGTCCACCACGTCGCCGGTGTTGCGGACGCGGAGCCGCACGGTTGTGCTGTTGCCGGGATCGACCGTGGCCGACGTGGGTTCCAGAGAAGTCCAAAGGCTCACCCGGCCACGCTATGTCCTCGCTGACGGTCGGGGCATGGGGTTGCGGGGCAGGGGAGTTGCGCGCCGGGGACGGCGTGGGTGACCTGCCGGACCCCAGGTCGCCCACGGGCAGGACGCGTTGCCCCCAGGTGTGCCCCGCAGGCCATCCCCCGTCCTTGTGGGGCGCGGTACTTCTGTGGATTTACTGCCACTACGCCTTTGCGGGGACTCGTATGCGCGGCCAGGACCAGTCGTCGGACGCGAACCAGCAGGCGACGACAGCCGCGGGTGGATCACGGACGCGTCCTGGAGCGCGGGTGCGGGCGGCAGGTCCAGGATCGGCCGCCGCTCCGAACCACGCCGTCACCAGCCGCTCACCGCGGGCCGTCCTCGCCCTCCGGCGGACGGCGGGGAACGCCGCGTCTCCCGGGAGCCCGCGTCCGCCTCGTCCTCGGCCGGGACTCGCGGCACCGGGTGTACCCGACGGTGCTCAAGCCGCGGGAGTATGCCAAGGCCGGTCGCCCTCGGCCCGCCGGGCCGCTGCCCGCGGACGCCTTGCCCTTGTGGGCAAGGGCGGTGCCCCCGATCAGGTACCCAAGGACGTTTCGGCGTGCGTCCACGCTGCGTGAGGCTGGGACTGTTCCTGTCTCGTACCCCGAGGAGAGCAGAACATGCCGTCCTATCTGTCGCCCGGCGTCTACGTCGAGGAGGTGGCCAGCGGCTCGCGTCCCATCGAGGGAGTGGGCACGTCGGTCGCGGCCTTCGTGGGACTCGCGCCGAGCGGTCCGCTGAACGAGCCGACGCTGGTCACCAACTGGAGCCAGTACGTCGCGTCGTTCGGCGAGTTCACCGACGGGTACTACCTGGCGCACTCCGTCTACGGCTTCTTCAACAACGGCGGCTCCGCGGCCTACGTGGTCCGGGTGGGCGGTACGTCCGAGGGCGCCCCGATCGACGGCGCCGCCGGCTCCGGCCGTGCCGCGGTGAACGGCTCCACCGCCCCGGCCGCGCTGGAGGCGGGCGAGCCCAAGCAGCTCGGCGGGTTCACGGTGGCGGCCATCGCCCCCGGCACCACCGGCACCCTGAGCGTCGAGGTCACGCACCCCGAGGACGAGGGTCCGGCCGACCGGTTCAGGCTGACGGTCAAGGACGGCGACAAGGCCGCCGAGACCTTCGAGGTGACCGCCAAGAAGGGCGGCCGCAACTACGTCGTCACGCAGGTGCGGGAACGCTCCAAGCTCATCACCGTGGCCGAGGCCGTGCCGGCCGGACAGCTGGCCCGGCCGGACGCGCAGACGGTGGCCCTCACGGCCCCCGCTCCCGCCGCGCCCGCCGTCCCCGCGCAGCGGGACGAGTCGCACCCCGGCCCCGCCCACTACCTCGGCGACTCCGCGGACCGCACCGGCTTCGGCGGCCTGGAGGCCGTGGACGAGATCTCCATGGTCGCGGTGCCCGACCTGATGGCCGCCTACCAGCGCGGCGCGATCGACCTGGAGGGCGTCAAGGCCGTCCAGCTCGGGCTGATCGCGCACTGCGAGCTGATGGGCGACCGGGTCGCGGTCATCGACCCGCCGCCGAGTCTGAACGCCCGTCAGATCCGAGTGTGGCGCCAGGAGACGGCCGGCTACGACTCCAAGTACGCCGCCCTGTACTACCCGTGGATCAAGTCCTTCGACCCGGCCCGCGGCCAGTCCGTGCTGATCCCGCCGAGCGGCCACGTCGCCGGCATCTGGGCCCGCAACGACGCCGAGCGCGGCGTGCACAAGGCGCCCGCCAACGAGGTCGTGCGCGGCGCGGTGGACCTGGAGACCCAGATCACCCGCGGCGAGCAGGACCTGCTCAACCCGATCGGCGTCAACTGCATCCGGGCCTTCCCCGGCCGCGGCATCCGCGTCTGGGGCGCCCGTACCGTCTCCTCGGACCCGGCCTGGCGCTACCTGAACATCCGCCGGTACTTCAACTACCTGGAGGAGTCGATCCTCCTCGGTACCCAGTGGGTGGTCTTCGAGCCGAACGACCACGCCCTGTGGGCCCGTATCCGGCGCAACATCTCGGCGTTCCTGGTCAACGAGTGGCGCAGCGGCGCCCTCTTCGGCCGGCGTCCCGAGGAGGCCTTCTACGTCAAGTGCGACGAGGAGACCAACCCGCCGGAGTCGGTGGACGTCGGCCGGGTGGTCTGCGAGATCGGCATCGCGCCGGTCAAGCCCGCCGAGTTCGTGATCTTCCGGCTGGCGCAGTTCTCCAGCGGCAGCGGGGAGTTGGAGGAGTAGCCGGGCCCGGCCTCCGCCGCCGTACGCCTCCGCCACCCCAAAGACCCTCACAAGGACAGCGACACACATGAGCCTTCAGCCGGGTGACGCCCTCACCTCACACAACTTCGGCCTGCAGATCGACGGCGTCATGGTCGAGTACCTCGCCGAGGTCAGCGGCATGAGCATCGAGCAGGACGTCATCACCTACCAGCAGAACACCCCCAACGGCCAGAACGTGGTCAAGAACATGCCGGGTGTGAAGAAGAACGGGACGTGCACCGTCGTCCGCGGCATGACCCAGTCGGACTCGTTCACCCAGTGGATCAACGAGTCGATCGCCGGCCAGATGAGCACGGCCCGGAAGAACGCCTCCATCATCATGATGGACTTCCAGAACAACCCGGTGAAGCGCTACCACCTGCGCAACGCCTGGTGCAACAAGATCGACGCGAGCACGGTGAAGGCCGGCGAGGCCTCGGCGCTCACCGAGACCGTGACCATCGTGTTCGAAGAACTGGTCATCGAGTAATGCGCCGTTCGGCCGCGAGGATCAGCGACACCGCCGGCGAGTCCGGCACGGCCCCGGCGCAGCCCGCGCCGGCGGCCGCGCCGGCCGCGCCGGTCCCGCAGCAGCAACGCCAGGAACAGCGGGAGGAGCAGCGGCAGCTGCGCACCGAGTTCCCGTTCCAGCTGCCGCGCGGGTACGTGGACGAGTCGGGCGTCGTGCACCGCGACGGCGTGATGCGGCTGTCCACGGCGCGGGACGAACTCGTCCCGCTGCGTGACGTGCGGGTGCAGGAGAACCCGGCGTTCCTGTCGGTGGTGCTCCTGGGCCGGGTGATCACCCGGCTCGGGGACGTCCCGATGGTCCACGACGGCATCGTGGAGAACATGTTCGCGTCGGACCTGGCCTTCCTCCAGGACTTCTACCGGCAGATCAACGCGGAGGGCCACACCCGGGCCGCCGTCGAGTGCCCGCACTGCTCCGAGCCCTTCGAGGTCGAACTCGGCGGGAGCCGCCTGGGGGAATCGTGACGTACGCGAACGACCGGCTGCACGAGGAGATCGCGTACGTCGCCTACCACTTCCACTGGAGCCTGGAGCAGATCCTGGACCTGGAACACCACGACCGCCGCCGCTACACGGACGAGATCGCGTCCCTGGTGACGCGCGCCGGAGCGGAGGGCTGAGCGGTGGGGTTCTTGGAGCGGCTGCGAGGCCGAGCGGATGGGACGGAGGCGGGCCCCTCCGGCGTACCGTCCGCCGGCGAGGCACCGTCCGCCGGTGAGGCGTCCGGGCACGGAAGCCAGGGCGGCCAGGGCGGACAGAGCGGCACCAGCGGCCAAGGCGGCCGGAGCGGGGCCGGGCCGGCGGTCGTGGTGCCGGTGGCGGCGTCCTGGGCCGGACTGCCGCCGATCCAGCGGGCCTTGGCCACCGGACGGGCGGGCGTCGCGGACTCCGGGTTCGGCGGCCGGCTGCCCACGTGGCAGAACCCCTCGTTCATGGGCACGGCGTCCCACGCGGTCCTGGACGGGGAGTCGACCTCGATCCTCGGCGCGGCGGCACCCACGGTGTCGGCCCGACCGGTCTCCGGGCTCGAACGCCTCGCGGGCGCCCTGCCGTTGGCGGGTGCCGAGGCGGTCGTGCAGCGGGCCCCCGCCGTACCGCTGCGGGCGCTTCCCCCGAGCCCCGCCGCGCCCGGACCGGACGCGGCCCCGGTGAGCCCCGGCTTCCCCCCGGCGCGGAGCGGCCGGTCCGTCGCGGCGGTGGCCCCGGTGGCCCGGGGAGCCGCCTCGGGCGGTACGGGCGGTACGGGCACGACGAGCGGCACGGGCGGCCGTACGGCGGCGGTGCAGCGCGCTGCGGCGGTTCGACCCTCCGCGCTGAGCGGCCTGGCGCCGACGGCGGGACCCGATCCCGCCCCTGAGCAGGCCAGGGCCCTCACGGGCGGCCTCACGAACGCGGCTGCCGCGCCGCAGCCGCCCTCGGGGCCGCGGGTGACGCCGGTGCAGGCGAGCCCGTCCCCCCGGCCGACATCCCTGACGCGGGCGCACGGCGCGCCGACGGCGGTCCAGCGGCGGGTACTGCCGGTGGCCCGGCGGAGCCCGGCCCCCGCGGGCGGAGCCGGGCAGGCGTCGGCCCCGCGGGCGTCGGCCCCGCGGACATCGGCCGGGCAGGCGCCTGCCGGGCCTGGTGAGGCCGAGGCCCACCCCGCAGGTGCCGCTCCCAGGACCGAACCGCCCGCCGCCCCGGTGCAGCGGGCGGTGGCCACGCGTACGGGCGGTACGGCGGAGAGGCCGCCGGGCGGCGGCACCAGCCCCGCCGGACCTGCCCCGGCGGTGCGGCGTGCCCTGGACACCGGCGAGGTGAGGACGCCGCCGGTGCGGCCCGAAGCGGCCGCGCGGAGCACCACGGGCACCGCCACCCGCCCGGGTGGCAGCCCTTCCGGGCGCTCGGGCCCAGGCGGCAACCCCGGTGCCTCGGGGGGCTCCACCCCTCCGGCCGCGCCCCGCCGCCCTGCCGCGAGCGGCGGCGCGGATGCGGCGGGCGGTGACGTCCCGGTGCAGCGCGCCGCCGTCGTGCCCCCTCCGTCGTGCCCCCTCCGCCGTGCCCCTCCGCCGTGCCCCGCCGCCGTGCCCCCGCCGGAGGCGGCGGCGCCATGCCGTCCGTGCGAGGCGCGGGCGAGCAGGCCGGGCAGGGCAAGCCGTCCCCTCGGCCACGCGGCACCGCATCCGGCACTGCTTCCGGCACCGCATCCGGCACTGCTTCCGGCACCGGCGGAGCCCCGGCGGGCGCGGCGGCTTCGGCAGGCCCGACGGCCTCCCCGGCCGCCAACGGGAGCCCGGCCAACGCAAGTCCGGCCAACGGGAGCCCGGCCGGCGCGACCGCCTCAGGGCCGGCCCCCGTCGTCCAACGGCGGTCGGCGTCAAGCGGCAGCCCCACGCCGCCCGCGCGACCCGCGCTGCCCGCAGCGCCCGTCGGCGGCCGGGCGGCAGCGCCTCGCCCCGGCCTCGGGGCGCCCGTCTCCGCACCGGTCGCCTCGCGCGGCCCGCGCGCCACGTCTGCCGCCGGGGCACCCGCGGCTCCGGCGCCGGGGACCCCCGTACAACGGGCGGCCGTCCCTCCCAGCAGCATCCCGGCGGCCGGGCCCGCGCCGACGGGGGAGGCCGCCGCCACGGGACCGCTCGCCGCTCCCGTCGCCGGTACCCCCGTACAGCGCGCGGTGACCGCCTCCGGTGGCGTGGCCGCCCCGCCGCCGGGGCCCCGGCCGACCGCGGACGCGAACCCCTCCGGCGCTCCGGGCGGGGCGGACGGCTCCCCCCGGCAGCCGGCCGGCTCCGGGCCGTCCGACGTCGCGCCCGGCGCGGGTCCCGCCGTCCAGCCGAGCCCCGTCCAGCCGAGCCCCGTCCAGCGGAGCACCACCAAGCAGGGCAGCACCCAGCGAAGTGCCGTCCAGCCGAGCCCCGTCCAGCCGAGCAGCCCCGTCCAGCGGAGTGCCGTCGAGCGGGGCGCCGCCCGTCCGGTGTCGCGCCTGGGTCTGGGAGCCCCGCTCGCCTCCCGGCCCCCGGCCCGCCCGGCCTCGCCGGGCCCGACCGGTGCCGCGCCCGCCGTGGCCTCGGCGCCGCCGATACCTCCGGCACCGGCAGGGCCGTTCGCGCCGGCCGTCCGACCGGCGGCGGGAGCCCCCGCTGCCGCCCCCAGCGTCCAGCGGGCCGCAGCCGCCCCGGGCCCGGCCGCGAACCCGGCACCGGCACAGGCCCCGGCCCCGCGGCGCTCGCCCCTCGGCGCCCCGGTGCGCGCCGTGCCCGCCGGCACCGCGCACCGTCCGGAGCCGTCCGCCCTGCCGTCGGCCCCGCCCCCCGCAGCCGTGCCGCAGCCGCAGCCGCCGATGTCTCCGCCGTCCGGCGTGCCCGGCCCGGTGGCGCTGCCCACGGCCTCGACTCCCGCTCTGCCGGGCACGGTGCAGCGCAGCGCCAAGGCGGCTCCCGCGAAGGTCGTTCCACTGCGCCGCCCGGCAGCGCCGGCCGGGGCCTCGGGCAGCTCCCCGCTCCCGGTGGCCTCCCTCTCGGCGCCCTCGGCGCACTCGGCTCCCGACACCGCGATGCCGGTCGTCCAGCGCTTCGGGCGGAAGTCCGGCAGGACGGCCGGAAGTCCGGCCGGCGGCCCGGCCCCGCACCGGTCGGCCAGGTCCACCGTCGGCGCCCTCGCGGCCGCCGCGGCGGCCACGGTCGCCGGCACCTTCAGCGGTGTGTCCGGCCGGACGCACCGCCCCGCCGATCCACCACCGCCGTACACCCCCGGCTCGTCGGCGGAGTCGTCGGCGCCGCCCCCGTACGACCCGCCGCCCCCCTACTCCTCGCCACCGCCGCCGGAGTACACGGCGGTGCCCGACGGCGCCTTCGACCCGAAGCAGCTCACCGAGTACCAGCTCGACGAGCTGGCGCACCAGCTCATCGGCCGCATCACGCGGCTGATCCGCACCGAACTCCGGCTGGACCGCGAGCGGATCGGCAAGCTCCGCGACCCCCGCCGCTGACCCCGCCGCCGACCGCCGGACGGCCCGAACCGCCCAGCTCCCCGTAACGACGCCCCGCACGACAGAAAGGCCCGCCGCAGATGCCCAGCCAGGACCCGGGCTCGACCATCTGGTTCTCCCTCAGCATCGACGGTGAGAGCCTCGGCTACTTCAACGGGTGCGAGGGCCTGGCGTCGGAGGTGGAGGTCGAGCACCGCCAGGAGGGCGGCAACAACGGCTTCGTCTGGGCGCTGCCCACCCGGGTCACGTTCTCCACGATCCGGCTGACCCGTCCGCTCACCCCGGACACGACGAAGGTCGCCAAGTGGATCTCGTCCGTGCAGACCGGGATCAAGCGGCCCACGGCGCAGATCGCGGCGCTGCGCGCGGACGGCTCGCAGGTCGCGAGCTGGGGGCTGATCGAGGTGCTGCCGGTGCGGTGGACCGGGCCCACCCTGGACCCCGCCAACCCGGCGGTGGCCACGGAGGTCCTGGAGATCGCCCACCACGGGTTCACGGACTGAGCACCGGGGACCGGAGGCCGGGCACCGGGGACATGGCACCGGGGGCTGAGCGCCGGGGACCGAGAACCGAGAACCGAGGACTGAGAACCGAGGACTGAGGGAGGGCGCACCATGGCCGTGGGCTCCAAGGGCGCGGGCAAGAGCCTGGTCCGTGCCAGCCTGGCGATTCACGAACCCCCGGTGGGCGACAGCACCATGCCCGGCGGGATCATCAGGACGTTCGCCTTCGACTTCAACCCGTCGCAGCTCTCGCTGAGCCGCCGGGCGAACTGGGTGTCGACCCCGGCGCAGATCGAACGGGACGGCTCGCTGCCGGAGTTCATGGGGGTGGAGGCGATGGAGATGAGCGTGGAGATCTTCCTCGACTCCTCCGGCGACCCGACCGGCAACGCCGTGCTGAAGAAGGTCGAGTCGCTGCTGGAGTGCTGCGAGGTGACCGCGAGCAGCGTCGCCGCGAAGCAGCCCTCGCCGCCGTGGGTGCTCTTCCAGTGGGGGTCGTTCTCGACGGCCCGGTTCATCGGGTACGTCAGCGCCGTCGAGGCCTCGTACACGGTCTTCGGCACCACCGGCGTCCCCATCCGCGCCACCTGCCGGCTGCAACTGCACGAGATCCCCGGCAAGACGCCGAACCAGAACCCGACGTCCGGCGCGCTGACCGCGCAGCGCGTGCACCGCGTCGTGGCGGGCGACTCGCTGCAGTCGCTGGCGTGGCGGGAGTACGGCAACGCCGGCGCCTGGCGGGCGATCGCCGAGGCCAACGGCATCGACAACCCGGGGCAGTTGCCGACCGGCGTCGAGCTGGTGCTGCCCGCCGCCGAGGAGGTGCGCGGCTGATGGTGCGCCCCGCGTTCTCCAGTGTCATCGACGTCAGGATCGGCGGCGCCAAGGTGCCGTCGCAGTACACCAGCGCGCTGGTCGACGCCTACGTGGACCAGGGCGTCGGCGTCCCGGCCGCGTTCCGGCTCAGCTTCCGGGACCCGTACCGGAAGATCCTCGGCAAGCTCGGGGTCACCTTCGGCACCCCGGTGACCCTCGCCCCGGTGGCCGACGGCAAGGGCGCCGCCGACCGGCTGCTGACCGGCGAGGTCACCGGCCTGGAGGTCGACTACGACGGCACCGGCACCTTCGCCGTCATCCGCGGCTACGACCTCGGGCACCGCCTGCTGCGCCAGCGCCGGGTGGCCGCCTTCCGCAACCAGAGCGCGTCCGACATCGCCCGGAAACTGGCCGCCCAGGACGGCGTGCCGATCGGGCGGATCGAGTCGACGAGGACGGTGTACGAGTTCATCAGCCAGTCCAACGTCACCGACTGGGACTTCCTCGCGCGGCTCGCCGACGAGAACGAGATGGTGATGTCCGTCGACGCGGACGGCAGGTTCCAGTTCGTGCGGCCCAAGCCGTCCTCCGGTGCCCCCTCCCCGAGTACCGACGGCGACAAGAGCCCGTTCGTGCTCCAGGCCGGCCACGACATCCTGCGGCTGCGGGCCGCCGTCACCGCCGCCGACCAGGTCGGCAAGGTCGAGTCGCGCGGCTGGGACGTCACGACGAAGACGAAGCTCAGCGCGGTCTCGCCCGCCACCTCCAACCCCGCCATCGGGATCGGCACGACGCCGGGCGCGGTCGCCGCGAAGTTCGGCACGGCGAAGCTGGTCGACACGGGCACCCCGTACGACAAGCAGAACGAGGTGAAGTTCGCCGCCGACGCGCTCGCCGACGACGTCACCTCCGCGTTCGCCGAGGTGGAGGTCGTCGCCCGCGGCAACCCCAAGCTGCGGCCGGGCGTCCCGGTGGCGCTGTCCGAGGTGGGCGAACCCTTCGAGGGCAAGTACACGGCCACCTCGGTGCGGCACGTCTTCGGCGACGGCAGCCACTACGAGACGTGGGTGACGGTCAGCGGCCGCCAGTGGCGCTCGCTGTACGGGCTCACCTCCGGCGGCGCGGAGACCGCCCCCCGGCTGCCCAGCGTGGCCAACGCCCTGGTCACCGACGTGAACGACCCGCTCAAGCAGGGGCGCGTCCGGCTGCGGTTCCCGTGGCTGGACGACAGCTACGTCAGCGACTGGACGCGGACGGTGCAGATGGGCGGCCTCGGCGGCGGCGGGGTCTTCCCGATGGACGTCAACGACGAGGTGCTCGTCGCGTTCGACCGGGGGGCCCTCGACCACCCGTTCGTGATCGGCGGGCTCTACAACGGCAAGGACAAGCCGACCACCGTCGGCGACGTCCCGCTGCACGACACCGCGCGCAAGAAGGCGAGCCGGCACACCGTCTCCGACCGGGACGGCAACCGGCTGGACCTGCTCAGCCAGAAGACCGGCGGCCGCAAGCAGGGCGTCCGGCTGGTGTCCGGGGACGGGCAGCTGCGCGTCCACCTGGACCGGACGAACACCGAGATCGTCATCGACAGCAAGGGCGAGGTGACGATCAAGGGCAGCCGGTCGGTGTCGGTGGAGGCGGGTGCGGACCTCTCGCTCAGCTCCCGGGGCGCCATGACGATCAAGAGCGGCGGCCCCCTCAGCATCAGCGGCGACGGCGTGGTCAGCATCAGGGCCATGGGCGAGATGTCACTGAACGCGATGGGCCTGCTGAACATGAACGCCGTGGGCGCCGCGATGCTCACCGGCGAGGGAACCGTGCAGATCAGCTCGATCCTCAACACGACGATCAAGGCGGCCTCGACCCTGATCGAGTCCCCCGCGGTGCTGGTCAACAACATTCCGCTGCCGATATGAGCGTGAACCCCCCTGGAAGGCGGGTGCAGAACTGATGGCCGAGCAGTTCGTCGGTTCCGGTTGGTCGTTCCCTCTGCGGATCGGACCCACCGGCGGGATCGCCCTGGTCAGCGGGGAACGGGAGATCGAGGAGGCGATCAGGCTGGTCCTGTCGACAGCGCCCGGGGAACGGCCGATGCGGCCGGACTTCGGCTGCGCCATCCACGACCTCGTGTTCGCGCCGGTCAACGAGCAGACCGCGGGCCGTATCCAGCACGAGGTCCACGTCAGCCTGGACCGCTGGGAGCCGCGGATCAGGGTCGAGGACGTCGAGGTCTCCGCCGGCACCGACCAGAGCGTCCTCTACATCGACGTCCGCTACTCGATCCGCGGCACCAACAACCCGCGCAGCCTCGTCTTCCCGTTCTACGTCATTCCGTCCCACGACGAGCCCGACGCCGGCCCCGGCCCGGGCGGCCCTTCCGAAAGCGACCGCTGATGGCCCTTCCCTCCCCGAACCTCGACGACCGCCGCTTCCAGCAGTTCGTCGACGACGCCAAGCGCTACATCCAGCAGCGCGCCCCGGAGTGGACCGACCACAACGTCTCCGACCCGGGCATCACGCTCGTCGAGACGGTCGCCCACATGGCCGACCAGATCGTCTACCGGCTCAACCGGGTGCCGGAGAAGAACCACCTGGCCTTCCTGGACCTGGTCGGCATCACCCTGTTCCCGCCCTCCGCGGCCCGCACCGAGGTGACCTTCTGGCTCTCGGCGCCGCAGGAGGAACCGGTGACGATGCCGGTCGGCACCGAGGCGGCCACCACCCGCACCGCGGACGAGGAGGCGGTCGTCTTCGCCACCGAGCGCGAACTGGTCGTCTGGAACTGCGAGTTGCGCCACCTGCTGGTGCAGCGCCGGGGCGAGCCGTCGGTGGACCGCACGCACGACCTCGCCGACGAGGACAAGGACGTGCTGTGCTTCGCCGAGGCGCCCGCCCCCGGCGACTGCATGCTGCTGGGCCTGACCAGCGCCGTGCCGCACTGCGCCGTCGCCCTGAACCTCGACAGCCGGGTCGACGGCGTCGGCGTGGACCCGCGGCAGCCGCCCCTGGTCTGGGAGGCGTGGACCGAGGACGGCTGGCAGCCCTGCGTGGTCGACCGGGACGGCACCGGCGGCCTCAACCGGCCCGGCGAGGTCATCCTGCACATCCCCGGCGGGCACGTGCTGTCCCGCAACGCCGGCAAGGAGGGCGGCTGGCTCCGCTGCCGGGTCACCGAACCCCTCCACGGCCAGCCCTTCTACACCACCTCCCCCACCGTCCGGGCCGCCGACGCCTGCACGATCGGCGGCACCACCCCCGCCGTCCACGCCGAGACGGTGTACGACGAGGCGCTCGGCGAGTCCACCGGGCTGCCCGGCCAGCGGCTGCGGCTCGCGCACGCGCCCGTGGTCGGCGACACCCCGCCGGTGCTGCTGCAGACCGCCGAGCACGAGGGCTGGCAGGACTGGCAGGTCGTCCAGAACTTCGCCGCCTCGGGCCCGGCCGACCGCCACATCACCGTGGACGCCACCACCGGCGAGATCGCCTTCGGGCCGGCGGTGCGCGAACCCGACGGCTCGCTCCGCCAGTACGGGATGGTCGCCCCCAAGGGCTCGCCCATCCGCGCCCGCCGCTACCGCACCGGCGGCGGCCGCGCGGGCAACGTGGCGCGCGGCGCCGTCCAGATACTGCGCACCTCCATCCCCTACGTCTCGGAGGTCGTCAACCGCGAGGCGGCGCGCGGGGGTGTGGACGGGGAGACGGTCGAGGAGGCGAAGGCCCGGGCCCCGATCACGCTGCGCGCCCAGGAGCGGGCGGTGACCCTGCGCGACTACGAGGAGCTGGCCCGCCGCGCCGCCCCCGAGACCGCGCGCATCACCTGTCTGGAGGGCGAGGAGAGCGAGCACGGCGCTTACGCTGTAAGGGTGTTGGTGGTACCGCAGGCGGTGCCGGACCCGGGTGGCCGGCTGCGCTTCGAGCAACTCGTCCCCGGCGACTCCCTGCTGGAGCGCATCACCCGCCACCTCGACGAACGCCGCCTGATCGGCACCCGGTTGGCGGTCGGCCCGCCGTACTACCAGGGCGTCACCGTGGTGGCCACCGTGCACGCCTTCCGCGGCGTCGACACCGACCTCGTGCGCCGCCGGGTGCACGACGCCCTCTACCGGCACCTCGACCCGCTGACCGGCGGCGCGGACGGCAAGGGGTGGCCGTTCGGCCGGCCGGTGCAGGCCGGCGAGGCGTTCGCGGTGCTCCAGCGGGTCCCCGGCGTCGAGCTGGTCGACGAGGTCGTCCTGCACCCCGCCGACCCGCTGACCGGCAAGCGCGGCGAGGCCACGGACCGCATCGACCTCTCGGCGCCGTCCCTGGTGTTCTCCTTCGACCACCGCGTCCGGGTGATCGGGGACAGCTCCCTGGTGCCCACCGAGCGGAAGGGCCTGAGCCGCGGATGAGAGGGTCCATCGACGGCCTTGAGTCGTCGGCGCCGATCGGTACGATGCTGCCCGCCGTCTTCGCCGACGACGACCTCGCGCAGCGCTTCGTCGCCGGGCTCGACGAGGTGGTCGCACCCATCCACAGCGTGCTCGACTGCCTCGACACCTACTTCCGGCCGGACCTGACCCCCGTGGACTTCGCCCGCTGGCTGGCGGGCTGGGTCGGCGCGGAGACCGACGGCACCGAACCCGAACCGCTGCTCCGCGCCGCCGTGGCGACCGCCGCGCGGCTGCACCGTATCCGCGGCACCCGGCGCGGCCTGGCCGAAGCGGTCCGGCTCGCCTTCGGCGTCGAACCGGAGATCACCGAGAGCGGCGGCGCCGGCTGGAGCGCCCGTCCGCTGGGCCCGATCCCCGGCGAGTCCCGCCCGCGCCTGCACGTCCACCTGAGGCTGCCGGACCCGACCCCGGCCGACCACTACCGCCTGGACCACCTCGTCGCCGCCGCCCGGCCCGCCCACATGCCGTACACGGTCGAGGTGACCGCCGGCGCCGCCGAAAGGACCCCGGAGAGATGACCACCACGCAGAACTGCGCAGAATGCGGCACCCGCGCGGAACCGGGCGTGTCGTTCTGCGACGCGTGCGGGGCCGTACTGAGCTGGTCGGAACGGGCGGCCGCCGCGCCGCGCGCCGAGCCCGCGCCGCGTACCGAGCCCGCGCCGCGTACCGAGCCGGAGGCCGCGCCGCGCGCCGGGGCGGACACCGCCGGACGGGCCGGCGACCCGCGCACGTACGGCGGGGACCCCGGCGGGGCGGCGGTGCCCGGGCAGGGAGGGGCGTCGTCGTTCGTGCCGCCCCGGCTGGTGCCGCCGGCCGCCCCGGCGACCGCCTACCCCGCCCAGGACGCCTACCCCGCGCCCGGCGGCGGTACGGGCCTGCCCGGCACCCCGGGGGGCTCGCCCGGCCCCGAGTACCCGATGCCCGCGGCGCAGCCGGCGGGTACCTGGGGGTCCGCGTACGCCGCCGGGTCCGGCGGGGACGCGGGCGTCCCGGCCCAGGCCGCCCAGTACGGCGTGCCCACCGCCAACCCGCCCGCGTTCGGTCCGCCCGCGTTCGGGCCGCCGGCGTTCGGCCCGCCCGCGCCCGGCTCGCCCGCCGGACACGGCGCTGACGGGGCCGCCGCGTCCGAGAACGACACCCTGGAGAACCTGCGGCTGTCGGACGCCGAGGGCATGTCCGACCGCGCCCGCCGCCTGCTCGTCCCGGTCGCCGACCCCGAGCCCGTCGCGACGCCCTCCGTGGCCCCGGTCCTGCCCGGCCTTCCGGCCCCCCAGCGCCCGCAGACCGTCCAGGCCCCGGGCGAGGAACTGGGCGTGGACGGCGGCGTGCCCTGCCCCTGGTGCGGCACCCGGAACCGGCCCGACCGGCACTTCTGCGCCCGGTGCGCGATGTCCATGGCCGGGGAGCAGCAGGCCCCGGGACGGCTGCCGTGGTGGCGGCGGCTGCTGGACTTCCGCAACAGGGAGACCCCGTGGGCCGGCGAGCGCCCCCGGCTGCGCCACACCTTCGACCGGGTACTGGGCTGGCTGGGGGCGGCGATCGTCCTGACCCTGGTGATCGTGCTGGCCGTCAACATCCCCAAGGGCGTCCAGGCCACCCGCGACCACTTCGCCAAGCGCGCCCCCGTCGCCCCGGACCAGGTCACGGCGTCCCGCTTCTTCGCCGGCCACAAGCCCGGGCTGGCGTTCGACGAGTTCAACAACACCTGGTGGGGCCCGGGGGTGTCCGAGTCGGGCCAGGGCCAGTGGATCGAGGCGTCGTTCGACGAACCGACCCGGCTGCTGGACCTGATCATCACGCCGGGCGTCTCCAACCGAGCCGACCAGAACACCCAGGAGGCCCTCCCGCACCGCGTCGAGGCCACCGTCACCGAGGCCAACGGCAAGACCACGACCAGCGAGATCGTCCTCGACGAGGGCGCGGGCGGCCAGCCCCGCGGCTTCCGCTACGACGACGTCATCAAGGTCCGCTTCACCCTGGAGACCGCCTACCAGCCCTCCAAGGAGAAGCAGGTCGCCATCGCGGAGATCGAGTTCTTCGGCCCGTCCCAATCCGGCGGCAGCTGACCCGGCAGGAACGCCGCCGCCGTCACGTGAACGGCCCGCTTCCCCTGGACACGGTGGGGGGAGGCGGGCCGTTCGCCTGCTCCGGGCAGGCGAACGGTGTCGGCCGACCCGTGCGATCAGGAGAGGGAGCGCTCGGCCACGACGCCCAGCCGCTCCTGGAAGACCTTTCCCGCGTCCGGGGTCAGGGTCCGCAGGGCCACCATGCCGGTGAGGATGACGTCGCACAGCTCGTGCTGGACGTCCTCCCAGGTGTGCGAGGCGCCCTTGCGCGGGTTCGCGGCGACCGCGCCCATGGTGGCCTGGGCGACCTCGCCGACCTCCTCCTGGAGCTTGAACAGCCGCAGCAGCCGGACCTGTTCCGTAGTCGCGGCGTTGTCCTTCTCGTCCAGCCACCGCACGAGACGGCTGATCGTGGTCCACGTCTCTTCGGTCATGGTCTCTTCGGTCATGGTCTCTTCGGTCACGGGGGTGCTGCTCCTTGCGTCGGTGCCGTCGACCACGGCGCGGTGGTCGGACCCCGTCGGTCCGACGCGTCGCGATCCGCTCGGCGGTCTCCTGCCGGAGGCGCGCCTTCGTCCGGGCCCGGCCACGGACCGGGCGGGCGCTCACCCGCAGTCTGCTTCCTTCTCCCCGCCCACGGGGCCGTTACGGCCGAACGGTGCCGGACAGCCTCGGGCCCGGAGGCGGACCCGGGCCCGGAGGCGGACCCGGACCCCGCCGCTACGGGCAGAGTTCGATCGGGCTCATCGGGCCGACGACGACGGACGCCCGGTGGTGCAGGGCGTGGACCACCGCGCGGGAGAGCGCCATCGCCGCCGTGAACCGGGTGGTGTCGGCCATGCGCAGCTCCAGCCGGGCCGGGGGCAGGGCCTCGGCCTCCCAGCGTTCCCTGACCGCCGCGGCCACCCGGCGGCCGAGGCGGTCGGCCAGCTCCTCGGCGGCGGCCACGGCAGCCGGGCTCCGGCGGGCGAACCCGGCCTCCAGCTCGACCAGTTCGGCCTCCAGCAGGCCGCCGTCCCCGCCGTCCCCGCCGTCGAGGGGGTACCTGAACAGGTCCGGACCGTCCTCCGGGCGCGGGCTCCGCACCCCCTCGGCGGCCACCGGCTCCGCCACCGCCACCGGCTCCGGCTCCGCCACCGGCTCCGGCTCCGACACCGCCGGAGCTGCCGCTGCCGCCTCCGGCCCGGTCGGCGGCGCCGTGTCCTCCTGGGCGGCTGCGGGGGTCGCGGTCGCCTTGTCCGGGTGGGTGAACCGCTCGGGGAACCGGGTGGCGAGGTCGACGGCGTGGCGGTACTCCAGGAACGCTACGGCGCGGCCCGGTGTGGTGAGTTCGTAGGTGAGGCCGCGGGAGTGGAGGACGTCGCGCAGTTCGAGGACGTAGGGGACGAAGTTCGCCTGGACGCGCCGGTTGTCCTCGGTGTGCTTGGAGGTGAGGGACGACGGGGTGACGGTGGTGTAGGTCGAGAAGTGCGGTACCGCGATCTCGCCCTCGTTCTCGCCCGCGGCGGCGTAGGGGTCCATCGACGCCTGCGTCGCCCGCACGTTGCCGGTGGCGGTGATCGTCTCGGCGTTGAAGGCGTCGACGGTCAGCCCGGTCATGCGGGTGAAGGACTCGACGGGGAGGGGGCGTGCGGTGAGGACGTCGGCGCCGTAGGTGACGCGGGTGCTGGGTTCGGTGAGGATGTCGTAGGCGTGGTCCAGGATCAGCGGGAGCTTGTCGCGGGCGGTGCGCCGGGCCAGGGACTGCGCGACGGCGCGGCCCTTGTTGCCGGTCAGCGAGTAGGAGGCTTCCTTGCTGGGGTGGCGCTCGGTGTACCGCCGGGGTTGGACGGGCTTGCGGCGCAGGGCGGCGGGGGTGTTGGAGTCGGTTCCGGCGTAGCGGGCGTGGAAGGCGGCGTTGGCGGTCTCGATGCTGACCGGGTGGACCAGTTCCGCGAGGGCCTTGTTGAGGTCGTCGGCTTTCGGTGTGCCGGCCGTGAGCGTGTAGCCGAACGCGGGTGCCGGCGGAGCGGGGAGCCGTGGGGCCGACGCCGGGACGGTCAGCGACCGGTCGACCTCCATGGGGACGAGGGCGGAGCCGGGCATCAGCTCTTCGAGGATGAAGTCGCGGGTGCCGTCGGCGTTGTCGAGGGTGCGGGTGCCTCGTTCGACGTCGAGCCGGGTCCGGTCGGGCTTGGCGGCCAGCGCGTGGGAGAGGGCGGCGTGGGACCGCTTGGAGGTGCTGGTGATGGTCCGCAGGGGCTGGGCGGGGACGTGGTCGACGCTGATCTGGAGGTGCAGGGCGACGCGGTCGGCGTACGTGTCGGTGGTGGGCGCCTTCGCCTCGTCGGGGTGGGCGCCGGTGAGGCGGCGCAGGTCCTCGGTCTCGCCGACCTGTTCCTTGCCGACGTCCTGGCCCCGGTCGTAGCGCAGCGCGCCCTGGGGGGCGAGCGCGGCCTCCGGTTCCTCGCCGACCACCCCCTCGCCGGTGGCGACCAGGCCCATGCCGTACGTGGTGATCTTCTCGTTGACCTGGCCCTTCGAGATCACGGCGCTGCCGCCGAAGGTGGTCCGGCCGGTGTCGGAGGAGCGGACGTACTGGGGGCCGCGGGTGAGGCTGGTGCCCTTCAGCAGGACGGTCAGCCGCCGGTCGCCGAGCAGGGGCCGGTCGAGGTGGACCGGGATGCCGGTGCTCATCAGCTCGGCGACCTGTCCGGCCAGCGCGGTCTCGTCGTAGGCGGCGGTGATCTTCTGGCGGACCGGGTCGGTGCCGGCCGTCATGAACCGGGCGTCGATCAGGCCGCGTTCCACCAGCGTCCTGGCCACCCAGCCGGCGACGCCGCCCGTCGTCGCGATCGCCTCCGGCGGGACGACGACGCGGACGTGCCCGGTGTCGTAGGCCAGGGAGGGGGAGAGCGGCCGGCGCAGGGCGGCGCGGTCGGCGTCGGTGGTGTCGGGCCGTTCGACGGCCGGGGTCCACGCCGCCAGCGGGTCGGCCGCGGTGAGGTGCTCGCGCAGGGCGGCGGGCAGCTCGAACTGGCTGACGCCGCCGCCCATGAACCAGTGCCCGGAGGAGGAGACCGGTTCCCGGTGGCTGAAGCGGGTGCTGTAGGTGACCTTGACCACCGCGGACATGTGGGTGGTGTCGATGCCGCCTTTGAGCACCTCCTCCATGGTGAAGCTCTCGGCGCTGTGCTCGGTGTACGCCTCCTGGGAGGCGACCACCGCGAACCGCCCCTGCGGGCCGGGGACGCCGGCGCTGTTCCCGGCGATGTCCAGTTCCGGGCCGAGCTTCATGCTGGAGAAGAACTGCCCGTACTCCCCGTGCCGTTGCTCCGTCGCCCCCTCGTGCAGCCGCCGGCCCAGGCCGCCGGCCCGCGCCTTCGCCTCCCGCGTGGCCGGGTCCGCGGCGGCCGGCTGCCGCTGGGTGGGGACCGTGGTGGGGACGAAGAAGACGGAGAAGTCCAGGGCGGACTTGACGTTGGGGACCCTGCCGCGGTGCCAGTTGCGGGGGCGGGGGAGCACGTGGCGCAGGTGCGGCAGGTGCATCGGCATGCCGGAGCTGCCGGTGAGCCGGTCCAGGTGCGAGCCGAAGTAGGCGTTGTCCATGGCGTCGCGGACATGGGTCTCGATCGCCATGTACTCGGTGAACTCGCGGTGGATGCCGTGCTTCGCGTCGTGCTCGCGGACCACGGCCAGCACCGGCGCGACGAGGCGTTCGAGGTTGGCCTGGTGCAGGGACACCCCGGAGGTGCCGGTGAGGTCGAACCGGACGCGGTGGTCCCGGAGCCGTTCGGCGGTGCCGGCGTCGATCCGGCCGAACTCGTCGAGCCCGTCGAGGTAGCCGTCCAGCCCCTGGTCCGGGGCGGTGAACGCCTTGGGCACGACGGGTGCGACCTCGTCGTCCACCTGGTGGACCAGCCGCCTGAGCTGCTTGCCGTTCGTGTCGAGCTCGGTGATCGAGATGCCGTACACGGCGTCGTACCGGGGCAGCGCGGCCGCGTCGGCGGCGGTGGTGGTACGGCGGAACTCGGTCTCCTCGGTGGACAGTTCGCGGGACTTCTCGCGGCCGCCCTCCAACTCGGTGTAGGAGTCGGTGAGGCTGAACTTGACCAGGGGCACCACCTCGACCTTGAGCCCGGCGTCGAAGCTGGTGAAGGCGACGGTCTCCTGCGCCCACTCGGTGGCCGCCCCCAGGCTTCCCTCGACCTGGAGGTCGACGGAGACGTCGCTGTCGGTGGCGGCGACGTTGCCGTCGGCGCGCCCCAGCAGGTTCCCGTTGACCTCGACCACGAAGAGCCGCGCGCGGTTCCAGAACCGCCGCCCCTTGACGGCCACGGTGACCCGGATGTTCGAGCGCACCAGGCGGTCGTACTGGGCGCGCATCTTCGCCGAGCTGAGCTCGGTGCCGACCTTGCGCATGATCTCGGTGCGGACCCGGGTGCCCTGCCGGTGGTCGGGGATGTCGCGTCGGGCCTCGAAGAGCCGGTCGTCCACGGCGGTGCGCGAGTCCATCAGGACCAGCAGCGCGTTCTCGACCGCCCGCAGGACCTTCCCGATCCCCGGGGACGAGGTGACGACCGCCGGGCCCAGGCCGCTGCGGGCGGCCAGCTGCCACGTGGCACCGCCCGGGTCCAGGGTGGGCACCAGCGTCCGGACGTCGTCGGCGTAGACGGCAGGGTCGAGACCGGCGCGCGCACCGCGCCACACCCGCCCGTCCTGGTCCAGGACGTACTCCCGGGCTTTGCGGTCCCCCACGGGGTGCCGGCTGATCAGGACCCGGTCGGCGCCGGCGACGGCGAGCAGGGGGTGGGTGGCGAGCAGGGTGAGCAGGTGCCGCGACGCGAGCCGGCTCGCGTCGCCGTCGACCGCGCGGGCCGCCGCGAGCGCGTCCCGGACGGCCTCGCGCCCGGCCCGCTGGTCGTCCCAGACCGCGGCCACCCGCTCCCGCAGGAACCCGGCCAGCTCCGGCTCCTCGACGATCAGCTGGAGGCCGCCGGGCCGCCCGTCGGCCCCGGGCGCGTGGGCCAGCCGCAGCAGGTCGGGGATGGCGTCGACGAAGTCCACCTGGCTGCGGACCGGGCGCATCCCGGTGGCCAGCACACCGCGCGGGCGCCCCTGCGGGGCGGCGCCGCCCAGCACGGCCTGGACCGTGTCCGGGCGGACCCGCTGGAGCGGCTGGCCGCTCGTGCGCATGGCCGTGCCGTCGTCGCCGCGGTCGTCGCCGGTGCGGGCGCCAGTGCCGGTGCTGGCGCGGGTGCTGGTGCCGGCGTTTCGGGAGCCGCCGAGGGAGGGGCCGCCGGCGTAGACGGCCTCCAGGTGGTCGGCGAACCGTTCGGCCTTGCCGGGCGTGCCGGTGATGCCCCGCTCGAAGTCGGCGGCGCGCGCCAGGGGGACGACGACCTCGCCCCTGACGCCCTCCACCGTGATCGGGCCTTCCACACGACCGCGCCGGTAGAGCGGTCTGCGCGGGTCCATCGTCCACTTGGCGCGCCGGCTGTCGATGGTGATCACGGCGCGGATCGCCGCCTCGTAGCGGGCCTGCCCGCCGCCGTAGCGGGCGACGGACTTGCTGCCGTGCGACTCCGTCACGCTGCTGGTGGAGGTGTCGGTCAGCTCCGCGCCGACGCCGACCCCGACGACCCGCGCGGCCGCTCCCGGCAGCCGGAAGACCACCGCCACCTCACCGGGGACGTCGTACCCGTGCGCCCGTTCGTGGGTGGTCTCCACCGAGTAGCCCATGTCCATGCGCAGCGCGGACGCCTCGGGGCCGGTGATGTCCGGCGCCCGCGTCACGGACGTCAGCTCCAGCGCGATGCGGACGTTGCCCAGGAAGTGGTGGCCCTCGATCAGGTTGGAACGGTAGGTGGAGTCGAACAGGGAGTGGCTGACCAGCTCGGCCTGTTCGCTGTTGAAGACCTCCTCGGCGACCTCGTGGACGACGTGGGCCGCGTCGTGCCCGGTGTACCCGGCCTCCAGCAGCGCGCCGCTGATCGCCCGCAGCACCGGCGCGGGGTCGATCTTGGGCAGTCCGAAGGGGTGCTCCAGCAGCCGTTCGGCGGAGCGGACCTGGAGGCTGGGCGCGTTCGGCGGCGGCGGTGTGGTCAGCGCCGACATGACGCTGTACTCGACCGCGTGCTCGGGGACCTCCACCACCCCGGTGATCTCCCGGCCGTCCGCCCGCTGGAGTACGACGCGGATCTGGGTGCCGGTCCGGTAGGTGCCGCGCGGACCGTCCATCAGACGGCTGCCGTCGAGGTAGGCGACCTCCCGCGCGTGGGTCGTCTCCAGCTGCTTGCGCGGGATGAAGTGCACGTCGATCCCGACGCCCAGGTGCTTCGTCGACTCGTAGAGGAAGCTCTCCAGGACCACGCCGGCGCCGATGTTGATCAGCGACGACCGCTCCTCCGCGTTGCTCACCTCGACGTACTTCGACGTACCGTCGACCGCCGCCGGGTCGGTCGGCAGCGCGGTCAGCCCGTCCGCCGCGGGCGCCGTCGCCGGGGTGAACGTGACGTGCGCCACGCCGTCGTGCACACCGATCCGCTCACCGAGCAGCAGCGCCTCCGCCCACTCCTCGCGCTGCGCCTTCGGGTCGTGCCCCCGTGCCCGTGCCCGTCGCCGTGACCGCCGTGCCCGTGCTCACCACCGCCGTGCGCGTTGCCGTGGCCGCCACCACCGTGCGCGTCGCCGTGCCCGCGCCCGCCACCGCCGTGCGCGTCGCCGTGCCCGTGCCCGCCACCGCCGTGCCCGTGTCCGCGGCTGTGCTCCTGCCACGCGGTCGCGCCGAGCACATGCGCGATCCGCTCCGCGATCACCCGCCGGGAGTCCGCGTCCACCTCCGGCAGCGCCGCGTCCACCCGGGTCCGCGCCTCCGCTTCCGCGACCGGCCGGGCGTGCTCCAGACTGTGGACCCGGACCTCGCTGAGCAGCACCGGCGGCGGCAGGGCCGGCCGTCGGTCCTCGTCGGGGTGCCGGCGGCCGACCGGGGCCGGCCCTAGGTTCAGACCGGCGTCGCCGCCCGGGTCTCCGGCGGGGCGGGTCATCGCGGCCGCTGCGGGGACCGCGTACGGAGGCGCTTCGAACGGCCCCTTGGCCGGTACGGGTTCGGGAGGCGCGGCTCCGGTACGGAGGAGGCGTCATACCCCGGCTGTTTCGGCTCTGTCCCCTTCACACGTCTCATCGTGGGGGGACGCCGGGAGCCGGAGCCGGATACCTACGGCTCTCTGACGGGCCGCTGACGGAGCCCTAACGGGCCGCTGACGGCGCCCTGACGGGCTGCTGACGGCGCCCTGACGCGCCGGGTGCGGGGCGGGCCGCACACACCTCGACGGCCCCGCGCATGTCGACGGCCCCGCGCATGTCGACGGCCCCGCACCGCCGACGGGGTCGCCGGAGAGCAAGGCCGTCGAGTGTGGTGGAGCTGTCAGAACTTCCACGTGGCGACGTTGGACCACTCGGCCTCGGTGTAGTTGCCCCAGTTGACGTGCCAGGTGTGGGCGATCTGCCCGAGTATGCCGTCGGGACCGAGCAGGCCGTTGGCGGCGAGGTCCCACTCGTTCATCATGTCCTGGAAGTAGAGGGAGGCATCGCTGTGCAGCCAGGTCTCTTTGAGCGGCATGAGCTGCTTCTTGAGGTAGTCCAGCTCCTCGGCGATGACCGTGGCCATGTAGTTGATGTCCTGGCCGGCGGTGGCGAGGGATTCGTCGACCTTCAGCGTGGAGTTCTCGATACTCCGTGACATCTGCTGCTCCTTCAGTTGAAGTTGGTGCCGGTGGGTGGGGTGGGGATGCTCACGCCCAAATCCCGGATGATGTTCCGGGCTTCGGTGTCGTAGTAGTTGTCGAATGTTTCGCCGAGGCCGTCGCCTGTGTCGACCGGTGCGTTGTGCATCATCGAGGCGTAGTTGTCGTATTCCGCCATGAGTATCTGGTTGGCCGACTGCGTCTGGACGTTCTCCGCGACCTTGTACGTCACTTGGCGCGCTTGGCTCACGTACTCGTAGGTGACGTTGTAGTCGATCCCGTTGCCGATGGCACCGCCGTGCCCGTCGGGCGCGATGTCGGTCTGTGAGTCGGGGAGGCCGCCAACACGTGGGGCACTGCTACGATGCCGCCGACCTTTCCGGAAATGGAGGGTGGCCGCTGGGGAAACACCGGGTGGCCTCGGGAGAGGAACCGTTGCTCTGGTCGGTCTGCTCCGTCAGTTGAAGTTGGTGCCGGTGGGCGGGGTGGGGATGTTCCCGCCCAATTCCCGGATGTTGTTGATGTTCTGGGCTTCGGTGTTGTAGTAGTTGTCGAATGTTTTGCCGAGGCCGTCGCCTATGTCGACCAGTGCGTTGTGCATCATCGAGGCGTAGTTGTCGTATTCCGCCATGAGTATCTGGAAGGCGTCGGCGGCGACGCCCCCGTATACGGCTTCTATCTTCTGGACGTACTTCTTGAGGTTGGCCAACTGCGTCTGGACGTTCTCCGCGACCTTGTAGGTCACTTGGCACGCCTGGCTCAGGTACTCGTAGGTGACGTTGTAGTCGATCCCGTTGCCGATGGCACCGCCGTGCCCATCGGGCACGATTTCGAGCAGTTGTCGGAGCTGGGGATGGTCGGGGCCTACTTGGTTGGGGTCTGCCGCGTAGAGCGGTACGGTTTGAGGCACGAATGCGTCGGATTGTCCGCTCTGGTCGGAGGCTGTCATTGTCCACCACCACGTTCTCTTGACGGCGTGTCGGACACCTTCGCCGCGTCCGGTGTCCCGGGGGAGTGGCTCGCCGGCCGCCCGGTGGGTCCGCAGGGTGCCGACGGTGATGCCACGTACGGTCCTACAGTCTGCCGACGAGGGCCCGTCCCGGGAAGGGGGCCCGGATCTTCGTGAAGGAAATGCCGATTTGGGACGGAATTAGCGTCAAGGCTCCGCGAAGGGTGGACGGTGGCAGTCGTTCCGTCGTGGTCCGGCGAGGGCGAGCGGGCCGCTCGGCGGGGTCCGCCGGTACCTTTGGCCCGGCCCGTCCGGTAATTCGGCTGCGCTGTGTGCTTGCGTACGGCGCCGCCGACCTCTCCGGAAACGGCGGATGGCCACGGGGAAAACACCTGGTAAGCATGGGGCGAGGAGACGTACATCATGGCAGCGGCAAAGCCGGAAAGGCCCACCGAAGGCATATCGGCTGATCCAGTACTACAGGATCCGAGGGTGCCCGGGGGGAACGCCTCGCCCGGTTCTGGGGGGGCGCCGCCGGTGTCGGGGCGGACCCGGTCCGAGGACGTGCTCCGGGCCGCCGGCGGCGGTCTGGCGCGCGGTTCGCTGCGGCGCGGCCAGTGGTCCACGCCGCAGCAGCCCGACCGGCCGGCCGGCGAGGACGGCGGCAGCGGCGCCGGCACCGGCAGCGGCGCCGAACCCGACGCGCGTACCCGGGCGCTCGGCGCCGTCACCCGCGCCCGGAACGCGGAGGCCGCGCGGAACGCGGCGCGGGTCGGGGATGGTCCGGGCGGCGGCCCCGGAGACGGACCCGGCCCCGGAGACGGACCCGGGGAGGAGCTCGGGGACGAGGTCGAAGACGGCGGGGTGGCGCGCAGGCCCATACCGGGAGTCGCCATCGCGGTCGCGGTGGCGGTGCTGGTGGTCGGCGTGGGCACGGCGGTGGGCGTGGAGATGCACGGCCACGGCAGCGGCCACTCCGGTGCCAAGGCGGAGAACGCGGCCGCCTCGGGCAGCTCGGTCGACGCGCAGCAGGAGGTGGACGGTTCGCTGCCCTCCGCGGGCGGGGCCCCGACCAGCGGCAAGCCCAGCACGAAGCCGACGGCGGGGAAGACCGCGACGGCCGGTACGACCACGAAGCCCACCGCGGGGGCGCCGACCGCGGCGTCGACCGCGGCACCGCCCAAGACGACGTCCGACAAGTCCGGGGCGGGCACGTCGACGAAGTCCTCGGGGCCGACCCCGGTCGGCTCCTGGGAGATCAGGCCCGGCGCCCTGGGCGCGGACGACACCGGCGCCCACACCGCCGGCGCCGCCAACGTCACCACCGCCGGCGGACACGGCGGTTGCGGCGTCTTCAACGGCACCAGCAGCCAGCTGACCACCTCCTCGGCGGTGCTGTCCACCGGCGCCGGCCGGAGCTTCACCGTCTCGGCCTGGGCATACCTGACCAGCGACGCGCACATCGCCACCGTGCTCAGCCAGGACGGCCAGGTGAACAGCGGCTTCTACCTCCAGTACTCCAAGACCGACAACCGCTGGGCCTTCTCCCGGGTGCTGAACGACACCGCGGTCCCCTCCAACGCCACCACGGTCCGCGCCCTGTCGAAGGCCGCGCCGGCCCTGAGCACCTGGACCCACCTCGTCGGCGTGTACGACGGCTCCGCCGGGCGGATGACCCTGTACGTCAACTCGGTCGCGCAGAGCTCCGCCGCGTACACCAGCGCCTTCGCCTCCAACGGCGGCCTCGCCATCGGCCGCGGCAAGGCGAACAGCAAGCAGCTCGACTGGTTCTCCGGGGAGATCAACGACGTCACCGTGTTCAGCCGGGCGCTCAGCGCCTCGGAGGTCCAGGGGCTGGCGTGACCGGCGGGCGGCCCCCGGGACACCGGACGCGCCCGTGACGAGGGCGCCGGTGACACCAGAACGGGGATCTGGAGAGCGCCTTCCCCGCCGGGAACAATGACCCTGCCGGACCGCGGACTTCTAGGGACACCTCTTTCGTGGATGAACACTGCCGGATCACCGTCGTCGGCGAGCGGCGCCAGGTCGACCTCGCGGTGCCCGCCGGCGCGCCGATCATCACCTATGTCGACTCCCTGGCCCGGATGTGCGGGCAGCAGGGGAACGACCTGATGCCCGCGGCGTGGACGCTGGCCGGAGCGGTCAACTCGCCGTTCGCCCCCGAGCAGTCGCTGGCCCAGGCGGGCGTCGTCGACGGCCAGGTGCTCTACCTGTGCGACGTGGCGGCCCACGAGTTCGCCGAGCCGGTGCTGTACGACGTGAGTGAGCGCGTCGCCGAACTCGCCGAGGGAGCGCTGGAGCGCCGCTGGGACGTCCGCGCCAGGGTGGTCACGGTGCTGGCGGTCGGCCTGGCCTGGCTGCTGGCGACGATGATGGGCGCACAGGCGGCCGGCCGGCTGGCCGACTCCGTGCTCTCCGACCTGTCGGTGACGGCCGGGCTGCTGCTGCCCGCACTGGCCTGGGCCGCCGGCGAACGACGGTGGCCGGTGCCCCGACGGGCGCGTGAGGCGCTCGCCCTGGCCGCGGTCCCGCTGCTGGCGCTCGGCGCCCGCGCGGTGGCGGCGGCCGACTGGGCCCCGGCGCGGCCGGCCCCGCCCACCTCACCCGCGGCGGCTTCCTCCTGGCCGCGCTCGCGGTGGGCGCCCTGGTCGGTGCCATCCTCGCGTACCTGGGCGCGTTCGGCGTGACCACCGGCGCGGTGCTGACCGCGGCGGTCTGCGTGGCGGCGGTGGGCACCGTGCTGGCCATGGTGGGCGCCGACCTGACCCAGACGGCCGCGGTGGCGGCGGTGGTGTCCTTCGTGCTGCTGACCTTCACCGTGCCGACCGCCAGCGGCCTGGTCGGCTACGTCGCGCGCCGCAACAGCATGCGCCAGGAGACCGCGGCGGACGACGCCGGGGATCCGGTCGCCGCGGCGGTGGCCGCCGCGAAGACGCTGCTGGTGGCCTGGACCTGCTTCCTGGCCGCGGTGCTGGCCGCCGCGCTGGTGGTGCTGGCCGCCGACCGGTCCCGGTACGGCGTGTGGCTGGCGGTCTGCATGGGCGGCGCGCTGCTGATGCGCGCCGGAAGCGCGCGGCTGGTCGCCGAGGTGGTGCCGGTCGGCGCCGCGGGCGCCGCCGGACTGTGCATGGCGCTGGTCCTGGGGGCGGACCGGCTGGGCTGGTCGGGTTGGACCGCGCCGGGTGCCGCGTGCCTGGTCGCCGTCGGGCTGCTGGTCTACGGCTTCCGCAACCTCGTCCGCAACCCCGACACGCTGTTCCGGAGCCACCCCGGGTGGATGACCACCGCGGGGTCGGTCCTGGGCGGGGGCGGATTCGCCCTGGCCCTGGCCACGTTCGGCGCGTACGGATGGTTCGTCCACTTCGGCCGGGGCCTGTGAGCGGCCCGTCCGGGGACCGGCGCCCGAGCCTCGTCGGCCGGCCGCCCGCGTCAGGCCGCCGGAGGGCGCGCCCGCTCGTCCCAGGGGCCGTCGGTCACCGAGGGGCGCGCCTCGGAGCCGGACAGCAGCCCGAGTTCGAGGGCCTTCCGGGTCAGGTCGGCCTTGTTCCCCACGCCCAGCTTGTTCCTGATCCGCTTCACGTAGGTGCTGACGGTGGTCTCGGTCAGCGCCATCCGGCGGGCGATCTGGCGGTGGGTGAGCCCGGCGGCCAGCCAGCGCAGCGTCTCGATCTCACGCCGGGCCAGGGTGGGCGGCGAGGCCGCGGGCGGCCGGCGCAGCTCGGCGCGGAGCCGGGCGGCGAGCACCGGACTGATGTGCATCCCGCCCTGCGCCACGGTGCCGATGGCCCCGAGCAGCTCCTCGTCGTCGGTCTGCCGGCTCACGCAGCCGTAGGCACCGGCCCGCAGCGCCTCGGAGACCTGCCTGCCGCCGAGGAAGTCGCCCACCACGAGCACCCGGCCCAGCTCGGAGAGGGAGCCGATCACCCGGTCCAGGTCCAGTCCCGGATCCGGTGGGGGACCCAGAACGATGACGTCCGGGCCCAACCGGCCCGCCAGTCCGGCGGCCAGCTCGTGGGGTTCGGCCACCACCGAGACCAGCAGCGCCCCGGGGAACCCGGACAACAGGCTCTCCAGGCCGCGCCGGACCAAGCTGTTGTATTCGACGACGGCAACGCGCGATATATGGGGCATCCGGCCGCGACTCCCGGTTTCTTGCGCAGACTTAACGGTTCGTTGACAAAGCCCCCGTGGGATTGGCCGATGATACCCGCCTGTGGTTTCCAGACCGACAACTCGGGACTATCCGCAGGTGAACGCGGGTGCTCTCACCTCGGGGTGACGCTCGCGAGGCGATTTACGGTTCCCGGGCGAGAACGTCGCACGGCCCTGAACCGGTATATATCACAGCAGACCGCCATATCAACGGTGTTGTGTGGAAGAGGTGTTCGGCGACCTTTGGTTGGCGGCTACACCGGGCTACGAGGAGCGCTGCCTGCGTATGAACGATGAGGACTGGCGCGGATTCTCGTCCGCGTTCGACCGGGCCGTGCGGCCTGACGCCAAGCCGGGCCACTCGGGCGCCCGCGTGCTCGTCATCGGCTTCGCGGTGATGGTCGCCGCCGCCCTCGGCTCCCTCCTGAACGGCGCGCTCGGCGGCGGCCGGGCCGTCGCCGAGCCCGGGGACGTCAAGCCGATCGCCTCCCCCAGCAGCCCCGGCGGGCAGGGCGCCGCCCAGTCCGGCACCTCCTGGACCGAGGTGGCCGGCCCCGGCTGCGCCTCGTCCGCCTCCGCCAGCTTCGCGGCGTACGGCTACTACTCCGGGACCAACAGCGACCAGACCACCGGCTGGTCCAGCTCCGCCAAGGGCGGCTACAGCGGCGGCAGCTGCACCGGCAGCTACCTGTCCATACCGGTCTCGGGCCAGTCCAGCTCGTACGACGACAGCCGCTTCGCCCTGTGGCACTTCGACTTCAGCCAGGCGTACACCAGCGCGTCGTGCACCCTCGACACCTACGTGCCGGACAACGCCCAGCGGACCTACGTCGGCGGCGACCCGGCCTACTACTACTACTTCCAGACCGACTACGGATACGGCTCCACCGACACCCCGTTCGGCGGATACACCGTCTCCCAGGTGACCCACCGCGGCCAGTGGGTGAGCGGCAAGCCGTTCAAGGTCAGGACCGGTGTGGTGACGGTGAAACTGGTCGACGCCGGTGCCCGGGACGGCGCCGACGCGAAGGACGCCCATGTCGCCGTCGCGCAGGTGCGGATCACCTGCCAGGCGCTATGAGGCCACGCCGGACGAGCACCCGCCAGGGCACCGCACGGGGCTCGGAGTGAAGGCCACGCTGCGGGTGGGCCCGCGCGGCTGGGGCGGACACCGGACGATCATGGCGGCGGTCCGGGCCGCCGAACCCGGAACCGTGATCCTGGTCCAGGCCGGCACGTACACCGAGAACATCACGCTGGACCGCGACGTCACGCTGGTCGCCGAGAAGGGCCCCGGCACGGTGCGCGTCGTCGGCGGCCACGGCCCCGCGCTCAGTGCGCAGGGCCGCGGCGGCACCGTCCGCGACCTGGTGATCGAGAGCCCGCACGGCGAACCCGCCGTCGCGATCGGGGCCGGCACGGTCGTGATCGAGGGGTGCGAGATCACCGGCGGCCCCGTCCACGTGACCGGGACCGCGGCCCCCGTGCTCCGCGACTGCCAGGTGCACCACACCGGCGAGGTGGGCCTCTACCTCGGCGGCGACAGCACCGCCGTGGTCGAGCGGACCGTGGTGGCCGACATCCGCTCGGCGGGCGTCTTCGCCGACCACGGCGCCGCCCCGGTCCTGCGGCAGGCGAAGGTGACCAGGACCGGCGGCCACGGGCTGCGGTTCAGCGGCTCCTCCCGCGCGACCGTCGAGGACTGCGAGATCAGCCACACCGGCGCGGCGGCGGTGGCCGTCGACGGGGCGGCGGTGCCGGTGCTGCGCGACTGCCGCATCCAGGACAGCGCGGGCGTCGGCGTCGTCGTCACCGGCAACGCCGGAGCGGCGGCCGGCACCTCGCCCGGCCAGGCCGCGGCGGCGGAGCTGGGCGCGGGCAGCGAAGACGGGGACGGCGCGGGCATGTCGGCGGGCGGATCGTCCGGCGTGACCCTGCACGGCTGCCGGGTCGAGCGCACCGCCAAGGACGGGGTGCACGTGACCGGGCAGTCCGTCGCCTCTCTGGTGGACTGCCGGATCAGCGACGTACGGGCGGCCGGCGTCGTGGTCGGCGGCAACGCCCGGCTGCGGGTGGAGGCCACCGCGATCAGCGACACCGCCGACACCGGGATCGCCGCGGGCGGCACCGCCCTGGCCGAGGTGTACCGGGTCACCGTCACCCGGACCGCCGCCAACGGCGTCTACGTCACCGAGTCGGCCCGCCTCGCGCTCAACACCACCTCGATCGGCGACGCCAAGTACACCGCGGTGCACGCCGACGGCGGCAGCCGCCTGGCGGTCCGTCGCTGCGAGCTGCGCGGCACACCCGAGCACGGGCTGCGCTGCGGCGGCTCCTCGCTGGTCCTGGTCGAGGACACCGTGATCGAGGACGCCGGACTCGCCGGCGTCCTCGTCGACGGCGGCGACCTGTCGGCCCGCCGCTGCCGCATAGGCAAGGTGGGCACCGGCATCAGCCTGGAAACCCTGCACCGGCCGCTCTTCGACGAGTGCGAGGTGGACGGCTGCACCGGGATCGGCCTGGACGTCGCCAAGGACACCGCCGCGATGGTCGTCGACAGCCGGATACTCAACACCGGCGCGGCCGGCGTCTTCGTCCGGGAACGCGCCTCGCTGTGGCTGACCGACTCCACCATCGCCGACACCCGGGGCACCGGCCTGGTGGTGCAGGAACGCGCCACCCCCCGGGTACGCGGGGTGTCCATCACCCGCACCGCGAAGAACGGCCTCTACGTCGCCGACCGCGCCGCCGGGCGCTTCGACTCCTGCGACGTCAGCGCCACCGCCTTCCCCGCCGTCTACGTCGGCGACGCCGCCACCCCGCTGCTGCGCGGCTGCCTCATCCACGACACCGACGAGGCGGTGAAGCTCGCGGACGGCGCCGAGCCGACGTTCCTGTCCTGCCAGGTGCGGGACGTGAAGGCCGGCGAGATCCCGGAGAGCGCCACCGGCGCGGCCCCCGGACCGGGGTCCGCCCCCGGCCCCGGAGTGCCCGTCGTGGCCACCCCCGCCGGGGCACCGGCGCCCGCCCATGACGGCGCCCCGGCCGGACCCGCCACCCAGGAGGACAGGAGCGAGAGCCTGGCCGAGGTGCTGGCGGAACTGGAGGGCCTGGTCGGCCTGGACGGTGTCAAGCAGGACGTCAGCACCATGGTCAAGGTGATGCAGATGGTCCGGCAGCGAACCGAGGCCGGGCTCGCCTCCCCGCCGCTGAGCCGCCACCTGGTCTTCGCCGGGAACAGCGGCACCGGCAAGACCACCGTCGCCCGCCTCTACGGCCGCATCCTCGCCGCGGTCGGCCTGCTCTCCCGCGGCCACCTGGTGGAGGCCGACCGGGGAGCCCTCGTCGGCGAGTACGTCGGGCACACCGCGCCGAAGACCACCGCCATCTTCCGGCGGGCCCTCGGCGGTGTCCTGTTCATCGACGAGGCCTACGCCCTGACCCCCGGCGGCCAGAGCGGCAACGACTACGGGCGCGAGGCCATCGCCACCCTCGTGAAGCTGATGGAGGACCACCGCGACAACGTCGTGGTCATCGTCGCCGGCTACCCCGAGGAGATGGAGCGGTTCATCGACGTCAACCCCGGCCTGGCCTCCCGGTTCACCCGCACCCTCGTCTTCGAGGACTACGACGGTCCCGAGCTGGTGCGCATCGTCGAGTGGCAGGCCGGCAAGCACCAGTACGAACTGCCCGCGGAGACCAGCGCGGCACTGCTCGGCTGCTTCGAGTCGATGGTCCGCGACGACCGCTTCGGCAACGGCCGCACCGCCCGGCAGACGTTCCAGCGCATGACCGAGAACCACGCCCGCCGAGTGGTCGAGATGACGGCCCCGAGCACCGAGGACCTGGTGACGCTGCTCCCCGCCGACCTACCCCTATGACGACGCCGTTATCGGCGTTTGCGGCGGCCCCGTTACCGGCGTTGTCGGCTTCAGCTCCGATGCCGCCTTCGCCTCCTTCGCCTCCTCCACTTCCTTCTTCCAGTCCTGCGCGGCGGTGCTGTCCGACATCGTGGAGGTGTCCGTGAACGCGGCGTTGCTGTCCATGACGGCGTACGTCTGGCCGGCGTTGTTGAGCAGCGCGTTGAACTGACCCATGGCCTCGACCACGCCGCCGATCTGGGCCAGCATGGTGTGCATCGCCGGGATGATCGACGCGGCGTAGTCCTTGGAGCTCTGATCGGTGTCACCAGGTAGCCAGTGGTGAGAGTACCCCTGCTCAACGGTGCTTGATCCGCTGCCGTTGGTCGTCGGAGTGGAGGTCTCCTGGCCCACTTCCTGGCCGAAGAAGTTCGGTTCGTTGGCCTTCGAGACCTCGTTCTTCAGGATCTCGAGTTCGGAGATCGTCGCCGCAGTCGAGTCCAGGCAGCTCTGTTCAGCCGAGCGCAGGGCTGCCAGGTTGACGGAGAACGCGCCGTTCTCCACCGAAGTTGACGTGGCGAAAGGTTTCGACGAGCTGGGTGGGGGGCTCACCGGGATGAAACTGGGGGCTGCGGTGTAGGACGACGACAGGGTCGGTATGGGGCTGTCCTTGGGGGTCGAGCCCGAGCTTGAGTCCGAGTCTGAATCCGACCCGGTGTTGACGGTACCGCCGTAAACGGCCGTGTAGTCCTCGCCGGCCTTCTTCTGCGAGTCCTTGGAGTTGTCGACCGTCGGTTCCCATGGCTTTTCCTGGTACTTGGACTTGATCGCATCGTAGTCGGAGACCATCGGCAGTGCACCTCTCTCTGCTCCCGGACCGCCGGCCCGTAGGGCTCGTCGCAGCCCACCAGTCAACTGTGCCAGTCTGCCCATGCCCCTGTGGGCGGGCGACGTCCCCTTTCCAGGACGTCCGTGTCGCGCCCCGAAGTGGGCCTACCGAAGGTTCATGAACGTTCCATACCCTGAGAGGCCACCGTGGGTGCGGAGTGAGAGCGGAGACATGGCGTGACGACACCGTCATCAGAGACCCCCGAACAGCCCTCCCACGAGAGCGTGCGGACCATCAACGGCCACCACGTGTCCGGGACGCTCCAGTCGGACGGGTCCTTCCTGTCGGACGACGGCACCTGGTACGTCCCGGCTCAGGGTGTGCCGGAGCATGGGAAGGTGTTGCCGGATGGTTCTTTCCTTGCGGAGAAGGTCGGTAAGGATGGTGTGACGTATTGGGGTTCGGAGACTGACGACGGTGGTTTGGTTTCGTCGGATAAGTCGGTGGTTGTTCGGCCGGATGGGACGGTTGAGCATGGGCGGGTGTTGCCGGATGGTTCTTTCCTTGCGGAGAAGGTCGGTAAGGATGGTGTGACGTATTGGGGTTCGGAGACTGACGACGGTGGTTTGGTTTCGTCGGATAAGTCGGTGGTTGTTCGGCCGGATGGGACGGTTGAGCATGGGCGGGTGTTGCCGGATGGTTCTTTCCTTGCGGAGAAGGTGGGCAAGGATGGTGTGACGTATTGGGGTTCGGAGACTGACGACGGTGGTTTGGTTTCGTCGGATAAGTCGGTGGTTGTTCGGCCGGATGGGACGGTTGAGCATGGGCGGGTGTTGCCGGATGGTTCTTTCCTTGCGGAGAAGGTGGGCAAGGATGGTGTGACGTATTGGGGTTCGGAGACTGACGACGGTGGTTTGGTTTCGTCGGATAAGTCGGTGGTTGTTCGGCCGGATGGGACGGTTGAGCATGGGCGGGTGTTGCCGGATGGTTCTTTCCTTGCGGAGAAGGTGGGCAAGGATGGTGTGACGTATTGGGGTTCGGAGACTGACGACGGTGGTTTGGTTTCGTCGGATAAGTCGGTGGTTGTTCGGCCGGATGGGACGGTTGAGCATGGGCGGGTGTTGCCGGATGGTTCTTTCCTTGCGGAGAAGGTGGGCAAGGATGGTGTGACGTATTGGGGTTCGGAGACTGACGACGGTGGTTTGGTTTCGTCGGACAAGTCGGTGGTTGTTCGGCCGGATGGGACGGTTGAGCATGGGCGGGTGTTGCCGGATGGTTCTTTCCTTGCGGAGAAGGTGGGCAAGGATGGTGTGACGTATTGGGGTTCGGAGACTGACGACGGTGGTTTGGTTTCGTCGGACAAGTCGGTGGTTGTTCGGCCGGATGGGACGGTTGAGCATGGGCGGGTGTTGCCGGATGGTTCTTTCCTTGCGGAGAAGGTGGGCAAGGATGGTGTGACGTATTGGGGTTCGGAGACTGACGACGGTGGTTTGGTTTCGTCGGACAAGTCGGTGGTTGTTCGGCCGGACGGGACGGTTGAACACGGGAAGGTGCTGCCGGACGGTACTTTCCTGAAGTCGAGGGTCGGCAATGATGGTGTGACGTATTGGGGTTCGGAGACCGACGACGGTGGGTTCATCTCGGAGGACGGGAAGACCTATATCGAAGCGAATGGAGATGTCGATCACGGGAAGACCGTGGACGACAAGTTCCTGATGCTGAAGGTCGGCAGTGACGGTGTGACGTATTGGGGTAATAAAACCGCTGACGGTGGGTTCATCTCGGAGGACGGGAAGACCTATATCGACGCGACTGGAAAGATCGAGCACGGTATCACGACTTCCGGGAAGGACGCCCACTTTCTACCCAATGGCACCTCCGTCACCCTGCCGAGTGGACAGGTCGTATATGGCTATATGACCGGGGACGACTTCTACTCGGAGGACGGCTCCACCATCGTCTTGGATGGAAAGACCGTGGTGAACGGCAGTATGGACCAGTTCTCCGGAATTTTCACCAGCTCATCGGGGGACGGCTACTACGTGGGCGCGAACGGCATCACTCACGGCACGTTCAGGGACGCGGACGGCGCCTTGATGTTTGATGACGGTTCAGGCTTTGTGCTGACCGAGAAGGGCTGGAAGGTCGATCTGCAGCAGATGCTGGACTGCGTCGACCTGATCAACAAAAAAAATGTGGATCTGAGCGACTACAGGGAGTCGATCCGGGAGCAGATTCGACTTGTCGAACACTCTTGGAAATCGCCGGCGGGTGACACCTTCTCCGACATATCCACGCAGGTGACAACCGCACTGGACAACCTGGTGGATCTCGTGGCGAACATCTCCGCTCGGGTTCAGCGGTCGCACGACAACTACGCTGAGCAAGAGCAGAAGAACCTCGACAACTTCAAGTACGAAACCGGGGGCAAGTGATGGCACTCCCAGCTGACTGGGACAACGCGGTCGTCTCCGTCGATCCGCATGCCGTGGATCAGAGCGGAGCGGAGGTGCTCAGCATCATGGACGGTATCGTCGACCGCATATCCGCCATCAACACGAGTCTGGCAGACCTCAGGCTGAGCTGGGTGGGTGCGGCGCAGAAAGAGCAGGAGGACTTCGCCGAAAAGTGGGACGAGGCGTGGGTAAAACTCTTCGGCACGAATGATAATCCTGATCTGGGCATTCTCTACCGGTTCGCACAGGGGATCCAGTCGGCTGCGGTGATCTACGGCCGTGGTGACCGCTCCGTTTCCAACTCCTTCGCCGAGTTCCAGGCCCGGATGGAGGGCGTTTTCGACTATCTGGAGCCGCTGGAGAGTTCTTTGGATCAAACCGATATCGACCTCGAAACCTTGGTGGGCAGTTTGCCGCCGAAGGTCTACCTCGGGTTTGACGCCGACGGTGCGAACAATGCATCTGGCGATGGTGGCGACACCGACTCCGCTGCTCCCGCGAACACGACCGACGTCCAGGACCAGAACTCGCACTATCACACGACGTCGATCAACGAGACGTTCTGACATTCTCTCCCCGTACTATCCACACAGTAGAGGCCCTCGCGCGCGATGTCAGAGAAAGACGGCAATAACGAGTCGTTCGACCCGGCGCCCGTTATTGCGCTCGGCAACGCGTGGATCACCTTCGGGGACCAACTGGACCAGCACATCCGGGACATGGACGGCGCCCTCTTCGCCCTCAACGGCGAGTGGACGGGCGAGGCCGCCGAGGCCATGTCGTTCGCCTTCATGAACAACAACGGCCCCAACGCCGCGGAGGCGGGGCTTCGCGGCGTTGTGGAAAACTGCTGTTCGCACATCTGGGAACTGGGCGAGCAGATCAATTACTTCGCCATGATGCTGCACGAGCAGCTGGTGGCAGAGGCGAAAGCCGCGATCTCCCAGCTTCTCGGTCTGATCTTCGGCACCATCTTCGGGTTTATCACCGGCCCCTTCCTGTCCGGCCTCTCCGAGATACTCAGTGAAATTCTGGCGTTGGGGCTGAGCCGGCTCGGAGCTCTGGCCAGCGAACTCGCGGACACCATTCCCGTCCTTTCCGAGCTGATCGGGCAGACCACCGAGGCGTTGGGCCAGCTCACCGAGGGCATCGGTAACATCACCTCCAGCGTCGTGCAAACCGTCGGGCAGATCGGCAAGTACCTGGGCCTGGAGAGCGAGGCCAGCTCCAGTGCCGCGGCCGCCGCCGCGAGGGCGGCCGAGGACGCGATGAACAAGCCCTCCGGCGCGATCACGGTCCCGGTCAATATCGTCGTCTACGGTGCGGACTTCGTCGGCGTGAGCGCCGCTTCGACCGCGGCGGCCAACGCGGCTGCGGGGATCACGACCGACTGGAAGGACTGGAAGCCGATACCGACCGACGCGCAGGGATGGATCAACTTCCTTGCCACCGGTCTCGCGATGGCTCCGTTCATGGGCGCCGCGGGCGTGGGCATGCAGATGGGGCTGAACTCGGCCAGGAACTCACTGAAGTTCAAGATTCCGAAGTTCGACCCCGGCGAGGTCAACAGCGTCAGCCCTTCGGGCGTCTCCGGTACCAGGTCCGGCACCAACGGCGGTTCGTACGACTTCGGTTCCGGCCGCCCGAGCGGATTGACCCCGTCCGACAGCGGTGGCCTCGTGGGGGGCAACCGCCCGATCACCGACTCGGGCGGTCGGCCCATCCTCAACTCCGGCCTGAGGAACGGCGGATTCGGGGAAGGCAGCACAGCGCGGCCGGTCAACGGCAGCGGTATCGGGAGCGGCCAGCCGAGAACGATCCAGCCGATCGTCCGTCCCGTGAGCCAGGGTGGCAGAAGTCAGCCGAGCGGGGAGTCCGCGCCGGGGTCGGACATCAGCGCCTCGCCCGTACGGCCCTCCTCCTCGCTGTACGGGGGCGCGGAGCCCGGTCGTGTCCCGACGACGGAGGGGACCGGCGGCTCCCCGGACGCCATCGGCTCGGGTACTCCCGGGGCGCGCGGACAGGATCTGGCGAACCAGGGCGCGACGTCCCGCCTCACCGTCGATGACGTGCAGACACGGACGGCGGGTCAGCCGAGCGGTGCTCAGCTCGACCAGTCCCATCCGACCGACACGGCCGCCTCGCACGGGACGCTGCCGTCCAGCAGGCTCTCCTCCGGGGTAGAGGACGTGCACTCGTCGGGCTCCGCGCGCACCACGGCGAGGCCGGAAGCAGAGCCGGGCACCACGGCGAGGCCGGAAGCAGAGCCGGGCACCACGGCGCCGAGGGAGCTCGGCAGCAGGTCGCCCCTGAGTACCTCCGTCCAGGAGGAGAGCTCGCGGCAGACAGGGACCACCCCGTTGCCCTCCGGCCGTCCGGAGACCGCGGATACCCGGGCGGCGAGTGGCCGTCCGACCGCGGAGTCTCCGTCGGCGTCGCACACCGCCCCCCGGACCTCGCGGCCCTCCACCACCAACGAGGGTTCGGAGTCCGATTCCGTCCATACGGCAGAGGAAGCGGCGAACGCCCAGCCGCTGACCGGGGCGCCGAGAACGGCGGAGCCCGGGGCGAGCTCGCGGCAGGTGAACCCGGAGAGGGGGCCGTCCACCGCGGCCCCGGCGGGTAGGAACCAGGGTGAGGCGCCGACCACGGAAGGTCCCGAAGGCGGATCGCCGGCCTTCTCGCGGGCGCCAGGCCACGCGCAGGAGACCCTGGGGTCGGCGGCATCGGCCCGCACCGGCGGGGAGATGTCGACCCGGCCGCCGTCCGAACCGGGCGGGAACCCCCAGACCGGTTCCAGGCCGTCGGGCACCGAGTCCAGCTACCACTCTGCCCGACAGGACGCAGGTCGGGGATCGTCGGCCTCCGAGCCGACCCCCGCCGACCCGGGTCCGAGCCGGAATCCGTCGGCGTCGAGAGTCGGCTCCGCCGCCTCCGCCGAGTTCCGGGAGACTCGGAGGGCCGACCTGCAACAGGGCGGTGAGGGGGGTGCGGCTGGCCGGGCCGGTCGGCCTGCGTCGTCGGTCCCGTCGGGCCGCCCGGACACTGCGGACGGGGAGTCCTCCCGTACGTCGCGTTCCGCGGCGGTGGAGGACGGGGCCGGCCGCGATGCGGTGGTGTCGGACGTCCGCGAGGCGGAGACGTCGAGTCCGGCGTCGTCGGAACCGGCCGTGCCGCTGGGTTCCGGGGCGCGCCCGAAGGAGGCGTGGGAGCACTACCAGGCGGGTACCGACGGGTCGTCGCCTGCCTACGGACCGGGTGCCACTGGCTCGGGTCGGGGGCGGCGCCCCTCGACCTCGTCCATCGACTCCATCGACTCCATCGACTCCGCTGACTCCGCTGAGATCATGGCCAGCCGGAGGCGGGGTGCGGCGGGGGCTGGGGATGAGCGGCCCGGTGGGGACGGTGCCGTCGGCCTGACCGGTGGGCCTGTGTCGTCGGTCCCGTCCGGTCGGCCGGGCGCCGTGGACGGGGAGTCCTCCCGTACGTCGCGTTCCGCGACCGTGGAGGACGAGGCAGGCAGCGATGCGTCGGTGTCGGACCTCCACGAGACGGGTACGTCCTCGGAACCGCCCGTACAGACGAGTTCTCAGGCGCGCCCGGGAGCGGACTGGGAGCACTACGAGGCGGATGCCGATGGGCTGTCGCCGGACTTCGAGCCGGCCCCCGGCGAACAGGGGCTGAGCCGCAATCCGTCGGTGTCGAGCATCGGCTCCGCGGACTCCGTGGACTCCGTGGAGTCCTTCGGATCCGCCGCGTCCTCCGAGTTCCGGTACATACAGCGCAGCGCCAGGCTGGCGCGGCCCGGTGGGGACGGTGCCGTCGGCCTGACCGGTGGGCCTGTGTCGTCGGTCCCGTCCGGTCGGCCGGGCACCGTGGAAGCGGAGTCCTCCCGCACGTCGCGTTCCGCGACCGTGGAGGACGAGGCCGACAGCGAGCCGGTGTACGAGCCGGCGCACTTCTCGTCGTCCTCGGCGGCGGAAACCTCCCGTCCGGGGGCGGAACGCGACGGGACATCGGAAGGCACAGCGCCCGAAGACCCCCAGGGGGCCGGTTCCGACGTCCTTCGGGACGGGGAGCCGGACGATGTCCACGCCACCGCAGCGCCGGAGCGGCCGGCGGAAGCCGAGGCGCCGAGTTCCTTCGTCCACCTCGACGACAACGCGGCCCGCCACCAGACCTGGGAGGACCTGCGGAGCCGGCTCGGCGCCGAGCTTCAGGGCGAACACGCGAAGGCGGTGGCCGCCGGTCGGCAGCGGGCGGCGCGGGCTCGCGAGGCGTGGGAGGGTTACCAGGCATACCGTGACGATCCGGCCAACGCCGGCCGCCAGCCCGGGCCGCAGCCGTACACCGACGTCGATGCCGTGGTGCGCGAGGCCGGGGTGCCGGACCACCTGGTGGACGCGGTGATCGACCGGACCCACGAGGTCACGGACGCCTACCGGGCCGAGGTGGCGCGGCAACTGGACCTCAGCCGGGCGGGGCGGACGCCGGAGAGCGCGCCCAGGCCGCTGTCGGACCGGCTGGCCGACGAGCTCGACGGGCTGCTGGGCGGAGAGTCCAGGGTGTCGGCGTCCGAGCTCGCCGCGCGGCTGCTGCACGTGGACGAGCGGGCCACCCCGAGGGGCTGGGCCAGGAGGGCGGGCGTGCCGGAGGAGCACCTCGACGCGGTGGCCGACGCCTACCGCCGGGCGGCGTCCGCGGAGCGGGAGCGCCCCGGCGGGCAGGGCGGCAGGCTGCCCTCGGTCGAGGAACTGGTGGGGCGTATCGACCACGTGTTCCCGTTCGCCGACCGTTCCCTCTCCCCGGTGGAGGTCGCGCGCACCATGGTGCGGGAGGACACCCGGTTCGCCATGCACCCGCGTCCGTTCCGCCACGACGCCGCCGACTGGTTCGCCGCGCGCAAGGACGCCCTGGACAGCGGCAGCGGCATCAGGGCCCAGGGCACGCGCATCCACACCCGGATGAGCGAAGCCCTGGACAGCAAGCGGTCGGACTACTACCGGGTGGCGGCGGAGATCCAGCTGCGCCGGGAGCAGCTGAACGACAGGATCGACCAGGTCCTCCACCGCCTGGACGCGGAGCAGCGCCTCCGCCAGGACCAGGAGCGGCCCCGCCAGGACGAGGGCGGGTCCGACGCGCTGGTGCTGGCGCCGAGGGGGATCCGGCCGGCCGCGGCCCGGGGCGAGGAGCAGCTCCGGACCCAGGGCGCGGGTGCGTCCGACGGGCTGGCGCCGAGGGGGATCCGTTCGTCTGCGGACCTGGACGAGTCCGCCGGCGCGACGGCGTCGGAGGTCCAGCCGTCCGCGGACCCGGCGTACGAGGACGTCAACGAGCTCATCCACCGCGCGGACGAGCAGAACCGCCCCCAGACGGAGGAGGAGCTGCGCACCTTCTGGGAGGCAGAGCGCAGCCGCCGCGAGGAAGCGGGCGCGTCCGAGACGCCGGCTCCGGCGGCGGAGGACATCCGGTCGGCCGGGGACCGGGACGAGCCTGCCGGCGCGTCGTCGTCGGAGGCCCAGCCGCTCCAGGACGCGGGTGCGTCCGACGCGCTGGCGCTGGTGCCGAGGAGCATCCGGTCGGCCGGGGACCGCGACGAGCCCGTCGACGCGTCGGCGTCGGAGGTCCAGCCGCTCCAGGACGCGGGTGCGTCCGACGCGCTGGTGCCGGCGGCGAGTGGTGTCCGTTCGTCCGTCGACCGGGACGAGCCCGTCGACGCGTCGGCGTCGGAGGACGGAACCCAGGCCCCGCGCGGTCCGGAGCGGTACCGGGGCGACCTGGAGTCGTCACTCGCCGCCGAGGCCAGGGTCAGGGCCGAGCTCATGCAGGAGGTCAACGCCAAGGTCCACCAACTCGTGGACAGCTGGGAGGTGTTGAGCGGTCCTCGGGAGGCGGCGCGCGCCGACGGGCGGCTGAGCCGCGACGAAATGACCTGGAGCGCGCTGAACCGGGATCTCGATCGCTGGCTGCGGGTCCGCACGGACGAGCTGCACACCCAGCTCGCCATAGCGCGGAACGGCGGTTCCCTCTTCCACTCCATGGCCGAGGCCAAGGGCCTGAGCAAGGCGTCGCCGGAGTGGCACGCGTTGCAGTCGGCGTTCCTCGACGACTACGCCCGTGCGACCGCGACGCTGCCCGACGGCCGCCGCACCTCCACGCTGCCGCCCGGCCGGGCCGCCGAAGCGATGGAGCAGCTCGACGGCCAGGTGGCGGAGCTGACCGCGCGCTGGGCCGGCCGGCTGGAGACCAGCGCCGCCATTCGGGGCCTGACGCACGCCGCCCGCCGCGAACTCACGGACTACACGTCGGAGTTCGCCGGTACGGGCGTCCGGGCCCGGGTCAGTGGAGAGGCTGAAGGGGTCGATATCGAGCGGCAGGTGCTCGCAGACCACGAGGCGGAGCTCCGGAGGGTGAGCGCCGAACTGCACGGCGGCCGCCCGCTCGCGGACACCGACCCCGCCGGCTGGGACGTGCACATCGCCGCTCTGTCCGAAGCCCACCTCGGGCTCGTGCGTGCGCTGCCGGCCCGCTACGACCTGTACGCCGGCATGAACGACGTGGCCCGGCGCGCCCATGACCGGATCGGAGAGCTGGCCGACCGCCTGGGCGCCCAGTCGGCGGCCGACGCCCGGGTCGTCCAGCGGGTCCGTGACGACGTCGTCTCGGCGGTCGCCGATGCCTATCGCGAACGCGTCGGCCTGCCGGAGCAGGGTGAGCGGTGGTCCGCGGCGGAACTGGCCGAACGCGAGCAGACGTTCTGGCGTGCGGACTTCGAGCCGCGGATGCGGTCGCTGCCGGACCGGATCGCCTTCGAGGGGGCGTTGGAGGAGGCGCTGCGCGAGGCGGGCACCGAGTTCCACCGGATCACCGAGTCCGCCGCCGAGGGGACCGGCCCGGGCGTCAGGGGCGCCGGCGCGGGCGCGCTTTCGACGGATGAGCTGGCGACGGCCTACCGCGAGGATTCGGCCAGGCTCTTCAACCTGGTGTACGGCCCGTCCGGGCGGGATCTGGGCGCGGCCCTGGACCGGGAGCGGGCGGACGGCGACGCCTTCCGGAGCCGGCTGCGGCAGGAGCGGGACCCGCGCCAGGCGGACGGACAGGCAGCCGAGGGCCGCGACGAGTTTCTACCGGCGGAGATCGGGACCAGGGCCCGGACCGAGGCGGGGGCCTCGGAGCAGGGCGCGGCCCGGGACACCGACGCCTCCGCGGGGCACGAGCCGCTGTCCGAGCACGCGGGGGCGGCGGAGCACGTCGAGCCGTCGGTCAGGCCGCTGCCCGACTCGGCGGCCGCCCTGCGGGTCGGCCAGGATCTCTCCGGCCTCCACTCGGCGACCGAGCTGCGGGACCAGGGCTACGCGGAGTTCGGCCGGCGGCTCGACCTGCGGCCGGACCGCACGGAGCTGACCGAGAGCTCCTGGCTCCGGGACGGGGCCACGGAGACGGCCGAGGCGCGCGAGTGGTTCGCGGACGAGTGGACCAGGCGGTCGGACGCGGACCGGGCGGGTCTCGCCGGAGAACTGGACCAGAGGCTGGACGCTTCCGCCCGTACCGCCCGCCTGTACACCATCTTCAGGTCCGATGTGGTGCACGCCTCGTACGAGGGGGAGCACCTCTCGACGGCGTTCGCGAGCATGCCGCTGCGGGAGCGGACCCTCATGGGCCGGCGCTTCGCGGAGGAGGCCGCCCCGCACCTCGGCCCGGACGGGCTCGCGGGTACGGAGCACCCGGCCGGGGCGGGCGCCCGTCTGACGGCGCGGTACCGGGCGGGGCTCCTCCGGGTGGCCCAGGAGCAGCGGGACCGGGTCGCCGCCTCGGACGCCTTCGACGGGGCCCTTTCCGGGAGCCGGAGGCAGGACGGCAGCCCGCGCGACCTGAACCGGCCGTCCGCCGAGCTGAGCCCCGAGGCCCGCGCCTGGTACGCGCGGGAGCGCGACCGCTTGCGGCAGCAGTACGCGGAGGACTGGCTCGCCCTCGACCGCACCGGGGACCCGGTGCAGTCGGCCCGGCTGGACGACGCCGCCTACGAGCAGGCCCACCAGTTGCTGGAGCGTGCCGAGGCGGCCGGGGCACTCGTCCGCGACCTCGACCGGGCCGCCGCCGACCGTCCGGCGGGGGAGGACTGGTCGTCGGACCTGGCCGGCTGGTACCGCCGGGAGCAGAGCGCGCTCACCCGGCGGACCGAGGGAGCGCTTTCCCTCCTGCCGCAGTGGGAGCGGTCCGGAGCCCTGGACATTCTGGGGGGCCGGCTCGACGCGCTCGCCGAGGTCGCGGCGGAACGCCACGCGGCGGAGTCGGAGTTCCAGCAGCTCCTCGACCACCACGCCGGGGACCTGCCGGCCACGGACGCGACGTCCCTGGCCGACCAGTGGCACGCCGCGCGGGTCGACGGGCTCCGCGCCGACTACGTCCAGGCGAGGGCCGCCGCCTCCCGGGCCGCGGAGAGCGCCGGGCGCGAGTTTGCCCCCGCACCCGAGCGGACGGCGGCCGACGACTGGCGGCAGGCCGCGTGGGAGAGGGAACAGGCGTCCATCCAGCGGCAGTTCACCGACGCCCTCACGGACGGCGACGCGCTGGGCGCGGGCGCCCGAAGCGCGGGCGCGCTGGGCGAGGACGGGCCGGGCGTGGGCGCGGGCGCGCTGGCCGAGGACGGGCCGGGCGCCGGCGTGCTGGCCGAGGACGGGCAGGTCGTCCGGCGCGAGGGCACGGGCGAGCCGGACGGGGACGCCGGCGGCACGCGGTCCCGTCGCGGCGGCCCCGACGACCAGGTCGGTGGCGACCTGCGGTGGCAGGCGGAGGTGGCGGTCGGCCTGGAGGCGTTCCGGCGCAGCCACCGCACCTGGGCCGGCGAGGCAGGCTGGTCGCGGCTCGCGGCGGACGCGGAGACGGCCAGGGCGGCAGCCGATGCCGTCCACGCCCGCGTCATCGGGGACTACGAATCGGCGCTGTACGACGCGCTGGCCGCCGAGCCGAACGGCCGGCCGTCGGCGATCGGCGACCGTGCCTCCGACGGCTCCCAGCTGCCGGGATGGCTGGAAAGGGTGACCGCGCCGCTGTGGGACCGCTTCGACCGGGAGGCCGCGGACCTGGCCGGACGGGCGCTCGTCCACGACGCGGTGGCGCGGGCCGCACGCGACTTCGGGGACCGGCGGGAGCCGCACAGCGAGGAACTCCCGGACACCTTGGGCGTCCGGGAGCCGAGGGTGTCGGAGTCCGGGCTCGCCGCCGTCGAGCAGTCGCTCACCCGGCAGCTCAGGGACGTGCCCACCGAGGAGGAGCACGCGCGGTCGGCCGCCGAGAGCACGGCGGACAGCACAGCGGACAGCACGGCGGCCGACCACGACGCGGCCGGTGCCGGCACCAGCCTGGCGGAGATCCGCCGCCCCGCGACCAGCGCGGAGCGGTGGCACGCGCGGTACGTCAGGGTGACCGCGCGGCTGCCCGAACTCCTCGCCCGCCAGGCCGCGCGCGAAGCGGCCGTGCGCCGGGCGGAGGACACGGCGGACGCGGCGTTCCGGGAGTGGAACCTCGGCCGGACCGCGCAGGTCGCGGAGGCCCGCTCGCGCCTCGGCCTGGAGGACTTCAGCCTCGACGTGCGGACCCAGGACGAGTTCCGGCAGTCCGGCCGTGCCGTCGCGGAGGTGCTCTTCGACGAGACCTTCCCCGAGGACAGGCAGTCGCCCGCGGAGCGGGCCGCGGCGGCGAAGGACTGGAACGCGGCGGCAGGAGCGCTGACCGACCTTGGCCGGATCCACACGTCGCTTCTGGTGACCGCCGTGCGCGAGAGCATGGAGGCCAGGATCGACCGGGTCTTCACGAAGGCGTACCAGGACTGGGCGGGCGAGTTCTCCAGCCGCAGGATCGACGCGGCCGGCGACGGCGGCATGGGGCAGGCGCGGATCGGGCTGGGCCAGCGGATGCGGTCCGCCTACGACCGGGCCTTCGAAGGCGTCGGCGACCTGCCGGAGCGGGTGTCCGGCGCCGTGTGGGAGTGGGAAGGGCTGGTCGACCGGATCACCCGCGACCTTCCCGCGCACTTCGACTACGAGACGGCCGCGGCGCGTTCCCTGCGCGACGCGCGACTGACCTTCGACGGTATCGCCGAGGACCTCGGCGAGCCCCGGTCCGCCCACCAGGACCAGGACCTGGAGCGGCTGGAGCAGGCCAAGGACGTCGCCGGCGAGGCGTGGAGCCGGGCTCACCGGTCGCTGTGGGGGCCCGAAACGCTCTCCGGCGAGTGGTCGCCGCGGGACACGCCCACACCCACGCACCGTATCGAGGACGGCGTCGCGGACGACCTGGACGGCCTGGACGATCTGGACGACCTCGATGGCGTGGACGGCGGTGGCCGGGCCGTCCAGACGACCGGCCGGCGGACGGACGTCTCCGCACCGCCGACCCGGACGTCGCCGACGCGGGACGGCGATGCGACCGGCGCGGGCGAGGGGGCCGAGTCCGGTTCCGCCGAGTCCCCCTCGTCCGATGCTTCAGACGCTTCTGAGTCCCCTTCCGAGTCTCCTTCCGACGGCACCCCGGCGCCGGTCCAGGAGCGCCCGGACACGGAGTCGGCGCGGGACGGCGACCACGCGCTCTCCGGCGGGGAGCCGTCCGGTCTGCGGGGAAGCAGCCGCCGGGCCGCCGAACAGCGGGCCGGTGTGCGGGGCGGCGACGTCCGGGACTCCGGCCGACCGACGGTCGGCCCGGAGGTCCTGGACCGCCGTTACGGCAGGCCGGCGGCGGCGAGGCAGAACGCGGTCGAGGACCTCCTGCGGGACACCGCGGCCGAGCGCCAGATGCCGTGGTGGATTCGACTCGACGACGTCTTCCAGCAGATAGCCCACGGGCAGACGGGTTGGCTCTACAGCGTCAACGAGCGGGGCAGCCTGGTCGTGAGCCTCAGGAGGTCCGACGCCGGCCTGGAGCAGGGGGCGTTCGCCCAGCTGCTGGCGGACGCGCGCGCCTTCGAACCACGGCTCCGTGCAAACGAGTTGACGGACCGTGTCGAATGGCACGACCACGCCCGGTTCACCGACGGGACGGCCCGGGTGTCGGGCGAGCTGCGCTGGAGCGACGAGGCAAAGGCGTGGACGGTCACCGCCGACTCCGCCCTCATGCGTGATCGGCCGGCTTCCGACTCGGCGGACACGGAGCGGTGGCTGCGCAACGTGGCCGTCCGGTTCTCCAACAAGCTCGGCGTGACCGTCAAGCCGGATCTGTCCCCGGTGCGGCGGCCCGACAGCGGGGCTGACGGGTTCACCGAGGGACGCGGCCTGTTCGGCCAGCCGGACCCGCGGGCCGGTGTGCGGGACGGCGACGTGCGGGACTCCGGCCGGCCGACGGCCCGCCCGGAGGTCCTGGACCGTGGTTACGGCAGGCCGGTGGCGGCGAGGCAGAACGCGGTCGAGGACCTGCTGCGGGACACCGCGGAGGAGCGGCGGACCTCGCAGCGCATTCGGACGGTCGACGAACTCTTCCAGCAGATGGACGCCGACCGGCAGACCGGTTGGCTCTACAGCGTCAGCGAGCAGGGCAGCCTGGTCGTGAGCCCCAGGAGGCCCGACGCCGGCCTGGAGCAGGAGGCGTTCGACCAGTTGCTGGCGGACGCGCACGCGTTCGAACACAACCTGGATGCGGACGAGTTGGCGGACCGTGTCGAGTGGCACGACCACGCCGGGCTCGCCGGTGGGACAGCCCGGGTGTCGGGCGGGCTCCGCTGGAGCGACGAGGCGGAGGCGTGGACGGTCACCGCCGACTCCGCTCTCATGCGCGATCGGCCGGCTCCGGACCGGACGGACGCGCAGCGGTGGCTGCGCAACGTGGCCGACCGCCTCAGCCTGGAACTCGGCGTGCCCGTCCTGCCGGACGCGACCGGCGTCGACGACTGGACCCCCCCGGTCGAGTCCTTCACCGAGTCGCCGGTGGCGGGGCAGCGGTCGGTGCCGGAATACCCGCTGAAGTCCGTGCCCGAGCGGGTGCCGGTGATCGTCGACGCGCCGCCCGTCCCCACGCAGGGGGAACAGTCTCCGGTGGTACTGGACCGGGTGGATTCCTCCGTGCCCGGCGGGAACGTGCCGGAGTTCGTCGTCCCGTCGGCGTTTTCGGAGGCCGGTGAGACGGAGTCGGTTCAGTCGGCCGACGAGGCGCAGTCGGTGCCGTACGTGCTGAAGTCCGTGGCCGAGCGGGTGCCGGAGATCGTCGACGCGCTGCCCGACTCCCTGCAGGCGGAACAGTCTGCGGCGGTGCTGGACTGGGTGGATTCCTCCGTGCCGGGCGGGAACGTGCCGGAGTTCGTCGTCCCGTCGGCGTTTTCGGAGGCCGGTGAGACGGAGTCGGTTCAGTCGGCCGACGAGGCGCAGTCGGTGCCGTACGTGCTGAAGTCCGTGGCCGAGCGGGTGCCGGAGATCGTCGACGCGCTGCCCGACTCCCTGCAGGCGGAACAGTCTGCGGCGGTGCTGGACTGGGCGGATTCCTCCGTGCCGGGCGGGACCGCGCCGGAGACCGTCCCGTCGGCGCCTCCGCAGGCCGGGGAAACGCCGGCGGCCCCGTCGCCGGTGCCCTGGTACATCCGCGGCTCGGGCGGCGTCAACGCGCTCGGGGACATGGAGGTCGTGTCGGTCACCCGGCCGGCCGACGCGGTGGAGCAGGCGGAGGCGGCGGTGGCCGCGTTCGGCCAGAAGCCGCTCACGTCCCCGAGCACGTCCGCTGCGAACCCGGGCAGGACGGGCTGGCTCGCGCCGAAGCTGAAGGAGAAGCTCGAAGGGACGTTGATCGACGCCCTGGAGTCGGTCGACGTCGAGGAGTGGACCAGGCACCTGCGGTCGGGCCTCACCGTCAGCCACGACGGCGTGGTCGTCCGCGTGCGGTTCGGCCTGGAGGCCCCGGAGAAGCTGGACGAGCCGGAGAAGCACCCAGTGCTGACGTTCGGCGTCTCCAAGTACGGCGACACCTCCTACATCCAGTCGGCCTCCCACGAGACCGACGTCAGCATCGGCATCCTCGCCGAGGGCATGGGCCGCCTCACCGACGGCGCGTTGTCCACGGTCATCGGCTCGGTCAAGCCGTCCGTCGGGTCGTCCGTCCGCACGGAGCACACCCTCGCGGAGGAGGTGCAGGCGGGCAGCCGGCCCACGAACGCCGCGCGCACCGACGCCGCGCACCGGGTGCGGCTCAGCTTCTGGGCCGTGACCGAGGACGGTGCCACGGCCGAGGCCGACCACGGCGTCACCGGCACGTCCGTACGCGCGCGCCACGCCACGGTCCTGGCGGCCGATCCGGCCGAGCCCAAGCCCGTGCTGCAGGTGGGAAATCCGGCGGCGATGGAGGGCTTCGACCGCACGTTGGGCGCGGTGGACACCACGGCGCTGGAACAGGCCTTCCTCCAGGCGCTGCTGACCACGAGGGCGGTCTCGGTCGAGGGCGCGCCCTCGGTGATGGACACCGCGACCTCCGACATCCTGGACGAGAAGTCGCTGCGGGACCGCGGCGAGTACACCTTCACGGGCTCCCTGGTGTCCAACACCCTGGTGACGGCGGACTTCAACGGCTACGTGAAGGTCAACGCACGCCTGGTGTCGGTGCAGGACTGGGGCACGGCCGCCGAGGGCGGCATCCGCAACGACATCGCCGAGACCACCACGGTGGAGAGCTCCACCGGCCACGGCCAGCGGGCAGGTGTCAGCCTCGGCCTGAGCGTGCTCTTCACCCAGGGCGTCGCCGCCTCCGTCCACCCGTTCTCCGCGGAACTCGGCTCCGGCCGCGCCGTGCAGTCGGCCGTGCAGGGGCAGACGAAGACGGCCGTCATCCACAACGGGCCGCAGCGCCGGTTCCGGGCCGTGCTGCGGGCGGAAGGCGAACTGGAAGCGAACGGGCGCTGGGCTCCGCGGGCCAACGGTCTGCGCACCCCTTCGGTGAGCCAGCCGTTCCACGCGCTGCTGGACGCCGAGATCCTCGTCCCGGAGCAGCAGGCGGACGCCTTCCTGGCCGCCATCCAGGCCGCGCCGGCGACCGAGGAGACGGCTGGGCAGGGAGCGTCGCAGCCTCAGGCCGAGGCGGCGACCGTGGCGTCGGCCGGGCAGTCGCCGTCGCGGTCCCAGGCCGAGGAGACAGCCGGGCAGTCGCCGTCGCAGGCGCAGCCCTCTCAGCGGGCCGCCGGAGCCGGGGGATGGTCCACCCGGATGGCCCGGCTGCGCCGGAAGGTCGCGCTGTGGCAGCGGCACAAGGCGGTCAGCCCGTTCCCCGAGGCCGGTCTGCCGGACCACGGCGGCACGGGCTTCACCACGGCCCAGATGGCGCAGATCGCGCGTCACCTGGACACGCTCGACGGCAAGGTCGCGCTGCACGTGCCGCACGGCCACGTCTTCGGCCCCGATGAGACGGTCGCGCTCGCCGAACTCCAGAGCCGCCGCGACCTGTCGGTGTTCGAGCTCGGCGACGCCGTCACCGGGGCGGCGCCGCACAGGGTCACGTTCACCCGCGCCCCGCGTCCGGCGACGACCCCCGACGGGGCGGTGGAACTGGCGTCCGCCGGTGCCGGGCAGGTCCGTGCCGATCGGGCCGAGGCCGGGGCCGGCGACCCGTACGCGCCCGACCTCGCCTACGGGTTCGTGGTGGACGAGTTCGGCATCAGCAGCGGGTGGGCGACTCGGCGCGGCAACCAGGGGTCCATGCCGAACCCTGCCCGGCGGGCGGAAGCGTCCACCGCCGTGAGCCAGGCCGCGGCGGCACCCGTCAGGACGATCCAGGACATCCTCAGGACGGCCAAGACCCAGGCCACGGCCGCGACGGAGGCCGCGTCCGCGTCCGCGACGGCATCCGCGTCCACGACCACGCCCACGCCCACGCCCACGACCGCGCCCACGACCGTGAAGCGGCCGGTCGCCCTGGTCACCGGGAACCCGGAGCGCATGCTGCCCGGCGTCCGGCCGCAGGTGGACGGGCTGGAGCAGGCGTCGGAGCTCGAACTGACCACGCTCCGGTCCCCGTGGCGACTGGCGGAGCGGTCCGGTCTGCCCGAGACCGGCTACGTGCTCAACGTCGCCGGCCGCGTGGTCTGGGGCTGGGAGCCCGGGGACGTGCCCGCCTGGGGCACCGCGAACGCGGCGGACGCCGCGGGATCGCCCTCGGCGGCGGCGCTGACCGGGCTGCTGCGCCAGGCCGGGAGGACCGGCCTGCAACTGGTCGTCGACCCGGAGAGCCCGGCCGCCGCCGTGCTCAGGGACGCCGTCACCGACCTTGCAGGTCTGGAGGCCGCGCAGCGTCTGGAGCTCCAGCGGCAGCACGCGCGGGCCTCGGAGAACGGCGGCGCCGGCTTCGACGGACTGCCGGTCGACGTCCTCGTGCGGATGCTGGTCTCCGACCCCGTGGTGCGGATCGTCGACGGCTTCGGCACCGTCCTGCCGGGGCTGAACGCCCGCGCCGTCCACCGCGAGACGAGGGCCGCCGCCGGGGGGAGCGGCCAGGCCGAGGCCACGGCCGTCAGCGTGGTGCGGGACGACGGCGTGGACATCTCGCGGCCGATGCGCGAGGAGTACACGCTGCACGCCGACGGCCGGCTGCTGCGGTCCGTGGTGTGGGGGCCGTCCGACGGCGTGAAGACCGGCCACGTCCGGCGGGCCCAGTTCGCCGCGGACCCGCTCACGGAGACGCCGGAGCTGGCGGCGCGGACCGACCTGGGCAGCGCCGCGCTGAAGGAGCTGCCCGGCGCGGACCGGATCAACACCGAGCTGCGGTCGATCGTCTACGGCATGATCAACGCGCGGTACGGGCTGCGCCGTTCCGACCTGGCGGCCGGTGCCGCGGGTGCCGGGCGCGAGGACCGGCCGGACCCCGCCGCAGCGCGGCTGCCCCGTGCCCGCAGGGCGAAGCTGGCCGTGCGCGAGCGGGCCGACGTCGACAAGCTGCTCCAGGTGAACACCAGCGCGCCGAAGGTGCGTGCCGCGCGGGGCCGGGGCTTCGACACCGGGCTGCGCGGGAAGTTCGCCGTGGGCGGCCGGACGTACGAGTGGTCGGTCCGGCAGGTGCTGCTGGACCGCGGTGCGGAGATAGCCAAGGAGACCGGCCTGGCCATCGACCACCAGACCAAGGGGAGCCGTTCCAGCACCCGGAACGTCACCCGCCGCTGGAAGGTCGGCGTGGACGGCGGCGCCACCGTCCACCTGCCCATCGAGGGCACCGCGCACCGGCTGGACATGGGTGAGATCGGCGCCGGTCTTGAGTACTCCCGTGACCTCCGCACCGCGCTGTCCGACAGCACCAAGGGGTACAGCCGGCTGCGCGGCGCGAACGCCGACACGGCCCGGCCCGACTACGAGGCGCTCTACCAGGTCACCGTCACCGAGACCCGCTGGGCACCCAGGTTCACCGCCCTTCGCGGGCACGCGGCCAGGAAGGCCGGCCGGATCATCTCCGGGGCCGACGTCCGGGTCCCGGCCATCGTCCACCCGGCCTTCCGGCCCGACGCCGGGACCGCGGCCGCGCCCGCGTTCCAGGACGCGTTCAAGGAGATCGCGGCCACGGCCGGCCGGGCGACCGAGCTGGACGCGTCCGACGTCGCCACACTGCTGGAGGACAAGAAGGGCACGATCGACTTCGCCGCCACGGGCACCGACGGCCTGCACATGACGATGAGCGGGCTGGGCGCCGCGGTGCGGGCCGCCGAGAACCTGGTGACCGCGCACGCCGCCGACGACCCCGAGCGGACCGACCTGTGGCGCGACCCGAAGTACGTCGCCGAGGTGGAGAAGGCGATCACCGAGGGGTTCCTGCGCGCCAACCAGAACCAGCTGTTCGGTACCGGCGGGGTCGTGGTGCCGCTGCCCAGGGAGAGCCACTGGAACCCGCTGCTGGCTCCCGTGGACGCCTCCCTGACGATCCGCGGCCACCTGGTCCCCGGCGATCCGGACGCCGAGTTCCGGGCGCCGGGCGTCTCCTTGGAGAGCTACGGCGAGGCCGACCTCAGGGCCACCACCGTCCGCTCCTCCCTGTGGGGGGTCGAGACGCACGGCGGCCTCGGTCCGGTCCTCCGCTTCGGAGTGCCCTCGGGAGAGCACGAGAGCGGCAGCCGCCGCGCCGTGATCGGCCCGCGCGTCGGTGCCTCCGTCGAGGGCCAGATGGGTTGGGGCCGGGGCACCCAGGAGTCGGAGACCCTGGGCAGCATCGACGTCTCCCTCCTCACCGAGCCGGGCGGCGAGCGGTCCGCCGCCTGGTTCAGCCGGGCCCATCTGGTGCTGGAGTTCACCAGCCTGCGCCAGCCGGTGGACGCGGGCCCGCTGGCCAAGGCGGCCGACAAGGTCAGGGGCCGCACGCGCAACAGCGAACCGACCCGGCGCGACGCGAACCTGCTGCTGGAGAACAGCGCGGAGCTGTCGATGACGGCGACCCTGCGCGAGGACCTCCAGCACGCCCAGGACACCGACTGGTTCACGCCCGGTCCCCGCGACACGCAGAAGCGGCACATCGACCGCCACGACACGGCCTTCGCTGCCGGCCGCGTCCTGTGGTTCGGCGACCAGACCGTCGCCTTCCGGGGCAGCGGCAGGAGCGGCAAGCCCATCGACGTCCCCGTGGGCAAGGGCGTGCTCGGCGCGATCGCGGCCGGCCTGGAGGACGCCGGCGTCTCCGCGACCCACCTCAACGACGCCTCGGACACCTGGCGTTCGCTGACCGCCACGTACGACACCGACGCGCTCAGGACCCACCCCGACGACCTGCGCGGCGTGGGGATGGTCAACCGGTACGAGTTCCCCGACTCCTACGGCACCACCCGGCAGTGGACGGTGTCCGTGACCGCCCGCGCGGGGGAGTTCGCGCACCTGCGCACCCGGGACAACGGCGTGGTCACCATGGGCGGCCAGTCCCTGACCCAGACCTCCGAGGGTGAAGTCACCACCAGCGGTCTGTCGTTGAAGGCCGCCGCCGAGGGGATGTACTCCGCCGACTTCGTCAACTACGGCCAGGGCGAGGCCAAGGCCGAGTACACGCGGGAGAGCAAGACCGGGATCGGCAGCACGGTGGTCGACCGCGACATCCGCCGGACCAACCCCGTGCCCCGTGGCGCGAACGCGCCCGAGACCGACGGGGAGGGTGAGGAGTTCACCGGCACGCTCGACGACCTCGTCATCAGGATCTACACCGACCTCGAACTGCCCGAGCCGCTGCGCCGCATCCCCGCCCTGGGAAGCGCGCAGAGCCCGACGCCGGTGGTCACGCTGCGGCCGGTGAAGCCGGCGCAGGCCGCGGACGGGGACAGCGCGGCTGCTCCGGCGTCGTCCGAGGCCGCAGCGGCGGAGACCGAGGCGGAGACCGAGGCGGAGACCGAGGCCGCCGCGGTGCCGTCGGCACAGGTCGCCGACGGAGTGACCGAGGCCGCTGACGGGGACAGCGGGGCCGCCGCGGTGCCGTCGGGCGAGGTCGCCGACGGAGTGACCGAGGCCGCCGCAGTGGCGTCGGACGACTGGGTGTCGGTGCCGCTGCGCACGGTCATCCCGCGCAACCTCACCGAGGAGGGCCCGCCCCCGGCGGCGACCGAGGAGGACGGCGACGGCGCCACGGCGGAGCCGCAGGTCCAACGCGTACCCGTCGGCAGGCCCGGCGCGCTGGAGCAGGAACTGGCGTTGAAACTCCAGCCGTTGACCTTCCCCGGCCTGGAGCACGTCGTCGAGTACGCCCCGCTCACCACGCTCGGCCAGGAGATCACCGACTACGCCTTCGACCACGCCCCGGAAGGCCGCGCGCCCCGCGTCCCCGACATCGAGGCGTTCCGCCCGACCATGGACCGTTCGGTCGAACTGCGGACCCGGCTCCGGCAGCGGAACGTGCGCGACAACGCCCCGCTGCTGTTCGAGCACCGGCACGCCCTGATCACCGACGGGCCGAACGAACCGGTGATCTCCCTCGGCGTGACGGTCGGCGTGGTCCGGCCCAAGGGCATGGCCGCGGACTACAGCGGTATGACGTTCAAGGAGCGGGCGGACGAGCCGGAGCACACCCACGAGCGGACGACCGGCCTGTCCGCCGACGTCACCCTGGGCGCCGGCGACCTGATCGGGGCGGGCCTGCCGGGCATCGGGCCCTCCGTCAGGTTCGGCACCGAGACGGCGGCGACCACCGGCGACTACGTCGAGAACAACCGCAACTTCCGCGGCATGACCCAGCCGTACGGCGGCGCGTTCAGCTATGTCGTCCGCGGCCCCCGCGGCAACGCGCTCGAAGTGCGGCAGGAGGAGGACTTCGAGGGCCTGCTCCCCGTCAAGTGGGCCGAGGAGCTGGCGGAACGCTTCCCGTCCCAGGTCGTCCACCCCGGCGCCGTCCAGCTGGCGGACGACGCCGACGCCCGGGACGCCGCGATCGCGCGACTGGGCGAGGCGGAGGCCCGGCGGCGCGCCGCGGCCACGGAGGCCGGAAACGCCGGTGACGGCCGGCCGCTGCGCCTGGTCGCCGACCTCAACGGCACGACGACGGGCGAGGACTTCCTGGCCGCCGCCCGGGGGCTAGCCGTGTCGGCGGGCGCCCTGGTCGACCTGGCCCTCGTGCACTACGACGGCACCCGTGCCAGCCGTGTGGAACACCTGCTGGTCGACCCCGCCCAGCCGGTGCACCGGACGGCCGTCGAGGCAGGCAGCGCCGCGCCGGAACTCCAGGCCAAGCGCGCGCACCAGCAGGACGAGGTGACGCGCACGAGGACCGCCTCGGACGAGGCCGTCCTCGCCGCGAGCCTTGCCATCCGGGCCGAGCGGACGGCCGCGGACGCGCTGGCGGGCGCGCTGGCCGCCGACCCCCGTGGCGTCGCGGAACTCCAGGCCGCGGCGGCGGAGGCCGCCCGGTACGCGGCGGCCCGGCGATCCGAGGCGGCGCGGGAGAACGGGCCCACCGCCGAGCAGGTCCGGGAGGCGGACGCCGCCGCCGAGGCCGCCCGCCAGGCGGCCGACAGCCGGACTGCGCTCGCCGAGGCCGCCGACGCGGCCACAACAGCGGTCGAGGCCGCACGGCAGCACATGGCCGAGGCGGAGCAGGCGTTCGACGCGGCCACGGCAGCGCTCGCCGAGACCACCGCCGAGGCCGACCGCGCCGACCAGGCCGCCGCCGCCTCCCGTGATGCCGCCGCCGACCGGGGCGAGGCCGTCACCGCCGCAGCGGAGAACCGGTCGGACCTCTCCCACCTCACCACGGCCGAAGTGGTGGGCCGCGCCTGGCAGGAGACGCCCTCCGGCTACGCCCTGCCCAGCGACAACGGCGAACTCGCCGACGCCCTCGTGCTCAAGCAGCTGCCCGGCGGCACCCGGGTGCTCGCGCTGGGCTCCCCGGACGCCGCCGGACGGTACACGTTGCGCGGCAAGGCCATGACGAAGGAGGCACTCGCCGACGCCATCGTCACCATGCTCACCACGGACGGGACGCAGCCCCCGCGCAGGCTCGTCCTGCACGGTTCGAGGACCGCGCCGCTCGCCCAGGCGCTCAGCCGTCCGCTGGCCCCCTACACCGTGGACGTGCTCGGCAGCCGGGGAGAGCCGAAGGCCGACGACTCGATCGCCGGCCGTATCCGCCGGACCGCCGACCGCTTCACCTCCGCCCCGGAGACCGGCTGGGCCGCCTACCGCGCCGGCGGGCTGATCGACACCGGCCGGCTCGGAGCGCGTACCCACGTGACCTCCGTGCTGACGGAGCTGCGCCGGCCCGAGTACCGGCCGACCGCGAAGGACCGCGCCGCCGCCACGGCCGCCCTGGACTACGGCTTCGGCGCGGCGGTGGAAGCGGTGCGAGCCGGCCGCACGGTACGGCCCAACCCGCTGGTCGTGCCGTTCGAGGAGGCCGGCCCGGAGCGGTTGCTCTCCGACAACGAGGCGGTGTGGCTCTACACCGTCAACGAGCGGGGCGACATCGTCCTGGGCAGGACGAAGGGCAGTGACGCCCTGACGCAGGCGGAGTTCGACCAGCTCCTGGTAGCGGAGCGCGAGATCCAACCCGACCTGACGGCGGACCAGCTGACGTCCCGGATCGACGGGCTGGACCACGCCGGACTGATTCTGACGCCCACTCAGGGCGGGGAATCCGTGGCCGGACGGGGTCGCGTGTCGGGCGAGCTCCGCTGGGACGGCGATCTCAGGTCGTGGACGGTCAACGCCAGCTCCGGCCAGTACATGAGCGCGGAGGCGCGGCCGGACCTCCATCCCGCCGACGCGGCGAGGTGGCTGGGCAATGTGGCCGCGCTCTTCTCCGAGAAGCTGGGTGTGCCCGTCCTGGGGATGCAGGCGATGGCCGCCCAGAAGGCAGCCGGGGAGGCGAACCCGCAGGCACCCATGGCCGAGGCGGAGCAGGTGGTGCCGGCGGCCGGGCGTTCTGGGCTCGTGAGTGGTGTTTCGCCGTCGGGCGGGGTGCCTGCCGGTGCGTCGGGTGGGGGTGTGGACCCGGACGAGATCTCGGCGGTTGTGGGGGATGGGCCGGCTGAGGATCCGGACTGGGTGCTGCCGAGTGGGGGTCCGGGGTGGGACTCGGAGCTGTTGGAGACGGTGAACCGCTGGCTGGGTCGTGAGCCGGGTTGGACCGGTGGTCCGGTGACCGCGGCCAGGGTGGCGGAGCTGTACGAGAGGTTGACGTCCACCCGGGATGCTCGTTGGGTGCCTCCGCTGAGGCATCAGGCGGCTGCGGGGATCGTCGACCTGGCGATGGGCCGGGAGCCGGGCTTCCTCCGGGGCGGCGCGCCGGAACGGCGGGACCTGTTCGACACGCTGGCTCGGAGCCTGGGTGCCGGTGTGGTGCGCCGCACGGACCGCTCGGATCTGATCGACGGGCTGTCGGTGTTGCTGGGGATGCGCCCGAAGGGGAGCGCCCCCAACAGCGTGTTGGGCTTGGAGCTTGCCGCCAGGCAGATGTGGGGTTGGGAGCCGAATGTACCGGTGACGGCGCAGGCCCAGATCGACCTGCTGTTGAGGGTGAGCCGTGCCAGGAAGGAAGGGTGGGCCGAGAACTACGCCTCGCTCAACGCCTATTTCCTGATGTTGCAGGGTGCGTTGGGCGAGGCGACGGAGGTGAGGACGGGGCGCGGAGCCTTCGCGGGACGGGACTTCACCGTGCAGGACCGCGGCAGCCGCTCCAACGTGGTGCTGAACCTGGACCTGATGTCGGTGCGGGGTCTGGGTACTTCCAGCGAGCCAGTGGGGCCGACCGTGATGCCGGCGGCGTGGGGTACTGGTGCCTATGGGGTGGTGGCCAGGAGGAATCCGCGCTCCGGTCGGGTTCAGGTGTTGGGCAGGTGGGTCCATTACACCGTGCTGGACGAGTTGCTGCGCAGGGACTCGGAGCGTGTCGCCAATAGCCCGATCGTGTTGCTGGTCGATGGTGCGGGTGTCGATCGAGCGGATTGGCCGCGGCATCTTGCGGAGGTGACGGGAAGTACGACGTGGTCGACCTACGCGAGGGTCGAGCTCCGCGCCGAGGTGGCGGCTACCACGAGGTGGATGACCTATGTGAAGGCCAGGTTCCGCTCGTCTGCGTCGGCTGAGGGCGGCCAGAGTGTGCAGAGTGTGCAGAGTGTGCACCCCATGGTGTGGTACGGCAGGCGGGAAGCGATGGCGTGGGGGTTCTTCCCCAGCTATCCCGGTATGGTCCGTGATCCGGGTGTGATGGTGCGGCCGCTCGACGGGTCGCCGGCGTTCCCGGAGAGCGACGTGCAGAGCTACACGCTGCCGATATCCGATTTTCGAGGTCTCACCGGACGGGCTTACTTCACTGCTCAGGACATGACTCGCGTAGCCTACGGGTTCCGGTACATGTCTGACGCTGTCAAGTATTTCGACTTCCGGACTGTGGATATCGAGGAGGAAGAAGGGCCCCTTCATGACCTGCCGTTCCCGTTGTCCCGGGCATACGTGGAGGTAGGGCACGGCCGGGGTGGACATGCGGACATGCCGAGGAAGAGCACCCAGAATGCGCAGCCCGTCGAGGACGATTACATCGCCGGTCTGGGGCTGCGTAGTAAGAGTCTGGAGCGGCTGCCTAGCGAATGGCCCGAGTATTTGCTGTACTGCCAACTCGGGAAGTGGCCGGACGGTGAAGACAGCCTGGAGTACCTGCCGGTTTACCAGAAGCGGTCCAACAACGACCGCCGGACCGTCGTCGTCGTGCCCGTGGCTGACACCATCATGGCTCCCCTGGGTGAGAGGCCCCCGCGGCTCGCCAAGATGGACGATCCGGATAATCCGCGCTTCAGGTATGAGGTGTATTACCCGGAGCCTGTGGGGGACAGGCTGCGGGAGATCGCGGACATTGCTGGGATGCCGGTGGAGTGGCCGGACCGGGAGGTGCGGGCGCTGCGCTGGGTGCGTGCGCTGCGTCAGGCGTTCGGCCGTGATGTGGATATCCGGCAGGGCTCGGGGGATTCGGATCGGTTCCGCGCTCTCATGCAGGGTGCGGGGCTGCTGGAGCGGCAGCGGGTCGGGGAGAACGCGGATGCCGTCCCCCTGTCGGGGCGGGTCCTTGACGGGATGCTGGACACCTTTGTCCAGCAGTATGGCGCACGGGATCCGAAGGCGGCCGAGGATCGGCTGGGGACCATGTTGCGGTATGCGCAACGCGGCTCGGCGGTGAAGGTCGGCTTCGAACTTCCGGGCAGTCAGCCTGCCGTTGCGCAGTCGGCACCTCAGGGGCCGGTGTCCGCGACACCGTCTCCCTTTGGCTCAAGGGGGTCCCAGTCTGGTCCGGAGGAAGAGGCCCGCGGTCGGAGCTGGAGGCCGAGGGCCCCGCGGTCCGGGCAGGTCACCCCTCCGGCGGTGCGCTTCGTCGTGGGGGCTGTAGAGGCTCAGGAGAACGTGCCCTCGGCGGTGGCGGCCGGGCGTTCTGGGCTCGCGAGTGGTGTTTCGTCGTCGGGTGGGGTTGTGGACCCGGACGCACGGCAGGTTGTGGACCCGGACGAGATCACTGTGGTCGAGGGGGCTGGGTCGGCCGAGGTGCCGGACTGGGTGCCGGCGGCTGCGGGTCCGGCGTGGGCCGACAGCTTGTTGGGGGACGTGAACGTCCTGCTGGGCAAGGAGCCGCGCTGGGCTGGTGGCCTGATGGACATGGCCACGTTGGCGGGGTGGTACGGGAAGCTGCCGAGTCCTTCGCGTGTGGGTGTCCTGCGCACGCCGATGTCTGTGACGGCTGGGTCGATCGTCGACCTGGCGATGGGCCGGGAGCTGGGCCGCCTGCGGGGTGGTGCCCCGCAGGGCCTGGACGCCGGGGTGCGCCAGGCTGGCGGGCCGGTGCGTGCGGAGGTGGGGGATGCCCTGATCGTCGGCCTGGGTGCCGGTGTGGAGGCTCGCGGGGATTATCCGGCCGAGTCGGGCGGTTCGCCCGGCCAGGGCGCGCCGGCGCCGACGGGCGACGCGCGGCGTGCCGCGCGGTGGGCGCGGACGATGGGGGTGCCGCGGGCTGAACTGCCGCACGTCCCCGCCGTGGTGGAGCGGCTGCGGGAATGGGTCGGCGAACTCGGCCACACGGTGCCCGAGGGGGTGTGGGACCGGCTTCCGCAGCGGCTCCTGTCCAACTACCAGTTCATGGTGGCGAACGACGACGGGCGCCCCCAGGGCATGCTGGTGCCGCTCGGACCGGTCGAGGCCCTGATCTCCCTGGACCCCTCGGACCCGCTCCCGTACGAGGGCTCCGGCCACGTGGACGGGCGCCGCATGCTGCCGCCGATCGTCGAGGTGTCAGAGGCGGAGGAGGACGGGGCGTCGGCGGCGGAGGTGTCCGGGGCGTCGGAGGCGGAGCAGAACGCCGCGACCGGCTCCCTCACGAAGCCCAAGAAGCAGGCGTACCGGGCCACCGCCACGGTGAACTCCTCCTTCGCCACCGGCGGTCACACCCAGACGCGGTCCGGTGGCACGTCGGCCACCCGCGGGTTCGTGTCGCTGAGCTACGGCTTCGGCCTGATGGGGATCATTCATGCGCTCAGCGTCGGTGCGAGCCTTGGCGGGTCGGCGAACGTCTCCAGCCGCTCTGCTACGCACCTGGACGACGCCGAGCGCGGGCGCGTCGAGGACAACCGCGACTCCCGGGGTCCGGTCCTGCTGTCCTACCGGGCCAACTGGCGGCTGCGGCTGCGTCCGGTGGGCCAGGCGGCCTGGCCGGAGCCGCGGTCCGTGGCCGAGCCGCTCGGCGAGTCCCTGCTGCTGTGGGTGGGGCGGCCCTACCTGGACCAGGCGGGGGAGCAGGTGGTGGGGACGGGGCCGCAGGTGCTGCGGAACCGGATTCCCGGCCACTACTTCGCCACTGGCCTGACCGGTCTGCCCGGGCTCTTCGACGAGATCGTCCGGGTGGCGGGGGAGGGCGGGACGCCGTTGTCGGAGGACCAGCGGGTCAGGGACGAGTTGGTGCACCGGCTGTGGAACCTTCAGACGTTCCTCGACGAGGCGGTCAACAGCGACCGGGGCTACACCTTCCGGCTGCACGACCGCTACGGGCGGACCGTGGCGACGGTCAGTGTGCACAGCGAGCGGCTGAACGCCGGGGCGGAGCAGGTGGTCGGTGCCACCAGCAGTGAGGCCCATGTGGAGAACGTGCGCACGGCCATCGACGGCATCGGTGGTGGCCACACCCTCTCCCAGAGTTCCACTCTGACGCCGTTGACCGCGGAGCTCGACCTGCTGCCCGCCCCGGCGAGCCACCCGAGTGCGGGGCTTGGCGTCAATCTCAGCCTGTCGACCTCGTGGAGCAGTTCGGAGTCGGTCGGCTCGACGCGTACCGGCCTGTGGGTGATGGTCCCTCGCTTCACCGGTCCTACCTCCGCCTATGTCGGCAGCTTCCGGCACCGGGCGCGGATCCAGCTCCGGCGTGACCGGGCCGGCGACGTCCGGTTGACCGAGCCGGTGGACGGCGAGGCGCTGCTGCGCATCCCGCGGCAGGAGGCGTTCCGGCACGGCTTCCCCGTCGACCAGGAGGCGCTGTACGACCCGGGCGCCGTCGTCGGCGCCACTGTGCCCTACGCCCCGGAGGCGATCAGAGACGCGCCCACGCAGGAGCAGCGTGTCCCGCGCGCCCTGCCGGCCCATCTGGCCGACTCCACGCAGTACCGCGGTATCGGTATGGGTCTGGTGGAGGTGAAGGAGGAGACCTCCGACCTGCTCTATGAGGCGATTGCGGAGCAGTTGGAACGGCACGGTTTCCTGCTGCCGCACCAGGACAACCCGCTCGGCGGCCGGTCCTGGTGGCAGTTGGGCTCGGGCCTGGACAGCCGGGTCCACAACGAGGACCTGCTGCGCAAGTTCCTGGTCGACGGCCTGGCGGTCAACCATGACCGTATACATCAGGACGGGCTCACCTTCGAACTGCGCCGCCAGCGTGGCTTCGCCGGTGTGGAGTTCGACGTGGACGCCGCCCGGATCACCATCACCGCCCGTGCCACCGGGCCGGTGGAGTTCCTCGACTCCGCCTCCGACCACCACCTGGTCAACCTGGCGATGGGCATGGACAGCGCGTCGGCCACCGCGGGCGGCGGGCAGAGCGTGTCGGCCGCGCTGCGGGCCAAGGGCTACTTCCAGCACCTGCTCGGCGGCGCGGAGGGCGTCGGCCTCAGCTTCGGACGGTCCGCCTCGGACTCGGTGTTCTACCTCAACAACCGGCCCGAGCTGCTGGAGTACAGCGGGGGCGACTTCCTGCGGCTGAAGGTCACCAGCACCTACACCGCCACGATCAGCTTCCGGCACAGCGGGCTGGCCGGCAGCGTCAACCCCGGGCGGCGCGACCCGGAGCCGGTGGTGGTCCGCGACCAGCCGGCGATCGTCCGGGTGCTGCCGCTGGGTGACGGCGCGCAGGGATCGGCCATTGGTACCAAGGACAGCACGCCGGCCCGGGTGCTGGACCAGGCGGTCATCTACCACCTGGACGCCACCGGCTTCCGCCAGGTGCTGTCCGACCTCGTCGGCGCCGACCTGGACGGGCCGCACGGACCGGCCGCCCGGGCCCACGACTCGATCACCGCCTCCCTGCGCGCCCATTTCAAGGAGGCCGCCTTCGGCGCCCTGACCACGGACCAGATCTTCGACAACGGCCTGATACGTGACACGCACGTCGCGGTGAACGTGCGGGCCGATCTCGGCCGTTCGGATTTCGTCGGCGCCAGTACCAAGCCGTTCGTGCAGGGTTTGATCAAGCTGTGGCTGGCCCAGTCCACCACCAGCACCTCGAACTGGCGGGCGCTGTCGTGGATTCAGGCTGACGTCACCGTCGGAGGCCCGGCCGCGGCGGGCACGGTGACCAGCTCCGGCGGGGCCGACGCGACGCGGCGCTGGCAGTTCAACTCCTCGCAGAGCTACGGCGTCGCCGGAGCCAAGGAGCTGATCGCCCTCAGCTTCTCGCACGTCTACCTCTACCGCTCGCACGCCGACTTCACCCTGAGCACCATGCGCGAGGCCCACGGCAAGTTCGCCGTGGCCGACTACCGGCCGGGCAGCGGTCAGGTCGGCGACCGTCAGGTGATGTACCTGGTGCCCGAGCCGGAGGCCCTGGGCCACTACGCGCGCGGTGACCTGCCCGTCTCTCACGAGCAGCTCGCCGACGCCATGAAGCGCTGGTCGAAGGGCACGCTGAAGCTCAACCCCAACACGGTGGCCGGTGTCCTCGCCCGCTGGCAGGGCACCCCCGACACCCGGACCGGGACGGGTGGCCAGGTCGCCGAACCCGACACCCGGACCGGGACGGGTGGCCACGCCGCGGAACCCGTCACCCGGACCGGGACCGGCGGCCAGGTCGCCGAACCCGTCACCCGGGCCAAGATCGGCGGCTACGCCGTGGAACTGCGCGGGCTGCACTTCGCCGGCAAGGCGGTGGTGTGGGATGACCAGGCCCGGGACGCCTTCAACGCCGCTTTCAAGGACCTGTCGCTCGATGAGCGGGGCAATCCGCTGGCCGCGTTGAGGCTGCCGGAGTACCTGGTCCGCCAGGACGAGGGCGGTGCCATGCTCGGCCACAGCAACGTCCTGAGCATCGACCACGAGGGCGGGAGGTCCACGGCCGACCTGTTCCGCCAGGCGGTGGAGGAGGCGGCCCCCGGGCTCCTCACCCACGGCCCCGAGCTGTGGAACACCTACGGCCGCCACATCGGCCGCCTCCAGGGCTCCCTGGACACCGTGGTCGGACTCTTCGGCCGGGGCCGGGACGACGCCGCCTACGAGGACCTGCTGTCGTCGGACGGTGTCGAGTTCTACCTCGTCAACCAGGTCGGCTGGCTGCTGGCCGACGTGGTGAAGGTGACCTTGCGGGCCCGGCTGCTGGACGGCCCCTCGATCGTGGACGAGCGGGCCGACGCCGGTCTGGAGAACTACAGCCACCACTACACCAACACCTCCGTGGGCACCTCGCGCGACGACGTGCAGAGCGTCACCGTCGGCAAGATGGGGGACTCGCAGGCCCACGGCGGCGGCGGCGCGGCGCTGGCCTCCTCCAGCGGGACGCACCGCGGCACCACCCACAGCGAGGCCGGTGTGCAGGAGCAGACCGTCTACGCCTGGAACGGCCTCTACGAGGTGCACGTCCCGCACCACTTCACCGTCACCGCCGTCCGCCTCGACATGGCGGGCCGCCCCCTCAACGAGGCGGCTGTCGGGGCGTTCCGGGCCGCCAAGGGCCTGGACAGGCCCAGAGTCGCGCACGCCCGCGGCACCACCCGGCTCCAGCTGCCGCGCGGCATCGTCGAGGCCCGCCCGCATCCGGCGGCCGACCTGCTGGCCGGGCTCACCGACCCGTACGCCCCGAACCCGGTGCGCGACCTGCGCCGGCTGCCCAAGCCGCCGGGCGACGCCTACGTCGTCGGCGTGTCCTTCGCCGACATCCTGCCCGCGGGGCATCGCCTGATGCGCCAGGTGTTCGGCAGCGGCGCCGACTCCGAGCGCTACCGCGGCAGCCCCTCCCTGCCGGTACTGCTCTCGCGCACCCATCTGGGCAACGTGCTCGGCCGGTTGGGCCCCGACGACACGGTGCAGATCGCCGAGCACCTCTTCGTGCCCGGCCGCTCCTCCCACGGGGCGCGGCTGCACCTGCAAAGCAGCGCCTACGACCTCCAGGTGCTCGGCGACGTCGACGGCACCGGCACCGGCCGCTACAACAAGCACCAGAGCGGGACCACCGCCTCGGCGAGCACCGACCAGTGGAAGCCGAACCTCTCCGCCAACGGCAACGGCGGCAGCGCCTTCGCCGAGCACCCCTCCGACTCCGGCTCCGCCTCTTCCAGCGCCAACCACCTCACCTCGCTCTCCCACTCCGCCGGCGACACCAACAACTACCGCCGCGAGCAGCACGTCAAGCAGCAGGGCGACACCCAGCTGGTGCGCGTCAGGGTCCAGTTGCGGCTGCACGCCGAGAAGGTCCGCCGGCGCATCTTCAAAGACCCGCTGCCCGAGGGCGAGTTCACCAGCGATCCCATCAACGGCGAGATGTACCTGGAGATGTCACGCGACGAGGTCGACCAGTTCCGCACGCGGCTCACGCCCGTCCGCCGCGACCCGGCCGGACAGCACGAGGGCTGGCGCCAGGCGGAGACCGCCCGGCCCCTCGACCTCACCCCGCTGCTACTCGACGCGGCGGGGGCCCGCGGCGCCGACGCCGTCCGCGCCGACCTCGCCGTCAGCCGCATGGTGCGGGCCCGCCTCGGCGACTCCTGGGCCGGCACCGCACGCGGCCTCGCCCTCACCCTGGACCGTGACACGCTCGCCCTCGAAGCGCACCGCGCCGTCCTGTCCTGGGCCGTCGACCGGCTGGGCAGGGTCCTGCCCGCCGTCCCCGGAACCCAGGCCGCCGAGGTCCTGTCGATCGACGCCGCCGCCGCGTACGCCACCGCCCTGGAGGACCTGCCCGCCGCCGCGTCCCCCGGCGCCGCCGCACACCTGAACCCCGCCACGGCCGAGGTCGTGACCGCCGTTCAGGCACACCTCGCCGCGCGGCCCGGCAGCCTCCCGGGCACGCCGGTCCCGCCGCCCCCGCACGCCACCTTCGCCGCGCTGGACCCCGCCGCCCTGGCCCGGGACATCGCGCACCACCTGGACGCCCACGTCCGCTACCTCCCCCACGAGGCGCCCCACGCGCCCCAGTGGATCGCCCCCGACGGAGAGATCCACCCCGCCCCGCCCGCTGCTTCCCCTGTCCTGTCGGAGGCGCGACAGGACGCCGGCCTGCCGTCAGTCGGCCAGGTATCGCCGCGGCCCGCCGCGACCGGGAGCAGCCCTGACCGTGTCCAGGACGCGCAGAGGAGGGTCCAGCCGCGGGCGGCTGCTGGTAGCGCCCTTGACGACGAGATTTCCGAGGTTGTTGGGGATGGGCCGGTTGAGGATCCGGACGGGGTGCCGCCGGACGTTGCTGAGAGGGAAAAGCGGGGTTGGGACAGGGCGCTGTTGGAGGAGGTGAACCGCCGGCTGGGTCGTGAGCGGGGTTGGACCGGCGGTCGGGTGGGTGCGGCCTGGGTGGCGGAGCGGTACAAGGAGCTTCCGCGCGCTTGGTGGGCTGTCCCGCAGCCTCGGCCGATGCATGAGGTGGCTGCGGGGATCGTCGAGCTGGCGATGGGCCGGGAGCTGGGCGTCCTCCGGGGAGGCGGTTCCTCGCTGCCGGAACCGGCCGAGGCCGTGCGGTCCGAGCAGGTGGCGGCTCCGGCGGAGGGCACGGCTCCGGCAGAGGACGCGGCCTGGCCGGCGGTCGAGGCCCAGCGGAACGTGTCGCTGGTCGCGGGGGCCGTGTCCGTGCCCGGGATCGTCGTCACTCCGCCGCCGGGGGAGGGCGTCGCCCTGGTGCCCGGGGAGGCCGCGGCCGCTCCTCGGGCGCCGTGGTACGTGGAACACGGCATGCTCGGCGAGGTCGAGGTGACGGAGGTCCCGGAGTGGACGGAGGAGCGAGCCGACAAGGCGGCGAGCGACCTGCTCCGGAACCTGTCCCTGAGCGATGTCCTGACGTTGGGTCAGCGGGAGAAGGTCCACGCCGCCGTCCGGGAGATGCTGCTGACGCGGGTCGTGACCGAGAAGGGGACCGTCGACGGGGAGAAGACCGCCGACGCCTGGCTGGGTCTGCTGCTCAACGGGCAACTCATCGACGAGGGCGGCACGTTGGTGTGGCTGCGGCCGGTCCTGGACGGGCTGGCGTACCGGCCGCCGGTGGGCGGGCAGCCGCCGGTGCGCCAGTACAACGTGTCGTTCAGCGGCACCTCGACGGAGACGGTGCGGGAGAAGTCCACGTTCAAGGCGTTCGACGCGGTGCTGTACTCGGCGTTCAACATCGCCTCGGCCGCGGCGTCCGCGGCGGTGCTGGGTGTGCCGCAGATCGTGAGCGAGTCGGCCAGGACCAGCAAGGCGGGTTCGCGCAGGAACGTCATCAACGGCCGCAAGCTCTTCGTCGGGGACACCAACGAGTTCACCGGAGGCCTGCGGCTGCGGATCTTCGTGAACGGCACGGAACAGCACCAGAGTCCGCGGTACCGGCCGCCGACCGTCGAGCGCGGGCTGGGGCTGAAGTTCCCCCAGGACTTCTCCCTGCCGGACGAGCCGCGTCCGGACGTGGAACGGCGCCCGCGGACCCCGGGGGACGACAGCGGGACGCAGCGGATGCGCAGGGGCGGCGAGGTCCTCAACGCCGTCGACCTGACCGAGCCGCTGGCGGCCCTGCAACGGCGGCTGACCGGTGCGAAGCTGACCGCTGCCGCCGTCAAGGACATCACCGCCGAGGCACAGCACCAGCTGAACGAGCGCACCGCGCGCAACCGCAGCCGGTGGTGGCTCACCAGCGGTGATCCGGGAGGCAAGATCCGGTCCGGCACGCTGCTGCGGGGCGGCGGCCGCTTCCGTGGACACTTCCGTATCCGGACGTCCGTGCGAAGCCTGGAGTTCCTGCAGGTGGCGCAGGGCGCCGCGGGCAAGGGCGTCGCGACCCGGGAGGACCTGGGCGGCGGCCTGGCCGCCGTCCTGGGGTCCGGCGGGGAGAGCGTCGCCACGGCCGTGGTGCGCGACAACATCACCGGTCTGGTCGACCCGGCCGCGCTCGTTCCCGGCCGGGCGGTCCAGCCCAAGGGCATCGCCCCACTGTTCAGCGCCGCCTTCGGCCGCAACCGGGGCTGGAGCTACAGCCTCACCTCCCAGGGCCTGGGCCACACCGTCCTCAACACCACGGAGGCCCTCGGCCGCTACCGCGCGAGCCTGAAGATCGTCATCGAGTGGACCTCCCGCACCCACAAGGATCTCGGCACGGTGTCGAGCATCGTGTCGGCCGACATGACGGTGCCCTGGCACGGCGGTGAGGGCGCGGCCGAGTTCGAGCGGCGGGTGCTGGGCGAGGTCGCCTCTCCCTATGTGCGCGACGCGATCGCGGGCAGGACCGGATCGGCCGGAGCCGAGGGTGCCGCGGCCGGCGCCGAGAGTGTCGCGGTCAGCCCCGTGGTGTGGCCCACCCCGGTCCAGGCCCAGCCGCACGTCCGGGCGCTGCTGGAAGCCGCCGAGCTGCCACAGGGCCCCGGCCGCGTCGGCACCGGCCGTCCGGACGACCTGATCACCGCGGCCGGCGCCTACGGCCAGGACCCCCGCGAGTCGGTGGCACTGGCTTCCCGTCGGGGCACCGGCTACGCGGTGGCGGCCGCCCTGCCCGGCGCCGAGATGGTCGAGGACGCCTTCCGGGCCATGCTCAAGGCGCGGTCCGATGCCCCGCGCTCCGGATGGCACGGCACCTGGGACAGGGCCACCGGCCGCCGCGCTCCGCTCACGGGCCGGTCGGTCGCGGACCGCCAACTCGCCCTGTACTTCGGTCGGCCCGCCCTGGAGGGTGATCTCAGCGGCGCGCAGTCGGGTATCAAGAAGGAGGTCGTCTGGGGCGGGGCCCGCTACGAACTCGCGGTGCGCGCCCACCTGATGAAGCGCATCCACAGCACGAAGTACCCGATGAAGTTCAACATCCGGGCGGCGTTGGGCGAGTCGGTGGCCAGCGTCCGCGACACCAGGTGGAAGGCCGCCTTCGGCGCCGGCGCGGGACTGCGGGTCGAGATCGAACGGGTGGCGCGTCTGCAGCTCGGCGGTTTCCGACTGCAGGGCAAGTACGGGGCGGGCACGGGCGAGAGCTTCACCAACACCTCCAAGTCCTACCGCCGGCTGGAGAACGTCGGCGACGTGTACGAGCACGTCTACGACACCGCGTACGAGCTGGCGCTGCGCCCCCTCGACGAGGACGGCGCCACCGTCGTGCGCCGCTGGGTGCACGACCCGGGCAACCTCGTGGCCCAGGTGGTGGTGCCCGAGCAGCACGTGCCGGCCGAGCCGGTCACCGAGGCGGAGGCGAAGCGGGCCGGTACGGCCGAGGTCACCCTGGAGAAGCCCGCCGGGGACGAGCAGCTGAACCTCAGCGGCGGCTCGTCCGGGCTCTACCCGACGTTCCTGGTGATGCACGAGCTGGCGAGCACCGCCACCCGGCTGTACCTCCGGCTCAACGGCATGCCGGAAGAGGGCGCCGAGGACTTCGCCACCCAGCCCGGCGAGATCCTCGACGCCACCAGGCCCGAGCAGCTCGCGGCGGTCTTCGGTCTGCTGACCGACGCGTGGGGCCATGACGTCACCCTGCCCGGGTACGACGGCTGGCAGAACACCCTGACCCTGAGGCTGGAGGCCCGCGCGCCGAGGGAGCTCCCGCCCACCGAGGGCGACACCGAGATCGAGCAGTACGCCCAGTCGGCTCCCCGGCACGCGAGGGAGAGCGGCCGGACGGTCGGCATCGACGGGCAGCTCACCATGGGTCTCGCGCTCAAGTTCGGTTCGGACCAGGGCGGCGACGTCGAGATCGACAAGCCGGGCGGCGTGGGCGCCGACGGAGTGGTGCACCCGGGCCAGGCGCCCGGAGCACGGCTCATGGCCCTCGGCCACGTGGACGTCGGCCGGGACTGGAGCCGGGCGCGGGAGAACGACACCGGCGCGATCGAGATCACCCGCGCCACGTACGCCGGCAAGCCGACGACCTTCCGGGCCGACCCGGTCTTCACGATCACCGTCACCCGGGTCAAGGGCGACCTGGTCGAGCGGAGCGAGGTCTACCTGCGGGCCAAGGAGGCCATGGACCTGCTGGTCCCGAGCCGGCGCCTGGCGGACGTCAAGGCGCCGACGCGGCAGGACCAGACCACGGAGGCCGCGGCTGTCACCGAGGCCGCGCTTGCCAAGGAGACCTTGGGCGGGGCCGCGCTTGCCAAGGAGACCTTGGGCGGGGCCGCGCTTGCCAAGGAGACCTTGGGCGGGGCCGCGCTCGCGAAGGAGACCTTGGGCGGGGCCGCGCTCGCGAAGGAGACCTTGGGCGGGGCCGCGCTCGCCAAGGAGACCGGGGCTGCCGCCGAGGCCGTGCCCGCCACCGTGGCGCGGGTCGGGGTGCGGTACGTCGGCGGTTCCCTACCGGTCACCGCTGTGCACGCCGAACGTCTGGGCGCGGACGGCGTCCTGAGCGAGATCACCTCCCGGCTGCGGGACCGCGGCGTCATCCGCGACTACCGTTTCAAGGACGGCCGGCAGGCCGACGCCCCGGACCTGCTCGCCCGGGTGCTGAAGTCGGTCTACCGCTCGGAGGCGATGAAGACCCAGATCGGGCACCTCTTCGACCAGGGCCTGTGGACGTGGATTCCGATCCGTACCTTCGGCGGTTCCACGCAGTACCTCTACGTCAACGTCACGGCCGTCCGCCTGGACACGGCCCACTCCCACCGATCCCGCGACGAGGTGCAGCTCACCCTGCGCGGCGAGGCAACCGGTGAGCACAAGAACGTCGCCAAGACCGCCCGGAACCTCGACGCCGGCGTCCTCTTCACCGGCCGCTACGACACGGACCGCGCGGATACGAACCAGCAGGGCCACGCGGGCCTGGACCTCAGCTTCGGGTACGTCGACAGGGTGACCCGCGGCGAGGAGGCGGTCAACAAGCAGATCAGCATCTACCGGGCCAACACCAAGGACCCGTCGGACGAGTTCGAGCACGACCTGCACTTCTCCGTCGAGCTCGGCACCGTCCGCGAGATGCCCGAGGTCCTCAAGCTCGTCGCGCTGCCCGGCAACGGCGTCTACGCCCTGACCTCGGCGCTGGCCGAGCGGTTCGCCCGGAAGGAGGCGCTGGACGAGCTGTGGAACGCCCGCCGCCCCTGGATCTGGCACGACACCGGCGAGGGGCGCGGCCAGGAGGTGCGTGGCGATGTCCGCCTCATCGTGCCCCGGTACCTCACCGAGCCCGCGCCCGTGGCGACGGCGGCGTCCGCCGACCCGTCCACGGGCGGGGCCGCCCCGGTCTTCGAGCGGAACTTCGGCCGCGACCCGCGGTGGGCGGACGCCGTCGCGCAGGTCCGTCCGGCCTCGGCGGAGCTGCTGAGGAACCTGCACCCCTGGGACGTGCCGACCGCGTCGGCGGTCAACCGCTGGGCGAAGGTGGCGGCGCTGAGGGCCGCGCGGGAGCCGGTGCTGGACCAGGGCACCCCCTGGGAGATCGCCGGCGTCGACTTCACCACCACCCACGGTCTCGCCTACGCCCGGCAGACCAGCCACGCGCGTATCCGCCCGAAGATCGAGGAGCTGCTCACCAGCACCTACGTGGTGGAGATCAACGGCCGCAGGGTGCGTGTCGGCTTCGAGCTGTCCAACGGGACGGTGGTCGACACCGCGGCCAGCGTCAGGCACAAGGCCCGGCGCTACCAGCAGGACGACGCGGAGGACCAGAAGACCGCCGAGCACACCAGCGGCTGGTACAGGGGCGTCGGGCCCGAGGGCGGCGGCGGTGTCGGAGACAGCGCGTACCTCCTCCGCGCACCCTTCGAGCAGGCGAAGTTCGACACGGACAAGCAGGTGTCGGGCCTGTCCGAGACGGACGAGCACAACAAGGAGGGCACGCGGAACTTCCGCTACTACACCTTCGACGTCAGGCTCGTCCTCACCCCGGCGCACCGGCAGAACCGGCAACTGCACGTCGACGTCCCCCGCGGCCTCACCGCGATGCTCCCGCTGACCGCCGAGGGCGATCTGGCGGACGGACTGCTCACCGCCCACCCGGAGATCTTCGCCGCCGAGCCGGCCGCGCCCGAGCCGGCCGCGCCCGAATCGGCCGCGCCCGAATCGGCCGGCCGCGTCCAGGACGCGCAGAGGAAGGTCCAGCCGCGGGCGGCTGCCGGTAGCGCCCTCGACGACGAGATCTCGGCGGTTGTGGGGGATGGGCCGGCTGAGGATCCGGACTGGGTGCTGCCGGGTGGGGGTCCGGGTTGGGACTCGGAGCTGTTGGAGACGGTGAACCGCTGGCTGGGTCGTGAGCCGGGTTGGACCGGCGGCCGGGTGAGTGCGGCCAGGGTGGCGGAGCTGTACGAGAGGTTGACGTCCCCCCGGGGTGCTCGTTGGGTTCCTCCGCTGAGGCGTCAGGCGGCTGCGGGGATCGTTGATCTGGTGATGGGCCGGGAGCCGGGCTTCCTCCGGGGCGGCGCTCCTGACCTGCCGGAACCGGCCGAGGCGGTGTGGGCCGAGCAGGCAGCGGCTCCGGCAGAGGACGCGGCCTCGCCGGCGGTCGAGGCTCAGGGGGCCGGTGGGCTGGGCGACGAGCCGGCGGCCATGGCTGAGGTCACCGCGCTGGTGGCCGAGGGCCGGCGCAGCGGTCTGGACGACCGGGCGCTGGCGGCCATGCGGGACCTCATGACGCTGGTGGCGCGGGCCCAGCAGAGCGGGTTGGGCGACGAGGCGCTCGCGGCGCTGGGCGACTACAGGGGCTTCACGGCGCTCGCGTTCGACGCCCAGCGGATCACCGCCGAGGCCCAGCGGAGCGGGCTGACCGATGACGCCCTCGGGGTCCTGGACGAGTTCAACCACTTCGTCTCCGCGCGGATGGTCCTGAGCCGGGACAACGCCGTCACCAGGTTCGGCACCCGGCGCGACGGCGCGCTGGACATGGTGTTCCCCGTCCAGGTACCGCACACCACCGTCACGTGGCTGCACGAGCAGGTCTTCACGATGGTGGAGGGGACCGACGGGCCGGACGAGGCGTTCCGTTCCGAGGTGCGGGACGTGCTGACGCAGCGGCTGCTGTCGGACCAGTGGGCGCGGCTGCTGGGCACGTCGGGGATGCCGCTGCGCGTGACGTACCGGGGCAGGCCGAAGGCCGTGTCCCTGCGGCTGTCGGCGTCGGACCCGCAGGTCGCGGACCCCGGGATGGAGCTGATGCCGGACGGTGCCCCGCCGGTGACCGTCCAGCGGTGGATGTTCGGCATCGAGGAAGCGGACCACGTCGCCACGCAGGGCGGTCTGCGCCCGGGATCGGCGGCGTTCAAGCACTACTTCGACAGCAGGCTGCCGCACCTGAACCGGACCGCGGTCGGCCCGCAGCTGAACCTGGTGTACAACCAGGCCGCCAACCTGGTCACCACGGGTCCGACCCTCCAGACGATGATGATCCTGCGCAGCCGGGAGCGCAGCTTCCCCTACGACTACCGCATGAACTGGGAGCTGCGGCCCGGGGACGCGACCACCGAGCTGCTCACCGGCCGGGTGGCCGAGGACGGCTGGCAGGCGGCGTCCGGCCCGACCCCGGACCGGATGGTCGTCTGGTTCCCCAAGCACCTTCTCGACGACACCGAGCAGCCCGAGCCGAACCCGGGGGACCCGGCCGCCGTACCGGCCCCGATGGAACGGCTGCTGTCCCAACTGCCCCTGTACGGCGTGGTGAACATCCCCGACCACGACCGGCTCGTCGCCGACCTCGCGGCGTCCTTCCCCGCCCACCTCCAGGACCTCTCGACGGAGTCGGGGGAGCAGCTGCTGGAGTGGCTCTCCGAGGGGAACCTCAAGTCCGCCCTGCCGAGCGCCTTCGCGGGGGGCACGCCGTCCCCGCTGCTCCACTCCCGTTCCGGAGAGCTGATCGGCTACCTGAGGTTCGCTGTCACCGGCGTCGGCGACGAGCGGAACACCGGTCCCGCCACCGAGAACGCCGTGGCGGAGAACTACCTCCTGCGCTCGCAGAAGATGCAGGGCAGCAGCTCCGTGACCAACTCCGTCGGGGTGAACCTGCCGGTCCCGGCGGCGGAGTTCTCGTTCGACGGCCAGGCGGACTCCCGGACCGGGGTGTCCGGTCGCGGCGGCGACCTCGTCTTCCAGGCGGGGGTGCGGCACCGGTTCGTCCACACGCTGGGCTACGGCGGCAGCGCGCGGACGGTGCACTCGCTGCGGACGGCCAAGCCGCTGTTCAACGTCACGGCCGGTATGGCGCTGTCCGTCACGCTGGTGCGGCCGACGGGTCCGGAGGTGGGGCCCGCGAGGGAGACCCCGCTGGGCGACCCGGCGAAGCGGTACCCGGTGACGCTGAAGGTCCCGTCGCTGGCCACCACCGGGCACGCGCCCACGGAGAAGCGGTACCTGTCGGACCATCTGGCCCACCTGACCTCGCTGGGCCTGTCCACGACGCCGGTGCGGGTCGAGGGCGCCGAACCGCTGCTCAGGACGGCCGAGGAGTGGCTGCGCGACAACGGCTTCCTGCCCCCCGAGTCGGCCGGGTCGGAGACCCTCACCCGGTGGCTGGACAGGTTCAGGGACGACGCGCTGCGGGTCAGCCGGCTGAACAACCAGGTGAAGCTGGACAAGGCCCTCTCCCAGGCGACCCAGCGCTCCGAGGTCGAGGAGATGATCGACGGCGGCGCCGAGATCGTCTTCGAACTGCCCACCGCGGCCGGCGTGCGGCGGGCGACGGTACGGCTGACCGCGAAGCGCCGCTACACGGGCCCGAGCACTGATGACGGGGTGACGCACGACTGGACGCTGCCGGACGTGCAGACCCTGAACTACAGCGGCTCCACCGTCAGCGGTGACGAAGGGTTCAGCAGCACCCCGCTGGCGTTCTCCGCGAGCGCCTCGGGCGCGGTCACCAACCCCCTGGACAGCACGAGCGCCGCGCAGCCGCTCAGCCAGATCTCGGGCGCGTACGCGTTCGACTCCGAGGAGACCAGGACCCGGGGCGCGGCTTCCGGCACGGGCCACGAGTACTACACGCTCAGCCCCACCGCTGACGGCTCGCAGCTGTTCGGTGTCCCGGTCACCTACCGGATGGACATCTCCTTCAGCCACGGCCCGGTACCCGAGCCCATGGAGGAGGACGGTTCCCTGCACCTGGTGGTGCCCACCTACCGCACCTCGACCACGCCGGTCGCCGGCCCGCGTCCGGAGCCGCCGACCGTCCGCGACCGGACCGACGACGACCTCGCCAGGCTGCGGGGACCCGGGGACGGCCACACCTACCACGACGGCCTGCTGAAGGTCCCGGAGACGGCGCTCTTCGAGCGGGTCGACGGCAGCGCGGCCCTCCAGCGGGCCGTGGGCGAGATGCTCCACGGCCTGGAGCAGAAGGCTGCCGAGCTGGAGACCGCCGCCCAGCAGGCTCCGGACCCGCACGTGCCCGGCGCGTGGCCGAGCGGCGAGGAGCGGAACGCGGCCGCCGCCGGGGCCGACGTGGAGGCGCAGGTCACCCCCTCGCGTGTCCCGCAGGACGGGCCGGCGGCCGGCGTGCCCGCCGCCGAACCCGCCGCGGAGGCGCCGACCTCGTGGACGGGCCGGCTCACCGCTCTGGCGGCGTCGGCCGCGTCGGCCGCGTCGGCGGTGAGCGGTCCGGCGGCCGAGTGGGTGGCGGAACGCACCGGGGCGGCCGGCACCTGGCGGTTCGTGCGGCAACTGGCCGTCGGCGAGCCGGCCGCGAAGGCCGAGTCGGCCGGCTCGCAGGTGCACCGCGTCGCACTCTCGCCGCAGCACCTGATGGGTTACGGGCTCCAGATCCTCCGCGACTCCTGGATCATCGAGGGCGGCGGCACGGGCGGCGCCGTCGCCGGCACCGACGTCCGGGTCGAGGTGGCGGGGTACGTCACCGACGTCGAGGTGCTGCCCCAGCCGCCGAAGATGGACAACGAGCGCTGGCTGCAGTCCAGCGACTTCGCGTCGGCGGGCAGGTCGTCCACCTCCGTGCACAGCGCCTCGGTGTCCGCGAGCGCCCTGTCCGGCATCGTGCCAGGGTTCTCCGCCCTCACCGGGACCTTCGAGCGCGACTGGTCGGACACCAGGAACGTCACGGTCAACGACAACACGGGAGCCTTCCGCGTCACCACGGAGGACACCACCCTCGTCCACCGCTTCACCGGCCGGATCACCTACGTGGTCACCGTGGAGCGCGGCGTCAGCAACATCGTGTCCGGGACCCTCCGCCCCGTCACGAGCCTGAGCACGTCGAAGGCCGTCGAGGTCCCCGGCGGGCTTGAGTTCTTCCTGGTCGACAACGACCTGAACAACCACCCCGAGCTGCGGGACCTCGTCAAGACGGCCAAGATCGCCGAGGCCGCGCCGCTGGACCGGATGCTGCCCTCCTGGTTCGTCGCCAGCGGCGGCGCGATGAACGAGGGCGCGGTCACCGAGGTCCACCTGGAGGGCGGGCGCAAGGCCCTCCACGACGCCGTCGTCAAGGAGGTGGAGGCGCAGGCGCCCGGCGTGACCCGGGTCGGCCACGCCGGCTACCTGCCCGGCGTGCTCACCCGCATCAACGAGCACACCTCCACGCTGGGCCTGCGCACCCTGCCCAACGCCGGGACCAGCGGCCACACCGCCTTCCACTTCGTCCACCGGTCCTGGCTCGGGCCGCGGCTGGTGGAGGTCGCCTTCACCGCCCGGCCCAAGGCGGGCAGCGACCTCAGCGTGCCGCGCGGAAGGGCGATGGCGTCCAACTCCGGTGTGGACAACGTCTTCGGCCGCTCCCACGGCGACGGCGCGGCCCTCAAGCCGCCCGGGGCGACCCGGGTCAGCACCACCAGGACCACCACCAACACCTTCAACCTCGGCTTCCTGGGAAGTACCCGGGGCAGCCGGCTCGGACCCAAGGCGTCCATCTCCAGCAGCGACAGCAGCACCCGGACCCGGACCTCCGCCCGTGAACTGCGCACCTGGAAGCGCACCTTCAACAGCGTGGAGTTCACGGGCGTCGAGTACGAGTACGTCTACAAGGTCACCACGCGTCCGCTGACCAAGGCGCTCCTGGTCCAGCTGGTCAACGGAGCCGCGGCCGGGATCACCCACGGCCTGACGTGGGCGGGAGCGGCCACCGGCATCCGGGCCCTGCTCGGCCCGGCACTCGGCGAGCTGCCGCGCCCGCTGACCGAGGCCACCGGTGTCCAGGCGGCACGCGCGAGCCTGCGGTTCTCCGCGGACGAGGCGCCCGTCGACCGCGGGAGCCGGACGGAGCCGGTGCGGCCGGCCCGCTACGACTTCGATCCGACCCTCCGGCCGGGTGCCACCGAGGACGGGCTGGCCCTGGAGGTCGGCCCCGACACGGTCGATCCCCGCGTGCGGACGCTGCTGGGCGGGCCGACGTGGGTGCCCGCCCGGCCGTTCCAGGTCTACGGCTTCAGCGGCCTCGACGAACTGGGCATGGCGCTGCGCGAGGTCGCCCCGTCGCTGGTCCAGGACCTCGGTCCGGAGACCTCCCGGTCGGAGGAGGGCATGGGGCTGCGGATGACGCAGCTGATCGCCGACAACCGGATGGTCACGCTCCAGCCCGCCCACGTCGCCGCGTTCCTGGGCCGTCCGGGGGCCGAGGGCATCTCGGTCAGGATCACCCTCTACTCGGCCCGGCCGGAGACCGCGAGCAAGGACGTCGCCATCGACCGGGTGGAGCTGTCCGCGGACGGCGCCTCCAACCAGACGCAGCAGACCACCACCGCGTCCGTGTCGTTCAGCGCCTCAGGTGCGGATGCCGGCGGCCACAACAGCGGCAGCGCCACCACCCCCTTCCTGGGCGGTACCGAGGGCTTCGGCCAGATCGGCAGCGCCGCCAGCCAGCGCCGCGCGCTGCTGCGCATCGGCACCCCGATGGAATCCGCCGGCGCCGGCCTGACGGGCCACCGTGTCCGCGCTCTCGCCCTCGTCGAGGTCCAGGGCCCGGCGGGCACGCGGTGGGTCGTCGGCGACACCCTCCTGCGCAGCACGGAGACGCCGCCGGAGCTGCCGGCGACCTTGTCGGGGACCCTGTCGACGACCCTTTCGGCGATCCCCGAGGAGCCCGCGGAGGAGGGCACCGACGAGGCCGCCCGTGCGGTTGACGCCGCCGCGGCGGAGGCGGCCCTGGCGGCGGGCGTGCCGCTGCCGGAGTCCGAGGTGGACCTGTCGCTGCCGGACGCGGCCGAGGGCGCCGGCTCCCCGGCACCCCTCACCGCCGACCCGGACGCGGTTGCCGGCGCCGAGCCGACCTCCGCCATACCGCGGCCGGGTGCCCCGGCTGACGGTGCCGGGACGTCGGAGACCGTCCCGGACGAGGTCGAGGCCGGACCGTCCGAGGTCGGGGGCACCAGCTCGCGGTCCGACGTCGAGTCCGTGGACGCCTCCGAGTTCGTCGACGCTGATGAGCTCGTCGACATCGATGAGTTCGTCGACATCGATGAGTTCGTCGGCGTTGACGACTCCGTTGTCGATGACCCGTCCGTTGTCGCGGTGGAGGCTGTCGCCCAGGCGGGCGGTTCGCCTGAGGCGCTCCACGCCGAGGTGGTGGAGGCTGCCCGTGGGGTGGTGGAGCGGGTGGGCGGCGGCGGGTTGGCCGTGCCGTATCTGGCGGCGGGTGTCACTGGTGGTCTGGCCGATCCGGCGCTGGGCGGGATGACGTTCCAGGTCGCCGTCGGCCTCCGGGCGACGGATGCGGACGGGCCGTCGGAGGGGCTGGCGGGTGTGCTGGCCGATCTGTGGGCCGCTGGGTTGACCCGGCAGGTGCGGCCCGGGGAGAGGGGGGCCGGCTGGCGGATCAATGACTCCGACGAGTTCGTTTCGCCGGTGCTTGGGGACACCGAGCAGTCCTGGCGGGAGCTGCGGACTGCCCAGGGACTGCTGGGTGCCGGGGACGGTGTGGTCTTCGAGGGGTTGCGTACCCGGGTTCGGGTGGGTGTGCCGGGTGGGCTGAGTGAGGCGGCGCAGGGTGTGCTGCTGGATCTGGTGGGTGGTCACCAGGATGTGCTGTTCCGGTTGGGCGGTACGTACTCGCGTGCCGATTTCGCGCGGCTGCGAACGGTGCCTCGGGGGGTTGGGCGGGGGCTGCTTCCGTTCGACGCGGCGGGTCCGGTGCGTGCGGTGGAGCCCGGGGCCGGGTTGGTGGAATTCGGGTTCTGGGGCGCTGGTTCCGATGCGGCGGTGACGCAGGCGCAGGTCAACGTGGCGTTGCATCTGGTGGCCGCGGCTCAGCGGCTGGCTGAGGACCCGTCCTGGCAGGCGCCGGGTTACCAGCCGGTGGGGACGTTTGCGGAGGCGCAGGCGGCGGGGCGGATTCCGGAGCACGCGGGGTTGCTGGCCGGTCCGGGTGGGGTGGGGGTGTTCCCGGCCGGGTCCGTCGAGGAGTCGGCCGCGCTGGGGTCTTTGCTGGATGTGCTGTCGCTGTCGCCCGCTGGTCGGGCGCAGGTGTTGTCGTTGTTCGCGGTCAGGCCGTGGCTGGGCAATGAGGCTGGCTCCCTCGTGCCCGACGAGGTCCAGGACCTGGCTGAACAGGAGAACCTGGGTCAGGTCCAACTGAGCTTCCTGGCGCGAGGGTTGTCCTTCCAGGAGCAGGACCGGACACCCCTCGACGAGCTGGACCGGGTGGCCCAGGGGGCGCGGGCGAGTTTCGGCCGGGAGAACGTCTTCAGTCTGACGCTGATGGGCGATGGGGACAGTCCCGAGGTTCTGGGCTCTTCCGGTGCTGTCCGTCCGCTGTCCGGGGCACTGGCCGCGGCCGTGTTGGAGTGGGCCGGGTGGAGGTCGGAGGTCCCGCTGCTGGTCACGCCTCGGCGGGTCTCGGATGGCCTCGTGGACTGGCTACTGGAGTTGTCCGACACGACCGGCGAGGCGGTGCACCTGGAGATACCGACTGGGTCTGGGGAGATCACGCTGCCGGAGCGCTTGTTGGAGGTGGCGGAGCTGTTCGTGCCGGCCGCGGCGGTGGCCGGTATGCCCGAGCGGGGTTTCGTGTCGGACGGGTCCGGTCGGCGCCGTGTGCCGGTGCCCGCGGGCTCTTGGTTGCGGATCAACGACCCGGAGATGCCTTCCAGCCAGCTGGCGGGTGCCTGGCCGGAGGGCACCGGGCTGGTCAGGTTCGGCCCCAATGGGCAGGTGGCCGTGGCGACACCCGGGACGCACCAGGAGGGGGAGGCGTTCACGCGGGGTGGTCCGCGGGTGGTCGAGGCGGATGAGGTGCTGCGGCAGGGGCTGCGGGGGTTGCTGCCCGACGAGGTGGTGGATGCCCCCGGGGTGGTGCGGGTGCCGGCGGAGGTGACGGCTGTGCGGGCCCGGCAGCGGTGGGCCGGGCAACAGCGGGAGTTGACCCACGCGGATGTGGTGGCGGTGACCGAGCAGGTCGGGGAGAGGGTCGTCGCGGGGCACTCCCATCTGCCGTACATGGTTGACAGCTCCGCGGGTGGTCCCGCCGGTTCGGAGTTCGGTGATCTGACCTTCGGTCTGGAGATCGAGTTCCTGGTCGATGATCCCGGCGCGATTACGGGGATTCTGGCGGATCTGAAGAAGGCAGGGCTGACCCGCCAGGACAGCATGGGGAACTACGGCTCGGCCGCCGGAGCGGGCTACCGGCAGTGGTGGCTGGAGAGGGACCCGTCGGTCAGCGCCGAGTTGGTGGCGCCGATCTTGCGGGACACGCCGCAGGCGTGGCAGGAGCTGCGGACCGCGTTGTCGGTCATCCGCAAGCACGGGGGGCATGCCCGGTTGCGGACGGGCGACGGCGAGCGGACGTCGGTCGGCGGGCATGTGCATGTGGGTGTGGGGCAGTTCGGCAACGACATCCGGCGGCACGCGGCGCTGCTGTCGCTGGTGCGGGGGTTCCAGCCGGAGCTGTTCCGGCTGGGCACGAACCCGCTGAACGAGGAGCACCGGGGGACGAAGTACGTAGATTCGCTCGCCGAGCCGTCGGAGGGGTACTCCGTCCTCGAAGCGGTGCTGCACGGCTCCAGGTATTCGGCGCTCAACTTCCCCTCGGTGCGCGGGTTCGGTTCGGACCATGTGGAGTTCCGGTGGGCGGACGGGACGGTGGACGAGGCGGTCTGGCAGACGCTGGTGAAGGTGGAGTTGGGTCTGGTGCGGGCGGCGCTGCGGCTGGCGGATGATCCGTCGTGGCAGCCGCCGGCGTTCCGGTCGGTCGGGCTGCTGGCGGGGGTGGAGCAGCGGGTGCGGGTGACCGGTGCCGGCGGGGTGCGGGTCTTCGATGCGGGGGCGGAGGCGGAGACCGCGGGTATCCGGGCGCTGCTGGACACGGTCTTCACCCGGTGGGAGGACAAGGCGCAGGCGCTGGCGCTGTATGCCACCACGCCGTACTTCGGTGGGCTGGGCGGTCGGCCGGCCGACGCTTCCAGTGGTCTGGCGCCGATCGGCATACCCGGGCTGGAGGACCTCGTCGACTTGGTCCGCGTGAAGGCCACCGTGGTTGAGGGGGGTGCGGACCTGAAGGCGGCGGACCTGAGGCCGGAGGAGGTGCAGGGCGCTCTGACGGCGTTTCGGGCGATGGCCGACCTGCCCGACGCGTTCGTTGTGCGGTTCGATGCGTGGGACACGCCGAGTATGCCGACCGCCTTCGGAGTCGGTGGCGAAAAGGCGCTGACCGCTGATGAGTTCCTGGCACTGGCGCGAGCGCTCGGCTGGTCGGGGCAGCCGTTGGTACTGGTTCCCTCGGAGACCATGCAGCACCGGGCCGCCCTGCGCTGGCTGGTGGACCTGGCCGGCTCCCTCGGCCGGCCGGTGCACATACTGATCAGTGGGAACGGACTCTTCGGGCCGCTCCCCGCGCCGCCCGAACTGCTCCCCCTGCTACAGCGGTTCCGCACCGACGACCAGACGCCCGTGGCGGTCGACGACGAGATACCCGCGGACGACATGGACGAGCAGCCCGAGGGCCCCCGCGTGGTGGCCGACTTCGGGTGGCTGCGGGTGCTGCCCCCGGGATGGTCCGGGGGCCGGCAGGGTGACTGGCCCGCGGGGACGGTCTGGGAGCCGACCTCCGGGTCGTACGCCGACGCGATGGACATCGGTGCGCACACGGCCGATTGGGGCCCGACGGGGTACCCGATGGCGTGGCTGGGTGGCCATCCGATGGCGCCCCAAGGCGTCCTCTCCGCCGTCCAGTTCCAGCAGCGTGGCCTTGCTCAGGGCGGGCAGGGCGCCGAGGCGGAGGACGCCCGGGAAGCCGCCGAGGACACCGGCTCCGACTCCGGCGATGAGCCCTTCGAGGCCCACGAGCACCTTGACGAGGCCGGCGAGGCCGGCGAGGTGCCGGCCGCCGCAGACGGCGCAACGGAGACCGAGGAATCCGCCGAGGGTCCGGCCACGGTTGCCGCGACCCCGGTCGAACCCGACGTGACCGAACCCCCGGTCCCGGCCCCGACCAGCGGCGAGCCGAACGGGCCCGACGCCGCGCCGGCCGCCGCCGCCCAGCCTGTGGCCGAGGCACGACCGGCGGCGGCCGGGCTGAACCTCGACGTGGTTCCGGTCGGCCGTCCGGCCGAGGCGGGCGAGCAGCACGCCTCCGAGCCGGCTGCCACGCCCACGTCCGCGTCGGCCGTCTCGGCGGCTGTCCCGGTGGCGTCGGGGCGGCCCTCGTCGGCTGCCGCTGGGGGTTTCCGGTCTCTTGCTCCCACCGGGCCTGTGGTGTCGCTGGGTCGGTTCGCCGGTGCGCCGACCCCGGTGGTCCGCGGCGTGGAGCTGCTGGGGAGCCGGGACGCGGTGGAGGCTGCGGAGCCGGTGGAAGCGGTCGTGGCGAAGCCGTCCTCGGCGGGCCGCGGGGGCGCCGCGGTGCGGGCGGCGGAGCCGATGGCGGCTGAGCCCGTGCCGTCGCAGCCGCAGGAGGTGGTCCCCGCGACCGCCCGGAGGATCCCGGTCGAGCCGCTCCAGACCCCGTTCACGGTCGCCCTCGACGGTGAGCACGGCATCGCGCCCGCCGTCCTGGACGAGGTGAACCGGCAGCTTGCCGACAAGGACCCGGCGACGGTCGCCGAGGGCGAGCGGCAGGCCGAGCGGCTGGGCCGCGAGGTGGCTGAACGCGTCAGGGCCTGGTGGACGGAGAAGGGCCTGCACCCCGCCCACGTCAGGGTGGAGCTCCACATGAGCGACCAGGGCGGTTTTCAGACGGCCATGGTGGTTTCGCGGGTCGTGGCCAAGTTGCTGACGCACCGAGTCGTCACGACCGTGGGCGAGATCAGCTCGTTCGAGATCTGCCCGCCGGAGTTCGGGGGTGCCAGGTAGCGGCACCGGCCGCGTCCCGGGTCCGTGACGGCACCCCCGACAGCCGGCCCCGGACGGCATCAAGGAGACTCCTGGGCATCGGGGACCCGGTCCACTCCGGGCGCGGCGTCCGTGCCCGCCCGCCGTGGGCCGCAGGCAGGAGAGCAGTAGTCCACAACCAACGGGTCATGACCAGACGGCCATGACCAGCCGGCGCCGCCGCCTCGCGCGGCGGCGCCGAGAACGAGTGAAAGCGAGAGACGACCGATGAGCAGCACGACTCCGGAGGCGCAGCCGCCGGCCCTCCGCACCCCGGCGGACAGCGGCCCCGGCGCGGCGCAGCCGCCCGTGCCGGACGGCGGCTACGGCGACAACGGCGACGGTGGCTCCGGTGAGATGCCTCCGGTGCCCGACGCCATACGCGAGGCGGCCAGGCTCGCGCCCGACCACTGGTTCGGCGTGGTCGACCCGACCTGGGAGGGGGAGGGGACTCCCCCGGAGTGGGCGAGGATCGGCCAGTGGCGTTCCGACGCGGACGGCGAGATCGTCGAGTGGCAGGCGAACCCGGAGTACAAGCCCTCGCCGTACGCGCTGGAATGGCCGGAGGCCACCGACGCGGTGGACGAGGCGGTGCGGCTCGCCGCGACCGGGTACGGCCCGGCCGAGGACGTGACCGCGGCCCTCGCCACCGCCGAGGTCGCCGTGTTCCGCGCGCCGGGCGGCGGGCTGCTGTCCGCGCTGGCACCGGACGAGCAGACCCCGGTGGTGCCGGTGTTCACCTCGCCGGAGTACCTGGAGTACGCCGGCCGCCTCGCCTACGAGACGCTCATGGTGCCCGACCTGCTCGCCCGGTTGCCCGAGGGCCACGAGATCTTCCTGAACCCGTCCGCCCCGGTGAGCATGTCGGTGAACACCGACGCGCTGCGCGAGGCGATCGCCGCCGCGCGCACCGCCGCTGCCGACGGCGGGCCCGCGGCCCCGGCACAGGCCCCGCCGCCCCGCCGCTCCGGCACAGGCCCCGCCACCCCGGCACAGGCCCCCGCTGCCCCCGCAGCTCCCGCCGCCCCGCGCAGCCTCCGGCCGCGCCCGCCGGTAGGACGGCCCGGCCCGCGCGGACCGCGCGGAAGTCCGCCGGCCCGGCCGGTCCCGCCGCCCCCTCCGGCCCGGCCGGCACGAACCTCGGGAACCTGTCGTGACGGAGGCGGCCGCCGCCGCGGTCACCACGTGGTACCGGCCGGGTGGCCCGCCCGGCCCCCGCCCCTGCGCGCGGACGGCACGCCGTACCGCTACGAGATGATCCACGACGGCGGCGCCCGGCGGACGTACGCCGACGAGCCGGCCGCCCTGCTCGGCGCGCTGCTGCCCGGCTACGCCGACCTGGCCGACCCGGTGGACGCCGCGCGGGCCCGGATCGGGCACGCCGTGCGCACCCAGGTCACCACGCAGGCGGCGGTCAACGTCGAGGCGGGCAGCGAGGGGTGCACCCCCGAGCAGTGGGAGCTGCTCAACGGGGACCGCGACCGGCAGCCCGAGCCGGCCGAGTGGTCCGCGCCCGTCCCGCTGCTCCTCGTCGACTGCTTCTACGCGCCGATCACCGACGTACCGGTGCCCGCAGCCGTGCCGCCGGGTGAGATCTTGTGGCTGCGCACCCGCACGGAGGAGGCGTACCTGCGCTCGCTGGCCCGGCTCGGCGTCATCGTGCTGGCCGAACGCACCCCGTCCGCCGAAACGTCCGCCGAAACGGCCGCCGAAACGGCCGCCGAACCGTCCGCGGAACCGGCAGCGGGCCCGTTCACCGAACCGCCCGCAGCCCCGCCCGCCGAACCGTCCGCCGCCCAGGAAACAGGCCCCGCCCCGGCCGGCCACCCGGCCGACCAGCCGGACAGCCGGCCCGACGAAGGAGAGTGACCCCCGTGTCCGAGAACCCCATGGCCGACTTCGCGGCGCTGACCCGCCGCGCTATGGACATGAACCGGGCCGTGACCAGCGCCCATGCCGAGATGGAGAAGATGGAGGCCGCCGGGTACGGCGGCGGCGGCATGGTGCGGGCGGTCGTCTCCGGCGAGAACCGGCTGGTGGCCCTCGACATCGACCCCTCGGTGATCGACCCGGAGAACCCCAGGGCCCTCTCCGAGATGGTCATGGCCGCGGTGGACGAGGCCAACGAGTCGCTGGCCGCCGAACGGGCCACGCGGATGCGGGAGGTGACCGGCGGCCTCACCGACATCGTCGACCAGCTGACCCGGACACCGAGCTCGTACAACGGGCCGGTGATGCCGAAGACCCCGGCCCGGCGGTCCGACGGCAGGCAGTCGCCCCTGCCCTATCTGCCCCGGCTGCCCGGAACCGACGGCACGCGCTGAGCCGGTGTCCCCGATCGGGGACACCGGGCCGTAACGGAAACGGGGGCTACCGGCGGCCGGACCTGGACTCCTACGGTGGAGGTGCTCCAGGGTCTGCCGGGCCTGTTCCTGCCCGCGAACCACCGTGACTGACGAAGAGCGTTGATGTCCCGGATCATCTTCCACCGGCCCACCCGGGTCCTGGCCCCGCAACTGCCCACGGAGCCGGTGGTCCTCTCGGCACCGCCGCAGCCGGTGGGCCGGGACGCCAACAACCTGCTGATGATGATCACGCCGCTGATGACGAGCATCAGCATGGCCGCCTACATGATGTCCGGCGGCAAGAAGATGATGGTCCTGCTCGGCATCTGCTTCGTGGTCGTGTCGGTCATCATGACCCTGGGCATCCGCATGCAGACGCGCCGCACCGCGCGCCGGGAGAAGCTCCGGGCCCGCGACCGCTACCTGGCCCACCTCGTCGAGGTGCGCGCGGTGGCCAGGCAGGTGGCCGAGAGCCAGCGCGCGGTGGCCGCCTGGGCGTACCCGTCCCCGTACCGGCTGTGGGCCATCGCGGAGCGGCGCCGCCGGGTCTGGGAGCGCCGCGTCACCGACCCCGACTTCCTGCGGGTGTGTGTCGGCGTGGGTTCCGCGCCGCTGTCCACCCCGATCCGGATGGCCTCCCGCAACGACCCCACGGTGGAGTACGACGCGCGGGCCAAGGGAGCGGCCGACCGGCTGATCGAGACCATGTCGACCGTCGGCAGCCAGCCCGCGGTGGTGGACCTGTCCCAGGGCGGCGTGGTCAGCGTGCTGGGCCCGGCCGAGGTGGCCCGCGGGGTGGCGCGCGCCGTCGTCTGCCAGATCGGTGTGCTGCACGCCCCCGACGACGTCGGCGTGGTCGTCGTCGGCGGGGACGGCGAGTGGGAGTGGGCCAAGTGGCTGCCGCACACCCACGAACCGGACGCGTCCGGCGACGCCGGTGTCGTCCCGCTGGTCGCCCAGGAGCTCCACGGCGTCGCCGACTACCTGCGGACCGTCCTGGACCGGGTCGCGGAGCAGCCCGCCCAGCGCCGCGGCCTGATGGACCGTGACGCGCCCGACGCCCGGCGCCGGCTGGTGGTCGTCCTCGACGGCTACGACCCGCGGACCAACTGGGCCCGTTCGCAGACCGTCCGGGAGCTGCTGGCGGTGGCCGGCCCGCACAGCGCGATCACCGTGCTGTGCGTCGTGGAGCGGGAGACCGACGAGCCGACCAACGCGGACACCCTGGTCCGCGTCGGCAGGGACGGCGCGCTCACCCTGGACATCCGCCGCCGCACCGAACGCGGCGCCACCCCGCCCCCGCAGGTGGCGGGCATCCTCGCGGAGTGGCCGGAGCCGGAGCTGTGCGAGGCCATCGCCCGGGCGGTGGCGCCGCTGCGGCTGTCGGTGGAGGGCGAGGAGGTCCTCGCCCAGGTGATGTCGCTGCCGCGGATGCTGGGCATCGACGACCTGGACTCCTTCGACCCGGAGCCGCTGTGGGTCGGCGCCGAGGAGGAGTCCGTGCTGCGGATGCCGCTGGGCTTCGACGGGAACGGGCAGCCGCTGCTGCTGGACCTCAAGGAGGCGGCCCAGGGCGGTATGGGCCCGCACGGCCTGGTCGTCGGCGCCACCGGCTCCGGCAAGAGCGAGCTGCTGCGCACCCTCGTCACCGGCCTGGCCGCCACCCACTCCCCGGACCTGCTCAGCTTCGTGCTGGTGGACTTCAAGGGCGGCGCCACCTTCGCCGGCCTGACCGGGCTGCCGCACGTGGCCGGCATGATCACCAACCTCGTCGACGACCTGGCCATGGTGGACCGGGTCCGCGACGCGCTGGTGGGCGAGCAGCAGCGGCGGCAGCGCGTCCTGCGCGACGCCGGCAACATCGACAACGTCCGCGACTACCAGCTGCGCCGGGCCGCCGGCCAGACCGCGCCGGACGGCAGCCCGCTGCAACCGCTGCCGTACCTGCTGGTCATCGTCGACGAGTTCGGCGAGCTGCTCACCAGCAGGCCGGACTTCATCGAGCTGTTCGTCCAGATCGGCCGGGTCGGCCGGTCCCTGGGCATGCACCTGCTGCTGGCCACCCAGCGGCTGGAGGAGGGCCGGCTGCGCGGTCTGGACGCCAACCTGTCGTACCGCATCTGCCTGCGCACCTTCTCCGCCTCGGAGTCCCGGGTCGTCATCGGCACCCCGGACGCCTACCATCTGCCGCCGATCCCCGGGTCGGCGTACCTGAAGGTCGCCGACGCGGTGTACGAGCGGTTCCGGGTCGCCCACATCTCCGGTCCGCACGAGCCGTCCGCCGCGCGGCGTCCGGTCGGCCTGCCCCGCGCTGTCGCCGTGCCGTTCGGCCTGCGGGTGCCGCCGGACCCGGACGCGGAGCCCCGCGGCCTGCCGGAGCAGGAGCGCCCGCGCCCGGCGGCCGGCACCCCGACGCAGATGCAGGTCGTCGTGGGGCGGCTCAGCACCGCGGGTCAGGCGACCCACCAGGTCTGGCTGCCGCCGCTGCCCGCCGTGATCCCGCTGGACGACCTGACCGGCCCGGCCGGCGTCCGCCCCGACCGCGGGCTGACGGCCGAGTGGTGGCCGTACCGGGGCCGGCTGCGCTTCCCCGTGGGCGTCGTGGACATCCCGAGCCAGCAGCTCCAGCAGCCGCTGGTACCGGACTTCGTCCAGTCCGGCCACCTGATGATCGTCGGAGCCCCGCAGTCCGGGAAGAGCACACTGCTGCGCACGATGATGCTGTCGGCGATGCTCACCCACACCCCCGACGAGGCGCAGTTCGCCTGCCTGGACTTCGGCGGCGGCTCGCTGCTGCCGTTCGCGCGGGCCCCGCACGTCAGCGGGGTGGCCGGCCGGCACGACCTGGCGCAGGCCCGCCGCACCCTCGCGGAGGTCCTCCAGCTGATCGCCGAACGGGAGCTCCAGTTCCGGGGGATGGGCATCGACTCGGCCACCGAGTTCCGGCGGCGCCGGGCGGCCGGCGGGCTGCCGCCGCTGATGCGGACCGCCGACCTGTTCCTGCTGATCGACAACTGGGGTGCCACCCGCAACGAGATGGGCGAGATCGACGCGGCGGTGCTGGACATCGCCGGCCGCGGCCTGAACGTGGGCGTCCACCTGGTCCTCACCGCCAACCGGTGGGGCGACATCCGCACCGTGCTGCGCGACGCCGTCACCGGCCGGCTGGAGCTGCGGCTCAACGAGCCCTCCGAGTCCGAGGTGGACCGCCGGGCCGCGAAGGCGTTCGGCAGCGTGCCGCCCGGCCGCGGCCTGGCCCCGCCCAGCATCCAGTTCCAGGTGGCGATGCCGCGGCTGGACGGCCGCACCACGGTCGACGAGCTCGCCGAGGCCCAGGCCGACGTGCTGGACAAGCTCGTCGAGGGCTGGCAGGGCGCGCCGGCGCCGGCCATCCGGATGCTGCCGGAGCGGCTGACCGTCGCCGAACTCGAACTCCCGCAGACGGAGCCGCCCGGCGTGCCCATCGGTATCGCCGAGCACAACCTGAAGCCGGTCTACGTCGACCTCACCGACAACGAGCCGCACTTCCTGGTCCTCGGCGACTCCGGCGCGGGCAAGACGGAGTTCCTGCGCGCCTGGATCACCGGGATGATGGCCCGCCGCACCTCCTACGACGTGCGCTTCATCATCTTCGACTTCCGGCGCGGGCTGCTCGGCCTGGTTCCCCCGGACTACCTGGGGGCCTACGCGGGCGACCCGGCCACGGCGGCGTCGTTCGCGCAGGCGGTGGCGGACAAGCTCACCGAGCGGATGCCGCCCCCCGACGTGACGGTGCAGCAACTGCGCGAGCGCAGCTGGTGGCAGGGGCCGGAGTTCTACATCGTGGTGGACGACTTCGACCTGGTGTCCTCCGGCCGCCAGTCGCCGTTGGCGCCCCTGGTCGACTTCCTGCCGCAGGCCCGCGAGCTGGGCTTCCACGTGGTGCTCGCCCGCCGGGTCTCCGGCCTGATGCGCCGCCAGCTCTCGGAGCCGCTGCTCAGCCGGATCCAGGAGCTCGGCGCCGACGGGCTGGTGCTGTCCGGCGACCCGCGCGAGGGCCCGGTCCTGAGCGGCCATCGGGCCCAGTCGCAGCCTCCGGGCCGCGGCGTACTGGTCCGCCGCTCGGCGCCGACGGCGCTGGTGCAGCTGGCGATGAACACCGAGGCCGGCCAGTCGGACTGACGGGGGCGGTGAGCCCTCGGCTGGGGCGTCAGCGATGAGCCCTCGGCCGCGAACCGTCAGCGGTCAGCTATGGGCACTGGGCACTGGGCCCTGGGCCGTCAGCCGTGGGCCTGCTGGGCGTGCCGGGGCAGCAGGCCCACCAGCGGCAGGGTCAGCAGGTTCAGGCCCGCGGCGATGCCGAAGACCAGCTCCGCGGCGGCCAGTTCGGAGTGGACGGAGGGGTGGCCGACCCGGCTGAGGAACACCGTGCCGAGGGCGGCGACGCCGATGGCGCCGGCGAACTGCTGGACGGCGTTGAGCAGGCCCGCGCCGGTGCCGACCTCCTCGGCGGTGGCGTCGCCGATGACGAAGTCGACCAGCGGAACGAACACCAGTCCTGAGCCGAAGCCGGTGACCAGCAGCGCGGGTGCCAGCTTCCCGGCGGTGAGGCCGTCGCCCCAGTGGGCGGTGGACCAGCACAGGGCGAGCAGGCCGACGACGGCGATCGACAGCCCCAGGCGCAGGGTCGCGCGGCCCAGCTTCTCGGCCAGCACGGCGCCCGCGAGCAGGACGGCGACGGCGGTGCCCAGCGCCCAGGGGATCAGGGTGAGGCCGGTGCGCAGCGGCGTCCAGCCCATGCCCTGCTGGAGCAGCAGGTTGAGGACGAGGACGAACGCGCTGAGCGAGGCGTAGAACCCGGCCACGATGACCAGGCCCACGACGAAGCCGCGCTTGCGGAACAGCGAGGGCGTGACGACCGGGTGCGCGCTGTACCGCTGGGAGACGGTGAAGAGCGCGAGCAGGACGACCGCGGCGGCCATCATGGCGTAGGTCCAGGCGGGCCAGCCGAGGTCGCGGCCCTGGATGAGCGGGACGACGAGCAGCGCCGAGGCCGCGGTGAGCAGGCCGACTCCGGTGAGGTCGAGGCGGGCGGTCGGGTCCTCGCCGCCGCGGCGGGGCAGGACACGCAGGCCGAGCAGGGCGGCGGCGACACCGAACGGCACGTTGACCAGGAAGATCGCGCGCCACTGGCTGCCGAACAGGTCCAGGTGGAGCAGCCAGCCGGCCAGGATCGGCCCGGCCACCATGGTCAGGCCCATCAGCGGGCCGACTGGGGCCAGCGCCCTGCGCAGGTGCCGGGGCGGGAAGACGACCTTCACCAGGGCCAGCCCCTGCGGGATCATCACCGACCCGCACAGGCCCTGCACCGTGCGGGCGACGATCAGGAAGACCGCGCCGGGGGCGAGCCCGCAGGCCAGCGAGGCGAGGGTGAAGCCGGCCATGCCGAGCAGGAACAGCCGTCGGCGCCCGAGCAGGTCCCCGAGCCGCCCCGAGGTGACCAGGCCGAGCGCGAAGGCCGCGGTGTAGGCGCTCAGCACCCACTGCACGGTCACCTGGCCGCCGCCGAGGTCGGCGCGGATGGAGGGGCCGGCGAGGTTGGCGACGCTGGAGTCGAGCAGATCCATGATGTCGGCCAGGACGACGACGACCAGGACGGGCCAGGCGGCGTGCAGCGGCAGCGTGGTGGTGGTGTCGGGGTCACTGGCGGCGGGGTCGGTGGTGGCGGCGGCGTCGCGGTCGGTGTCGGTGGCTTCGGGGTCACTGGTGGTGCCGGGGCCACTGGCGTCGGGGTCGGTGGTGTCGGCGGCGTCGGGAGTGTCGGTTGGGGTGGGGTCGTGGCCGTGGCCGTGGCCGAGGGCAGGGCTGGGGTCGCTGATGAGGCCACTGGTGGGGCCGGTGGCGGCGGGCTCCTGGGGCGAACGCTGATCGGTTGACACGAACACCGTTCTACATCGGAACGGCGTTCTGAGCAATGCGAACACCGTTCTCCGTGGTGCGGAACACTGTTCGCCGGTTGGCTAGACTGCCCGCATGTCACCGACTCCGCAGGAACGGCGCGCGGCCCGGCACCAGCTCGGCACCGTCGGCCCCACCGCGCCCGCGGGCCGGCGCGGACCGTCCGGCGGCCGCAAGAAGCCGATCACGGTGGACGCCATCATCAGCACCGCGTTCGACATCGTGGAGCGCGAGGGGTACGAGGCCCTGTCCATGCGCCGCCTGGCCACCGCGCTGGAGACGGGACCCTCGTCGCTCTACGCCCACGTGGTCAACAAGGAGGACCTGGACGAGCTGCTCATCGGCCGGCTCTGCGCCGAGATCGAGCTGCCCGAGCCGGACCCCGAGCGCTGGCGGCAGCAGATCGTCGGCGTCTGCGCCCGGCTGCGCGACCAGTACCTGCGCTACCCGGGGATCTCCCGGGCGGCCTTCGCCGCCGCCCCCTCCAACCTGGACACCCTGCGCGTCGGCGAGGGCATGCTCGCGATCCTGCTCGCGGGGGGCGTCGACCCGCTGGCCGCCGCCTGGGCGGTCGACTCGCTGTCGCTCTACGTCAGCGCCTACACCCTTGAGGTCTCCCTGGCGGGCACCCGGCTCAGCCGCGACGGCGAGGGCTGGGTGGTCAGCCGCGACGAGCTGATGCGCCGGTTCGCCGCCCTGCCCGACACCTTCCCCCAGACCAAGCGCTACGCCACCGAGCTGACCGCCGGCACGGTCCACGACCGGTTCGCCTTCGCCGTCGGCCTGATGATCGACGGCCTCCCGGGCGCCCGGCACGACCGCTGACCAGGGTGACCAGGCGCGGGGCGTGCGGGTTGCCGGCCGAGGCGTAGCGCGAGGACGCGGCGGCGAACAGCGGGAGCGAGAAGGACGGCGCGCGCTCGCCGCCGGAGACCGGGGCCGGTGGTGGTCTGCCACCGGCCGTGCTGGTGCCGTTCGATGCCGAACCCGTGCCAGGAGCGGTAGTCCAGGGCGGTGGTGAGGCGCTCCAGTCGGGTTCCGGGCGGGTCGTCGGTGCGACCGCCGCCCGCGGGAGGGCGCCGAGGCCCTCTGCGGCGGGCGCCGGCGCCGGGTCCGGATCAGCCGATCGGTTGATGGGGCTGAGCCGGGCGGTGGATCGGCCGGTGCCCGAGGAAGGGAGCCGGGCGGTCGATGCCGGCGGGGCGCCCGCGCTGCGAGGCTGGTCGCAGTGGCCCGGAGGTCTCCGGGACGGGAAGGGACGCCGCCATGCCGCCCGCTGTCGAGGTGCGGAACCTGCACAAGCGCTACGGGACGGACGTGGCGGTCGATGACGTGTCGTTCACCGTGGAGCAGGGCGAGATCTTCGGGATCCTCGGTCCGAACGGCGCCGGCAAGACGACCACCGTGGAGTGCGTCGAGGGGCTGCGGGAGCCCGACCGGGGCGAGATCAGGGTGCTCGGGCTCGATCCCCGGCGCGACCGGGCCGAGTTGACGCAGCGGCTCGGCGTCCAGCTCCAGGACGGGCGGCTCCCGGACCGGCTGACGGTCGGCGAGGCGCTGGCGCTGTACGGCTCGTTCTACCGGAAGCCGGCCGACCGGCGGGCCCTGCTGGACGTGCTCGGCCTGGCCGGCAGGTCCCGTACCCCGTACGGCAGGTTGTCCGGCGGGCAGCGGCAGCGGCTCTCCATCGCCCTCGCGCTGGTCGGGAGCCCGGAGGTGGCCGTCCTGGACGAACTCACCACCGGGCTGGACCCGCGGGCCCGGCGCGACGCGTGGGGCCTGATCCAGGACGTCCGCGCCCGTGGGGTGACGATCATGCTGGTCACCCACTTCATGGAGGAGGCCGAGCGGCTGTGCGACCGGGTGGCGGTGATCGACCGGGGCCGCGTCGTCGCGGTGGACAGCCCGGCGGCGCTGGCCGAGCGGGTCCGGGGCGGGCAGCGCATCCGGTTCCGGCCCTCCGCCCCGTTCGACGACGCTCTGCTGACGGTCCTGCCCGAGGTCACCGGCCTCACCCGCCAGGGCGACCTCGTCGTGGTCACCGGCACCGCCGACGCCCTCAACGCGGTCACCTCCGTACTGGCCCGCGCCAGCGTCGCCGCCGAGCAGCTGCGGGTGGAACAGCCCAGCCTGGAGGACGCGTTCGTGGCACTGACCGGCCGCCACGGCGCCGACGGAGCAGGCACCGCCGACCCCGGAAGCCGCCGGTCCCGGAAGCAGCCGGGCCGGAAGCAGCCGGGCCGGAAGTAGCCGGGCCCGGGATGGCCGGGCCGGAAGTAGCCCGGGCCCGGGGCGGCCGGGTTCGGAAGCAGCGATCGAGCAGCAGGAGGAGCACGTCATGCCCGTCAGCACCTCAACGGGGCCCGTCCCGCCCGGCACGGACCGGGGTTCCGTGCTGGGACGACTCGCCCTCGTCGAGCTGAGACTCTTCGTCCGGGAGCGGGTGGGCCCGGTCTTCGCGGTCGGGCTGCCGCTGGCGCTGCTGGTCGTCTTCGGCAACATCCCCTACTACAACCAGCGTCGTGCGGGCTTCGGCGGCCTCACCCTGCTCGACGTGTACGTCCCGATCCTCGCCGCCTTCGTCCTGGCCACGCTGTCCTTCAACGTCGTGCCCGTGGTGCTGGCCGGCTACCGGGACAAGGGGGTGCTGCGCCGGATGCGCACGACCCCGGTCGGGCCGGCCCGGGTGCTGGCCGCGCAGCTCCTCGTCAACCTGGCGACCGCGGCCGTCTCCGTGGCCGCCCTGCTCCTGGTGGCCCGGCTGGCGTTCGGGGTGCCGCTGCCGCGCCAGGCCGGCGGGTACCTGGTCGGCATCGTGCTGGCCGCGCTCGCCCTCGTCGCCATCGGCCTGTTCGTCGTCGCGGTCTCGCCCGACGGCCGGGTCGCCAACGCCGTGGGCGCCGCGCTCTTCTACGGGCTGATGTTCTTCGCCGGGCTGTTCCTCCCGATGGCCGCCATGCCCCCGGTCCTGCGGAACGTCAGCCGGTTCACCCCGCTCGGCGCGGCCGTGCAGGCGCTGAGCGACGCGACGCAGGGCCACTGGCCGCATCCGCTCCAGATCGTCGCCCTCGCCGGTTACGCCGCCGTCTTCGGGGCCGGAGCGGTTAAATGGTTCCGCTGGGAGTGAGCGCGACCCGGGGGACGCCGATGAGCAGGGCGGAATCGCTTGCCCGGTTGGGCGGGCAGGACGCGCGGCTGCTTCCGCTGGTGACGATCGTTCCGTACGGGCTGCTGGCCGCCCTCGTCGTCGTCACCGTGGTCGTCAGGCGCGGGGCGGGCGGCGCGCTCCTGGTCGACCTCTGCCTGTGCGCCGCGGTCGCGGTGTGGATGCTGTGGATGTTCACCCTGCACCCCGCGTGGTGGGAACGGCCCGGGGTGATGGGGCTGTTCTTCGCCGGGCTGGTCGTGCTCAACGGCGTCCTCGTCGTCCGCGATCCGTGGTTCGGCATCTTCACGCCCGCCTGCTACGCCTACGCGTTCGGCCTGCTGCCCTGGCCGTGGCGGCTCCCGGGGGTGGCCGCGGTCGCGCTGGAAGCCGGCAGCGCCCAGGCGTCCGCCGTGCCCAAGGACAGCGCCGTCGGCGCCATCGCCTTCGGCGCGGTGCTGGCCGTCAACGTGGTCGGCATGTGCGGGGCGGCCTGGTGGGAGTGGGACGTCGAGCGGAAGAACGAGGAGCGGCAGACCGCGCTGGAGCAGGTGCGGGAGGCCAACCGCCGGCTCCAGGAGACGCTGGCCGGGAACGCCGCGCTGCACCGGCGGCTGGTGGTCCAGGCGCGGGAGGCCGGGGTCCTCGACGAACGGCAGCGGATGGCCCGGGAGATCCACGACACGCTGGCGCAGGGCCTGATCGGGATCGTCACCCAGTTGCAGGCCGCCGAGCAGGCCGCCGAGCAGGCGGGCGACCACGTGGGTGGCGGGGCGGTGCCGTCAGTGCGGGTGGTCCGGGTGGTCCGGGTGGTCCGGGCAGTGCGGGTGGTCCGGGCGGCGTTCCGGACCGCTGGCGGGCGCACCTCGCGGCGGCCACCCGGCTGGCCCGGGAGAGCCTGGCCGAGGCCCGTCGCTCGGTGGACGCGCTGCGGCCGCAGCCGCTGGAGACCGCCGGGCTGGGGGAGGCCCTGGCCGGGGTGGCCGAGCGCTGGTCCGCCCTGCACGGCGTGGCCGTGCGGGTCACCACCACGGGGACGGCCCGGCCGATGCCGCCGGAGGCCGAACTGGCCCTGCTGCGGGCGGCGCAGGAGGCGCTGGCCAACGTGGCCCGGCACGCCGGCGCCGCCACCGTCGCCCTGACACTGGGCTATCTGGAGGACGAGGTGACGTTGGACGTGTGCGACGACGGCCGCGGTTTCGGGAGCGCCCCGGCCGCCCCGGCCCCGACGGCCGGGGCGGCCGGCGGGTTCGGGCTGGAGGCGATGCGGGAGCGGATCGAGGGGGTGTCCGGCACCCTGCGGGTCCGGTCGGAACTGGGCGCGGGCACGACCGTCTCCGCGCGGGTCCCGCACGGGATCGCCGGGGTGGGCGCGTGAACTCCCCGGTACCGGCCCCCGCCCCGGCCCCGGTCCCGATCAGGCTGCTGGTCGTCGACGACCACCCCGTGGTCAGGGACGGCCTGATCGGGATGTTCGCCGCCGACCCGGCGTTCGAGGTGGTGGGCGAGGCGGCCGACGGCGCCGAGGCGGTCCGGCTGGCCGGCGGCCTCGTACCGGACGTCGTCCTGATGGACCTGCGCATGCCCGGCACGGACGGCGTGACCGCGATCACCGAGCTGGCCAGGGCCGGCAGTTCCGCCCGGGTCCTGGTGCTGACCACCTACGACTCCGACGCCTACGTCCTCCCGGCGATCGAGGCGGGGGCCACCGGCTACCTCCTCAAGGACGCGCCCCGGGCCGAGCTGCTGCGCGCGGTGCGGGCCGCCGCCAACCGCGAGGCGGTGCTCGCGCCCTCGGTCGCGGCCCGGCTGATGGACCGGGTCCGCACGCCCGGCCCGGCGCTGCTGAGCCCGCGGGAGCTGGAGGTCCTGACGTGGGTGGCTGCCGGGGCCACCAACCGCGAGGTGGCCGCCCGGCTGCTGATCAGCGAGGCCACGGTGAAGACCCATCTGCTGAACGCCTACGGCAAGTTGGGCGTCGGCGACCGCGCCGCCGCCGTGGCCGAGGCGTTCAACCGCGGCCTGCTCACCCCGCGCAGGCCGCCGCAGCAGTCCTGACGCGGCACCATGTCGGTGGTGTCGGGAGGAGGATCGGAGGAGTTTTCGACGTGCCGGGTGTGCGAGGCGGAAGGGCGGGTAAGCGCCTTCAGGACACAGCCGGCGACGTTGGGTGATCACATGACGGCAACCACGTACGGTGCGGGTACGACGGCCACCGGGTCGGCGCGGGCCGGCCACGGCGAAGCGGCCCTCGAAGGGCTGCCGGTCGTCGAGGAGGCCGTGAAGGTCGCACCGAAGGACGCCCGGGAGCTGTCGCGGCTGTACTTCGACCGGTTGCGGACCCTGGAAGAGGGCACCCCGGAGTACAGCCACGTGCGCGGCACCCTGATCGAGATGAACATGTCCCTGGTGCGCTTCTGCTCGCGGCGGTTCCAAAGCCGTGGCCAGGAGGAGATGGAGGACGTCCTCCAGGTCGGCACCGTGGGGCTGATCAAGGCCATCGACCGCTTCGACCTCTCCCGGGAGGTGGAGTTCACCACCTTCGCCGTCCCGTACATCGTCGGCGAGATGAAACGGTTCTTCCGCGACACGTCCTGGGCCGTGCACGTCCCCCGGCGGCTCCAGGAGCTGCGGCTGGAGCTGGCCAAGGCCCGCGACCACCTCACCGCCACCCTGGACGCGCCGCCCACCGTCGCCGAACTCGCCGCCCATCTGGGCATCACCGAGGAGGAGGCCGTCGAGGGGCTGGTCGCCGCCAACGGCTACACCGCCGGCTCCATCGACCTGCCCGCCGACGGTGAGGACGGCGACGGAAGCAGCCGCTCCTACGCCGACACCATCGGCGGCCCGGACCCGGCGATGGAACTCGTCGAGGACTTCCGCGCGTTGGCGCCGATGCTGGAGCGGCTGACCGAGCGGGAGAGGCTGATCCTGCGGCTGCGCTTCGGCCAGGAGATGACCCAGGCGGAGATCGGCGCCGAACTCGGCTACTCCCAGATGCACGTCTCCCGGCTGCTCTCCCGCACCCTCGCCAAGCTCCGCGCCGGGATGCTCACCGACAGGTAGGGCCGACAGGTAGCGCCGACAGGCGGACCGGCCGCGGACCGGCCCGGGGCGGCGCCGGGCCCGGCGGTACCGCTGCTCAGATTCCGCCCGGCGCGGACCGGCCCGGGCGGAGGTAGACGGTCCAGGTGACCGCGGAGCAGACCGCGTACACCGCGAGGAAGGCCAGGTAGGCGTCGTCGCCGGTGGCGGTGGCCAGGAAGGACTGGCGGAAGGCGATGTTCACCAGCACCCCGCCGAACGCGCCGATCGCGCCCGCCAGGCCGATGAGCGCCGACGACCGGCGGCGGGCGTCGTGCTCCGCGGTCTCCGGGTCCGCGCCCGACGCGACGGCGGACCGGGCCCTGGCCTGGAAGACGGCCGGGATCATCGTGTAGGTCGAGCCGTTGCCGACGCCGCTCAGCACGAAGAGGGCGGTGAAGCCGGTGAGGAACAGCGGCAGCGAGCCCGCCCGCGAGGCGGCCAGCACCAGCCCCGCGCCCGCGGCCATCGCGGCGAACGTCCACAGCGTCACCCGGGCACCGCCCCAGCGGTCCGCCATCCTCCCGCCGACCGGGCGCGCCAGCGAACCGAGCAGGGGCCCCAGGAAGGTCAGGTAGGCGGCCTTGACGGGGGTGTCGAACTGGTCGTGGAACTGCACCTGGAGCACCTGCCCGAAGGCGAAGCCGAAGCCGATGAACGAGCCGAAGGTGCCGATGTAGAGCAGCGACATCACCCAGCTGTGCGGGTCCCCGGCGACCTCGCGCAGCGCCCGCCGGTCGCTGCTGAGCGAGGCGAGGTTGTCCATCCGCAGGGCCGCGCCCAGCGCCGCCAGCACGATCAGCGGCAGGTAGGCCAGCGGCACCAGCCTCGGGTGCCCGGCGCCCGCCGTGGCCAGCACCAGCAGGCCGACCAACTGGACCACCGGGACCCCGAGGTTGCCGCCGCCGGCGTTGACGCCCAGCGCCCAGCCCTTGAGCCGCTGCGGGTAGAAGGCGTTGATGTTCGCCATCGACGAGGCGAAGTTGCCGCCGCCGACGCCCGCGACGCAGGCCACCGCCAGCAGCGTCCCGTAGGACACCCCGGGGTGCAGGACGGCCCCGGCCAGCAGGGTGGGGACGAGCAGCAGCAGCGCGCTCACCACCGTCCAGTTGCGGCCGCCGAACCTCGCCACAGCGAAGGTGTACGGCAGCCGCAGCGTCGCGCCGAGCGCCGTCGGCAGTGCGGTGAGGGTGAACTTCCCCGCCGCGTCGATGTGGTACTCCGGCCCGAGGAACAGCACCAGCACCGACCACAGGCTCCACACCGAGAAGCCGACGTGCTCGGAGAGCACCGAGAGGACCAGGTTGCGGCGGGCGACCGCGGCGCCCCCGGCCGCCCAGAACGCCTCGTCCTCCGGGCGCCAGTCCGTGACGCTGCGCCGCCGGGCCCGGCCGGCCGCGGCGGCCGGGCCCGCCACGGCGCCGGGGCCGCTCCGACGCCCCTGTCGGAGTCCGGCCCCGTCCTGTCCGTGCCTCCCGTCCTGTCCGTGCCTCCCGTCCTGTCCGTGCCTCCTGTGCCGTCCGTTCCGACGACCGTGCTCATCGGTGGTCACCCGCCTCGTCCGATTCGGTGGTTGGTCCGGCCTGCCCGCGCCGTCCCGGGCGACGCTACGAGCGGGAGGTTTCGCCGGCCGCCGCGCCGCCGGTCGAACGTGCTACGGGCCGTGCACTCACGCCCCGGCCGGCTGTGAGGGCTGCGCCGGGGCGGGCCGCGGCGCGGGACGCGGGGCCTCGGCCGCCGTGCCGCGCACCGGCCAGACCCGCAGGACGGCGGGCGTGCCGTCGGGGGCGGTCTCCTCGTCGAGGCAGCGCCCGTCGCGCAGGTCGAAGACCTGCTTGTACATCGGCGAGGCCACCGTCGGGGCGTCTCCGCGGCTGCCGAGGATGCCGCGGGAGATGACGTACGCGCCACTGAACGGGTCGCGGTTGTCGAGCGCGTGCAGGCCGCCGGCGCGGTCGAGGAAGACGGCGACCTGCTCGCCGCCGGCGGTGAGGACCGCCACGCCGCGGCCGGGGACCAGGTCGGCCTGGTCGCAGACCGGTGTCCAGGCGGTGCCGTCGAAGAGTTCCACGGTCCTGCTCACGCGGTGCGCACCTCCAGTCGGGGGCCGGCGACGAGCGCCGGGGTGAGGGGCCGCCCGTCCTCGCCGGGGCGGGCCGGGCGGACCTGGCCGCGTTCGGGGACGAAGGTCACGGCCGGGTCCGGGGTGCCGGGCGCGTTGACGAAGGAGGCGAAGCGGCGTAGCAGCGCGGGGTCGTCCAGCACGGCCGCCCACTCGTCCTGGTAGGCGCCGACGTGCCGTTCCATCAGCGCGTCGAGCTCGGCGCAGATGCCCAGCGAGTCGTCCATGACGACGGCCCGCACGTGGTCCAGGCCGCCCTCGATCCGCTCCAGCCAGGAGGAGGTCCGCTCCAGCCGGTCCGCGGTGCGGATGTAGAACATCAGGAACCGGTCGATGGTGCGGATCAGCGTCTCGCGGTCCAGGTCGGCCGCCAGCAGGTCGGCGTGGCGCGGGGTCGTCCCGCCGTTGCCGCCGATGTGGAGGTTCCAGCCGGAGGAGGTGGCGATGACGCCGAAGTCCTTGCCCTGCGCCTCGGCGCACTCCCGCGCACACCCGGAGACGGCCGACTTGAGCTTGTGCGGGGAGCGCAACCCCCGGTAGCGCAGCTCCAGTTCGATGGCCAGGCCCACCGAGTCCTGCACGCCGTAGCGGCACCAGGTCTCGCCGACGCAGGACTTCACTGTCCGCAGCGACTTGCCGTAGGCGTGGCCGGACTCGAAGCCGGCGTCCACCAGCCGCCGCCATATCTGCGGGAGTTGGTCCACGCGGGCGCCGAAGAGGTCGATCCGCTGGCCGCCGGTGATCTTCGTGTAGAGGCCGAAGTCGCGGGCGATCTCACCGATCGTGATCAGCCCGGCGGGGGTGATCTCGCCGCCCGGGATGCGCGGGACGACGGAGTAGGAGCCGTTGCGCTGGATGTTGGCGAGGAAGTGGTCGTTGGTGTCCTGGAGCGCGGCCTGTTCGCCGTCCAGGATGTGGCCGCCCGCCAGGCCGGCCAGGATCGAGGCGACGGCCGGCTTGCAGACGTCGCAGCCCTCGCCCCGGCCGTGGCCGTCGACCAGGGCGGAGAACGAGGTGATGCCGGTGACCCGGACGATCTCGTAGAGCTCCGCGCGGGTGTGCTCGAAGTGCTCGCACAGTCCGCGCGCGACGCTGACGCCGCCGGCCGCCAGCTCCTCGCTGACGATGGTGGTCAGCGTCTTGACGCAACTGCCGCAGCCGGTACCTGCCTTGGTGCACTTCTTGACCTCGGGGACGGTGTGGCGGCCCTCGTCGCGGACGGCCGCCCTGATCGCGCCCTTGCTGACGTTGTGGCAGGAGCAGACCACGGCGTCGTCCGGCAGCGCGACCGGTCCGGCCGGGCCGAGGCCGGCGGGCAGGACGAGCTGTTCGGGGGCGGTCTCCAGGGGTCTGCCGGCGAGCGCCAGCGGGCGCAGCAGCCCGTACGACTCGGTGTCGCCGACCAGCACGCCGCCGAGCAGCTGACCGGAGCGGCCGATCACCAGCTTGCGGTAGACGCCCGAGCGGCTGTCGCTGTAGAGGACGTCGAGCGCGCCCTCGGCCGCCCCGTGCGCGTCGCCGAAGCTGGCGACGTCCACGCCGAGCAGCTTGAGCTTGGTCGAGGTGTCGGCACCGGTGAAGGCGTGCTCGTCGCGGTAGCCGCCGGCCAGGGCGCGGGCGGCGGTCTCGGCCATCGCGTAGCCGGGGGCGACCAGGCCGTAGACCCGGCCGTCGGCGGCCAGCGCGCACTCGCCGACGGCGTACACGTCCGGGTCCGCGGTGCGGCAGCGCTCGTCGACGACGATGCCGCCGCGTTCGCCGACCGGCAGGCCGCTCTCCCGCGCGAGCTGGTCGCGGGGGCGTACCCCGGCGGAGAAGACCACGAGGTCGGCGGGGAGTTCGCGGCCGTCGGACAGCCGCATGGACCGCACCCGGCCGTCCTCGCCGACGAGCAGCGCCTGGGTGCCCGCGCCGGTGTGCACGTGGACGCCGAGGTCCTCGATCTTCCGCTTGAGCAGCCGGCCGCCGCCCTCGTCGACCTGGATCGCCATCAGCCGCGGCGCGAACTCCACCACGTGCGTCTCCAGGCCGAGCGCGCCGAGCGCCCCCGCCGCCTCCAGGCCGAGCAGGCCGCCGCCGACCACGACGCCGGTCCGGGACCGCTCGGCGTCGGCGCGGATGGCCTCCAGGTCCTCGATGGTGCGGTAGACGTGGCAGCCGGCGGCGTCGTGGCCGGGGACGGGCGGGACGAACGGGTAGGAGCCGGTGGCCAGCACCAGGGCGTCGTAGGGCACCGTCCGGCCGGAGGCGGTGGTGACGGTCCGCGCGGCCCGGTCGATCGCGACGGCCGGGTCGCCCAGCCGCAGGTCGATGCCGTGCTCCGCGAGGAACCCGGGCGGGGTGAGCGACAGCTCCCGCTCGTCGGCTCCGGAGAACCACGAGGTCAGGTGGACCCGGTCGTAGGCCGGGCGGGGCTCCTCGGCGAGCACGGTGACCCGCCACCCGGCGGCGCCGGGCTGCTCGGCCAGCGCCTCCAGGAAGCGCTGGCCGACCATGCCGTGACCGACCACGACGAGGTCCTTCACCGGCTGGGACGTCTGGGGGCGTGGCATCGGGGTCATCGGGCAACTCCCTGGGCGGTCGGGGCGGGCGCGTCGGTGGCTCGGGTGGGCGTGGTCGTGGGTGGGGGTGCCGCCGTGGGGACGGCGGCGGTGAGGAGGTGGAGGGGGAGGCCGGGCAGCGGGTCGTCGTGCTCGTAGGCGCGGGTGAGACCGTCCACGGTCGCCAGGTCGCCGAGGAGGATCGCGCCGACCAGGCGGTCGCCGCGCAGCACGAGCTTCTTGTAGCTGCCGCGGGTGGCGTCGCTCAGCCGCAGCACGTCCAGCTCCGGGTCGGCGGCCGGCTCCTCGTCACCGTGGTGGACCTCGCCGAAGGCCGCGTACTCCAGTGGGCCCGCGGTGAGCCGGGACAGCGGGCGGGAGCCGCCGTAGCGGGCGTGCGGGTCGGCGCCGGACAGCCGCGCGGCGAGCACGTCGGCCTGCTCCCAGGCCGGGCCGGACAGGCCGTGCACCGTGCCGCGGTGCTCGACGCAGTCGCCGACGGCGTACACCCCCGGCGAGGAGGTGGCCAGGGTGTCGTCGACGACGACGCCGGTGCCGACGCGCAGCCCGGCGGCGTGCGCGAGCGCGGTGCGCGGCCGGACCCCGCAGGCGAGGACGACCAGGTCGGTGCCGAGGCGGTAGCCGGTGGCCAGCTCGACGTGCCGGCCGGTGCCGTCGGGGGCGCCTTCCGCGTAGGCGCGGGCGCGGTTGCCGAGGTAGGTCTCGACGCCGAGCCGGCGCAGTCCGGCGCCGAGCGCCGTCGCGGCGTCCTCGTCGAGCTGGCGCTCGATGAGGTGCGGCCCCTGGTGGACGATCTCGACGTCGAGCCCGAGCGCGGCCAGCGCGCGGGCGGCGCTGACGCCGAGCACCCCGCCGCCGACGACCACCGCGCGGCTGGCCGTGGCGGCCGCCTCGGCCAGCCGGACGCAGTCGGCGAGGGTGCGCAGGGTGTGCACGCCCTCGCGCAGCCGGCCGCCCGCCGGATCGCGCAGCCCCCGGACGGGCGGCAGCAGCGGGTTGGCGCCGGTCGCGAGGACGAGGTGGTCCCAGGGCTCGCGGCGGCCGTCGGCGAGCGTCAGGGTGCGGGCGCCGGGGTCCACTGCCACGACCTCGCTGCCGACGTCCAGCCGCGCGGTGCCGGTGGGCAGCGTGATGGCCTCGGCGTCGTAGCGGCCGGTGAGGACGTCGGCGAGCAGGACGCGGTTGTAGGGGGCGCGCGGTTCGGCTCCGTGCAGGGTGACCTCGGCGGTGCCGCCGAGCGCGTGGTGGCGTTCGGCGAACCGCGCGGCGGCCATCCCGCCGCCGACCACCGCGATGCGGCGCCGGGTCACGATGGCGCCCCGGGCGCGGAACCGGGCGTGGGGTGAGAGCCGGGGGAGGGCGGGGGTTCCGGTGTCCGGGCCCGCGCCCGCGCCGCCGCCTCCGCCCGGACCGTCTCGACGCGGACGGCGCAGACCTTGAACTCGGGCATCTTCGACGTCGGGTCCAGCGCCGGGTTGGTGAGGGTGTTGGCCCGGCCGGCACCCGCCCAGTGGAAGGGCATGAACACCGTGTCGGGCCGGATCGTGTCGGTGATCCGGGCCGGCGCGACCGCCCGCCCGCGCCGGGAGGTGACCGCGAGCAACTCGCCTTCAGTGACGTCCAGTCGGCGGGCCAGGAGCGGGTGCAGCTCGACGAAGGGGCCGGGCGCGGCGGAGTTGAGGGCGCTGACGCGCCGGGTCTGGGTGCCGCTCTGGTACTGGGACAGCACGCGTCCGGTGGTCAGGCGGAGCGGGTAGTCGGTGTCGGGCTCCTCCGCCGCCGGGCGGTGGGTGACGGCGCTGAAGCGGGCCCGGCCGTCGGGTGTGGCGAAGGCGTCCAGGAAGAGCCGGGGGGTTCCGGGGTGGTCGGGCGCCGGACAGGGCCAGAAGACGCCGTCCTCGGCCCGGACCCGTTCGTAGGTGATGCCGGAGTAGTCGGCCGGGCCGCCGGCCGAGGCGCGGCGCAGCTCGTCGAAGACCGTCTCCGGGTCGTCGTCGAAGCCCTGCTCGAAGCCGAGCCGCCGGGCGAGCTCGCGGATCAGCCACAGGTCGCCGCGCACGCCCGGCGGCGGGTCCACGGCGCGCCGGCGCAGGACCACCCGGCCTTCGAGGTTGGTCATCGTGCCCGTCTCCTCGGCCCACTGGGCGCTGGGCAGCACCACGTCGGCGAGCTGGGCGGTCTCGGACAGTGCCAGGTCGCTGACCACCAACAGGTCCAGCGCGCGCAGCCGTTCGGTGACATGGGCGGCGCGGGGCGCGGAGACGACCGGGTTGGAGCCCATCACCAGCAGGGCGCGGACGCCGTCCGGGCCGGGCCGCCCGAGGCTGTCCAGCAGCTCGTAGGCCGAACGGCCCGCCCGTGGCAGCGTGGCCGGGTCGACCCCCCAGACCCTGGCGACGTGCTCGCGCGCCGCCGGGTCGTCGATCGACCGGTAGCCGGGGAGCTGGTCCGCCTTCTGGCCGTGCTCGCGCCCGCCCTGCCCGTTCCCCTGGCCGGTCAGGCAGCCGTAGCCGGAGTACGGCCGGCCCGCCTTGCCTGACGCCAGGCACAGGTTGATCCACGCCTTGACGGTGTCGGTGCCCTTGCTCTGCTGCTCCGGGCCGCGCGCGGTCAGTACCATCCCGGTGCGGGCCTGCCCGAAACGGCGTGCGACGTCCCGGAGTTGGGCGGCGGGGACGCCGGTCAGCCGTTCGACACGCTCCGGCCAGTGCGCCATCGCCGCCGCGCGGGCCTCCTCGAAGCCGGTGGTGCGGGCCGCGACGAAGGCGGTGTCCACCATGCCGTCGGCGATCAGCAGGTGCAACAGGCCCAGCGCGAGCGCCAGATCGGCGCCGGGCAGCGACCGCAGGTGGATGTCGGCCTGCTCCGCGGTACGGGTGCGGCGCGGGTCGACCACGATCAACGTGCCTCCGTTCTCCCGCAGTTCGCGGAAGTAGCGGAGCGCCGGCGGCATCGTCTCGGCCGGGTTGCCGCCGACCAGGATCAGGCACTCGGTGTGCGGGATGTCCGCCAGCGGGAAGGGCAGCCCGCGGTCCAGCCCGAAGGCGGCGCGGTTCCCCGCCGCGGCCGAGGACATGCAGAAGCGGCCGTTGTAGTCGATGGTGGCCGTGCCCAGCGCCACCCGGGCGAACTTGCCCAGCTGGTAGGCCTTCTCGTTGGTGAGGCCGCCACCGCCGAAGACGCCCACCGCGTCGGCGCCGTGCTCGGCCCGGACCGCCGCGAAGCCGCCCGCGACCCGGTCCAGCGCCTCGTCCCAGCTCGCCGCCCGCAGCTCACCGCGGTGGCGGCCGTTCCCGCGCTCCCGCAGCAGCGGCGTGGTCAGCCGTGCCGCCGGGTTCAGGAGCGCGGCGGCGTTCTGCCCTTTCCCGCACAACGCCCCCCGGTTGACGGGGAACTCGGGCCGCTCGACCACGAGCGGCAGCGCCCCGCCGGACCCGGACCCGGCGCTGTCCCCGGACCCGGCGCCGCCGTCGGGCACCGCCAGGCGCATGCCGCACTGCAACGAGCAGTACGGGCAGTGGGTGTCGGTGGTGGTTGCCATGCCACGACCATGACGGCGGGGCGTTACGCTCCCTTGTCACCCGTGTTGCGCCCGGGGTACCCGTCCCTCACGCGGCAAGGGTGACGTGGTGCGGAGCGCGACATCTTCCGTAACACGGAGCCGGGTTGGTCTAACGCGGGCGCGACCGCGGCGCAATGTCCCGGAAACCGGGCGGCCGGACCCTACGGTCATGGCCACCTCCACGAACCCGGCCGAGGCCGGTCCGCTGACCGGCTTCACCGTCGGCGTGACCGCCGCCCGCCGCCGCGACGAACTCGTGGCGCTGCTGACCCGGCGCGGCGCCCGGGTGGTGGAGGCCCCGGCGCTGCGCATCCTTCCGCTGGAGGACGACATCGCGCTGCGCCGCGCCACCGAGCGGTGCCTGACCGCGCCCCTGGACTACGTGGTGGCCACCACCGGCGTCGGCTGGCGCGGGTGGATGAGCGCGGCGGACGGCTGGGGACGCGGCGCCGAACTGGCTGCCGCCTGCCGGGACGCGGTGGTGCTGACGCGCGGCCCGAAGGCGACCGGCGCGGTCCGCGCCAGCGGCCTGGGCGAGGCGTACTCCCCGCACAGCGAGGCCACCGACGAACTGCTGACCTGGCTGCTGGCCAGGCCGCTGACCGGCCGCCGGATCGCGGTGCAGGAGCACGGCCTGCCGCTCAGCTCGTTCAGCGCGGCGCTGCGTGAACGCGGCGCCGAGGTCGTCTCCGTGCCCGTCTACCGGTGGGCGCCGCCGGTGGACCCCGGGCCGGTGCGCCGGCTGGTCGAGCAGACCGTGCGCCGCGAGGTGCACGCGGTGACGTTCACCAGCGCCCCCGCGATCACCGCGTTCCTGCAGACCGCGACCGCCGACGGCCGGTACGAGCAGGTGCTGGCGGCGATGCGGGAGGACGTGCTGCCGGTCTGCGTGGGTCCGGTCTGCGCCCGGCCGCTGCTGGCGGCCGGGCTGCCGGTGGTCTGGCCCGAACGCGGCCGCCTCGGCGCCCTGGTGCGCACCCTGACCGAGCAGCTGCCCTCGCGCGGCCGCCGGGAGGTGCGGATCGAGGGCCGGGAGCTGGTCCTCCAGGGCAGCGCGCTGCTGGTGGACGGTGAGAGCCGCTGGCTGTCGCCGAAGAGCGCGACGCTGCTGCGCGCGCTGGCGGAGCGGCCGGGCCGGGTGCTCAGCCGCGCCGAACTCATGCGCCGCGCCTGGGCGGACTCCGACGCCGACGAGCACGCCGTGGAGGCGGCGATCGCCCGGCTGCGGGCCTCACTCGGCCCCCACGGCGACCTGGTGCGGACCGTCCCCAAGCGCGGCTACCGGCTGGCGGCGGGATGACGGCCCCTGTGCCGGCCCCTGTGCCGGGCAGGGTTCCGCGGCCCGGCGCCGCCCGGCCCACCCTGCTGGCCGTGGCGCACGGCACCCGCAGCGCGGCGGGGGTGGCGGCGACCGAGGCGCTGGTGGCCCGGGTGCGGGCGCTGCGGCCCGAGCTGAGGGTGGAGCGGTGCTACCTCGACCTGGTGGAACCCTCGCTGCCCGACGCGCTGGCCCGACTGGCGGCGGGGACGGACAGCGCGGGGGAGTCGGGCAGTGCGGGCAGTGCGGGCGGCGTGGGCGAGGCCGGCGGCGCTGGTGGGATGAGCGGTGGGACGAGCGAGGTGGTCGTGGTGCCGCTGCTGCTCGGCGCCGGCTACCACGTCCGTGTCGACATCCCCCGGGCGCTGGCCGCCGCGCCCCGCCCGCGCGCCCGGACCGCCCGTGCGCTCGGCCCGCACCCGCTGCTGGCCGAAGCGCTTGCCGACCGCCTCGCCGAGGCCGGCCGGCGCCCGGGGGACGGGCCGGTGGTCCTCGCCGCGGCCGGGTCCACCGACCCTGCCGCGAACGCCGGGGCCGCGGCCATGGCGTCGATGCTGCGCGACCGCCTGCCCGGCCGTCCCGAGGTGGTCCCCGCCTACCTCGGCGCGGCCGGCCCCACGGTCGCCGAGGCTGTCGCCGCGCTGCGGGCGCGGGGGCACGTCCGCGTCGGTGTCGCGGCGTACCTGCTGGGCCCGGGCTTCTTCGCCGCCCGCGCCGTCGGCGCCGGGGCCGTGGTCACCTCCGCGCCGTTCGGTCCGCACGACGCGGTCGCCCGCCTCGTCGCGCTGCGGTACGACGAGGTGTGCGGCGCGGCCCGGCGGCCGGTGCCTGCGGCAGGAGCCGGGGCGGCGGGACGGTGAGGGCAGGGACGGACGGGACTGCCGTCATCGGGTGCGGCTCCGGGGGCCGGCGCGGCCGCCGACCCGGCTCCCACACACCCGGATCGCCCGGGAGAGTTCACCTGCGAGTCGCCAACTCCGCTGCCGCTGATGCCAGATTGCACCGCATGGACACTCCTGACATGGGTATCGGCGCGCGGCTCGCCTCGCGCATGAGCATGGCCGAGCAGCACGAGTACCTGCGGACCAAGCTCTCGCGGCGCCGCGTCATGATGGGTGGCGCGATGGCGGCCGGCACCGTGGCCGCATCGGGCCTGATGGGCGGCGTCGCCCGGGCCGCCTCCCCGAGCCCGGCGTTCGTCACGAAGCCCGCCACCGGGCACCAGGTGGACGGCGCGCTGGTGGCGCCGTTCGGACGGCACCTGCAGTTCGGTGCCGACCCGCGCTCGCAGTTCACCATCTCCTGGCAGGTGCCGCTCGCGGTGACCCGGCCGTTCGTGCGGATCGGCCTGCAGCCGTGGTCGCTCAGCCACAAGATCGAGGCGGAGGTGCGCGACCTGCACACCCCGCAGCTGCTCAACAGCAAGCTGCCCGCCGTGGACCAGTACTACCTGCACGCGGCGGTCGGCGGCCTGCGCCCCGGCACCACGTACTACTACGGTGTCGGCCACGACGGCTTCGACCCGGCGCTGCCCGGCGCGTTCAACACCGTCGGCAGCTTCACCACCGCCCCCGCGCAGGCGGAGCGGTTCACCTTCACCGCGTTCGGCGACCAGGGCGTCAGCTACCACGCGCTGGCCAACGACTCGCTGATCCTGGCCCAGAACCCGGCGTTCCACCTGCACGCGGGCGACATCTGCTACGCCGACCCGGACGGTTCCGGCCAGCAGAGCGACTCCGGCGACTACGACGCCCGCACCTGGGACCAGTTCCTCGCGCAGACCGAGTCGGTGTCCTCCCGGATCCCGTGGATGGTGACGACCGGCAACCACGACATGGAGGCCTGGTACTCGCCGAACGGCTACGGCGGCCAGGAGGCCCGCTGGTCCCTGCCGGCGACCGGCCACGACCCGAAGAACCAGCCGGGTACGTACACCTTCGTCTACGGCAACACCGCGGTGATCGCGCTCGACGCCAACGACGTCTCCTACGAGATCCCCGCCAACTACGGGATCTCCGGCGGCAAGCAGACCGCGTGGCTGGACAGCACCCTGGCCCGCTACCGCAAGCAGCGCGGCATCGACTTCCTGGTGGTCTTCTTCCACCACTGCTCCTACTCGACCACGACCTCGCACGCCTCCGACGGCGGTGTGCAGGCGCAGTGGGTGCCGATCTTCGAGAAGCACCAGGTCGACCTGGTGATCAACGGCCACAACCACGTCTACGAGCGGACCGACGCGATCCGCGACGGTCAGGTGTCCCGCCAGGTCGAGATCGGCGCCACCACCCGCCCGGCGACGGACGGCACCGTCTACATCACTGCGGGCGGCGCCGGCAAGAGCCTGTACAGCTTCCCGGCCCCCGACAGCTACGAGGGCCACGAGCAGCACGTCGACTCCGTCACCACCTGGCACTCCGCCCAGGGCGGCGGCCAGGTGGCCGACACCGTCCACTGGTCGCGGGTGCGCTACACCGGCTACTCGTTCGTCTCGATCGACGTCCAGCCGGCGCGCGCCGGCCGCGAGTCGACGCTGACGGTGTCGGCGATCGCCGAGACCGGCCAGCGCATCGACCACTTCACGGTCGCCCGCCAGGCGCACTGACGCCGAGGGCGCCGAGGCCGGGCGCGCGCTGAGGCCAAGCCCGCTGAAGCCAAGCACGCTGAAGCCGGGCGCGCATTGAGGCCGGGCGCGCGCTGACGCCCAGCCGTACGGCCGCGCCCGCGCCTTGGGCCGGTCCGAGCGCAGGGCCCCGTTCCGCCAGAACCAGGCGGAACGGGGCCCTGCCGTACCCGGCGTCGGCCCGGGTGCGGGTCGGGTGCTCGGGTGAGGAGCGGCCGCGGGGGCCGGGCTCAGGGGCGGAAGCCGCCGAGCCGGCCCTCCAACTGGACCAGCAGGGCGCTCAGCAGGCCGGCGAGGTCGGCCTGTTCGCCGGCGCGGAGGCCGGAGAGGGCCGCCGCCTCGTAGGCGAGCTGGCCGGGCAGGATGCCGTCGACGAGGTCGCGGCCCTGGTCCGTGAGGTGGATGCGGATCACCCGGCGGTCCCGGCTGTCCCCGCGCCGCTCCACCAGGCCGCGTTCGGTGAGCTGCTTGAGCCGCTTGGTGACCGCCGCGCCGGAGGAGAACGTCTCCTTGGCCAGGTCGCCGGGGGTCAGCGCCCGGCCGGTGCGGCGCAGCGCGCCCAGCAGGTCGAACTCGGCGCGGCTCAGCCCGGCCAGCCGCAGCGGCGCGTCCTCCGCCTGCTGGAGCAGTGCGGCACACCGGTTGAGCCGTCCGATGAGCTCCATGGGCGCGGTCGCCAGGCCGGGGTGCACGGCGTGCCACTGCCGGACGACGGTCATCACGCTGTCGTCCCCGTGGGCGCGGTTCCCGCCTCCGCCGGAGGTGCCGGCCCTGTCGTCGTCGGGCGTGCCGTCGGGCGTCGTCACCGGCCTGCCTCCTCGGTGGCGGACGTGGCGGACGTGGCGGGCGTCGTGGGCGCCGCGGACGTGGCGGACGTGGCGGGCGTGGCGGAGCGGCGTCCGGCGGTGCTGGCAGCCGCGAGCGCCCGGCGCTCGGCCGCTGCGGCGCGCTGCCGTACCGCAGCCGCGAGCGTGAGGTGCCCGGCCTGCTCCACGTCGAGCAGCCGCTCCTCGGGCAGCGCCCGCTGCCACCACTCACCGGCGGCCGCGTCGGCGGCCACCCGCAGACCGACCAGCGCGGCGCCCAGGTCGCGCCGCGCGTTCTCACGGGCGGCCGGGTCGGCGTCCTCGTCGACCAGCGCCCGCTCGCAGCGGACCCGGGCGGCGTCGGTCGCGTCCAGGGCCCGTTCCAGGTGGCTGCCGGCCCGGCGGTTGGTGACGGCCACGGCGGTCGCGAACCCGACCGCGACGCCGATGACCGTGTCCAGGAGCCGGTCGCCGACCAGCCGGCCGCTGGGCTGGTGGTGGGCGAACTGGGTGATCAGCAGGGCCATCGGGTTCACACAGAGGCTGCCCAGCCAGTAGTTGCGGGTGATCAGCGCCTCCGCGCCGAACGCGAACACCGCCGTGCACAGCACCATCGGCAGCGCCCCGATGTGGATCAGGGGCGTGATCGCGGCGAACACCAGCATCCCGAGGAGGGTGCCGACGGACCGCTGGACGGCACGGTTCCAGGTGAGAGTGACGTTGGCCTGGTAGATGGAGGACGCGGCGATCACCGCCCAGTAGGGCCGGTCGATCCCGGCGGCGTACGAGGCGTAACCGGCCAGCGCGCAGCCCAGGAAGGTCCGCAGCACGATCGGGCCGGCGGCCGAGCCCGGGGCCAGGCGGTGCCACCAGCGGGGCCGGGGCACGGCCAGCTCGGCCTCGATGCCGGCCAGTTCGGCCTCGGCGCTGCCGCCGGGCAGGCCGGCGGGCCGGGGCAGCGGGCCGCGGCCGGGCAGGGCCGCTGCCCAGGTACGCAGCTGGCCGGCGTCGGTGGCGGCGGGCGCGGCCAGCGCCACCTCGGCACGGACCACCAGGAGCTCCAGCTCCCGGGCGCGCCGCTCGGGCCGGTCGGCCCCGGCGGCCAGCAGCGTCTGCCAGGCGGCGTGCACGGCACCGGCGGCGGCCGCGCGCAGCCGCTCGTGGCCCGGGGCCTCGCCCCGGGTGTCGGCGTACGCGGCGGCGGCGCGCAGCGCGCGGGCGGTGGCGCGGCGCTCGGGACCCTGCGGGAACAGCAGGACCGGGGCCATGCCGACCAGCCAGGCGAACGCCCCGGCGGCGAGGACCAGCCCGAGGTGGGCGGGGATCTGCCCGGCCGAGTTCGGCGCGAAGAGCGTGCCGGAGGTGATGAACGTCATCACCACCGGCCCGGGCGGCCCGACCGCGGTGGCGTCGCACACGGCCTTCTGCACCGCGGCCAGCGCGGCGGCCACCGTGATCAGCACCGGCACGGACGAGGTGAGCGCGGAGGCCCCCAGGGCCACCCCGACACCGGCGGTCATACCGCCGACCACCAGGAGCAGCCCCCGGGCGCGGGCGACGTAGGGAAGGTGGTGCGTGTAGAGCGCGCACAGCGACCCGGCCATCGTGAACATGGCCAGGTCCAGCCGCCCGATCAGCAGCAGGATCAGGTTCGGCACCAGCTGGGCGACGAGCACGCTGGTCGCCGGCTTGAACCAGGTGTCCGACGGCCGGGCCGGCCGCAGCGCGCGGCCGAGCGGCAACGGCCGGACCCGGGGGGTCACTGCCGGGGTGCCGGGGGCGGGCGGACGAGGGGACGGAACAGTGCGCATACCAATAGACTAACAGGTGTTTTACTCGTGAAAGATATGCCGTCGGTCACGCCACCCACGAGTCATCCCAGGTCAGCGAGGGTTTCGGCACTCGCGGGCGGCGGCTTGCAGGCGTGAGAGGGCGTGAGGGGGCGTGAGAGGGGGGCGGGTGCGAGGGAGAGCGGGTCAGCGGGGCGCGGGGCCGGCGGCCGGAGGGCGCTCGGCGCGGAGCAGGTCCTCGTACGCGTGGTGGCGGCGGGTGGTGGTCCGGTGGTGGAGCAGCTCGGCGGCGCGGGCGGGCTCGCCGGCGTCGACGAGGGCGCGGGCGAGGGTGTCCTGGACGATCTCCCGCTCCACGCGCACCCCGCCGATCCGTTCCGCCCTCTCACCCAGGGCGCCCAGCAGGTCCACGGCCGCGCGGGGGCGGCCCGCGGTGACCTCGGCCAGCGCCTCGGCCACCGGCGCGAGGACCTCGCGGAAGTCGGGGCGCGGGTCGGCGGCGGCCCGGCGGGCGAGGGCGCGCAGGTCGTCGGTGGCGGCCTCGACGGCCAGGGCGAGGGCGAGGTTGAAGGTGTGGAAGATCTCCGCCGTCCCGCCCGGCGCGGCGAGCAGCTCGCGCACCTGGGCCGGGTCGCTGCGGCCGGCGGGTTCCTGCCCTGCCAGCAGCAGCCGCCAGTTCGTCGCGGCGCGCATACCGACGTCCGTGACGGCCAGCGCCCGGTCGGCCCGCCGCCGCGCCTCGGCGAAGTCCCCGCAAGCGATCGCCTGAAGGGCGGCGTGCCAGCCCAGGTGCCGCGCCTGGACGGCCTGCGGGTCCTCGGCGAGCCACTGGTCCACGAAGCCGACGGCGGCGGGCCCGGCCCCGAGCTCGTGCTCGGCGTGCGCGAGGGCGTGCGCGGCCACACCCGAGCGGGGGTGCAGCTCCAGCGCCCGTTCGGCCAGCTCGTGCGCCTCCCGTACCCGGCCCTGCTCGGCCCGGATCGCGGCCAGCCAGCTCGTCCACGGCCAGTTCTCCGGCCCGGCCAGCGCGGACTGCCGCTCCACCAGGGCGTCGCCGTAAGCGCGGTAGGCGGCGTCCCCGCAGGAGGAGAAGGCGCCCAGCATGAGCCCGGCCTGCTCGTCGGCGGGCCACCGGGCGAAGTGCCCCGCCAGGTGGTCGGACGCCAGCCGGTACTGCCGGTGGGTGTGCAGGAACACCCCGTGGACCAGGCTCGCCTCCCGCTCGCCGACGGCCCGCGCGTCCCGGTGCGCGATCACCAGCTGCTCCTTCAGGGCGGCGTCGTCCAGCCCGTCGGCGGTGGCGAAGACCAGCAGCGCCCGCGCCACGCCGCAGCCCGGCTCCGCCGCCGCCCACTCCCGCAGCAGCGGCAGCGCCCGCCCGCTCAGAGCCAGCAGCTCCGCCACGGCCTGGTCCGCCGCCGCTTCCCGCCCGGCGGCGAGGCCGTTTCCGTCCGGCGGGGCGCTCGCATCCAGCCGGACGGACGCCTCCAACCCGACGGTCCCGGCCCACTTCCGCACCGTCATACGCTGGCCATGAAGACGGCCGTGCAGACGATGCCGCTGTTGCCGCAGTGGTTGCGCGGCAGGCTCAACGGCAGGCCGGCCGTGTTGCCGCCCAGGAGCCCGCTTCCGCCCACCGTGGCGCCCTCGGCCCGGGCGCCGCTGTCCAGGGTGACGCAGCTGTTGCCGAACACCGCGTTCCCGACCCCGACGACGCTCGCGTGCGCCGCTCCCGCCGGAAGCAGCGTCGCCCCGGCCACCGCGCCCAGCACCGCGACCCGGCTGCCCGCGCGCCCGCCGTGGCCTCGTGTCTCCGTACCCATCGCGCTCCTCCTCCGTCCGGGGTCGCGCCCCGGCAACCACCCGTACAGACCCCGCGCTGCCCGGACGAACCCGGACCGTCACCGTGACCAACGACGGACCTCGATTTCGGACACGCTCCGTAACCATCGCTGTCGTCCGGAGCGGGTTCAGCGGGTTCGGCGGGTTCCCACGGGGGGCACTCCTCCGTCCACGACGGCCTGAGTGAAGCCGGAGAGGTCTGGGCGCCTGAGCGCTGAGGCGGTCCGACGGGCGGGCGCGGGCCGTGCGCGAAGGGGGCGGGCGCGGGCCGTGCGCGGAGGGGCGGGAGCCGGCTTCTCCCGCGCACGGCCCGGCCGTCAAGCCTGCTGGCCGGCCTCGACGGTGAGGACGATCTCGACCTTGTCGCCGACCGCGAACGCCGACTTGCCGCGCGTCACGCCGAAGTCGGTGCAGACGATCTCGGTGGTGGCGGAGAACGTCGCCGCCTGCCTGCCGTCGGCGCCCGGGGCGAAGCCCGTGGGCTTCAGGCGCAGCGTCACCGGCTTGGTGGTGGCGCGGATGGTGAGGTCGCCGTCGACGAGGAAGTCGTCGCCCTCGGGCCGCACCGCGGTGGAGGCGAAGGACATCGTCGGGTACTGCTCGGCGTTGAGGAAGTCGTCGTGGCGGAGGTGGTCGTCCCGGCGCTTGTTGGCGGTCGTCACCGACGCGGTCCGGACGACGGCGGCGACCGACGAGTCGAGCGGGTCCTCCGCCAGCGAGATCGTGCCCTCGACCTCGGGGAAGGTGCCGCGGACCCTGGCGAAGCCGAGGAGGCGGGCCCGGAAGGAGACGTCGGAACGGGCGGCGTCGATCGCCCAGGTGCCGGCGGCATAACCCGGAATGCTGACCTGCGTGGACATGCTGGTGGGTGCTCCTCTTGGCGATCCGAACGAGAACAACGGATGGAGCGGACGCATTGATGATCATCTCTGGTCGTCGCGTCGGATACAGGATATCCCTGATCGGCCAATTCCTACTCCGCGTGGTGGAATTCCCGTAGGCGTTCCCGTGCGAGGGGAAGTGGAACAAGGAATTCCCGGATAATCCGCGACGGTCGGACGCTTCGGCACCACCCCGCCGTTGCGCCCACCGCCGCTGCGCTCACCGCCGTTGCGCTCACCGCCGATACGCCGACCGCCCGCACGCCCTCTGCCCGGCCACCGGTACCCGGTCCTCCGGTACCCGACCTTCCGCCACCGGTGCGGGAGTCGGGACCGGGTCGGCTGAGCCGCCCTCGGCTCGGCGGCCGTTCCCGAATGTCCCGGCCGCGGTCGGCCCGGCGGAAAACGCCCCTCGGGGACCGGCTTCGACGGCGATTCCTGATTTCCCGGTGGCGACGGAACGGGATAGCGATTGCGGCGGGCGGTCGTCGCGTTGCCGCCGGTCATTGGCCGTTGCGAGGCGGAGTCGTCCATTCCAGGCTCTTCGCTTCTTCGCTTCTTCGGCTCTTGGGCTCTTCGGTTCTTCGCCGTCGAGGGTGTGGATACGGGGCCGGCCGACGGGTGCTGTGGGACGACGGCCGCCTGCGTCGGGTCCGACAGATGCCTCCCGCGCCGAGGTCGGCGGTGCTGGAGGGTGACGATCGGCCGGTCGCGGCTACCGCTCGATCGAGCGGCACGTCGTCGATCGGTTCATCGGACTGCTTCGGTTGGCATCGCCTGGGTGCCCACGACCGTCAGCAGCGCGAGCTTCTCGGCGGTGTCGGTCCCGGCGCGCGGGGTGAACCAGAGCAACCGCTGGCGGCCGTCCTCGCTGAAGAGGCTGAGGCAGTTGAGGTCGATCATGCCGACGGTGGGGTGGTCGATCCGCTTGCGCTCGTCTCTGCGCACCTCCACGTCCTGGTCGGGCCAGAGCGCCTGGAACTCCGGCGACCGCCGCAGCAGCTCGTCCACCAGCCTGGTCGCCTCGGCGTCGCCCGGGCCGCGTCGCCCGACTGCCGCGCGCAGGTCGGCGACGAACGAGCGCGACTGCGGGGCGAGGTCCTCCGGCGGGTAGTTCTGCCGCGAGGCCGGGTCGGTGAACCACCGGTAGACGAAGCTCGCCGCGCGGCCCTGGTGGGTGGACAGGTCGCCGAGCAGCGCGATGGCGAGCGGATTCTGCACCAGAACGGTGTGCAGGTCGGTGCTCACCATCGCCGGGGTCCCGTCGATGCGGTTCAGCAGGTCGAGCATCGCGGGGTGGACGTGGGACGCCGTCCCGCCCTGGTGCGGGATCGGGCGGTTCGCCAACCGGTACAGATGGTCGCGTTCGTCGTGGCTGAGGCGCAGGGCGCGGGCGAGCGCGGCGAGCATCTGCTCGGAGGGCTGCGAGCCGGCACCGCGCTCAAGCTCGGTGTAGTACTCCACCGAGGCGCCGGCCAGAACGGCGACCTCGTCGCGGCGCAGACCGGGGACGCGGCGCCGCGGGCCGGACGCGAGCCCGACCTCTTCGGGGCGGATCCGCTCGCGTCGCGAACGCAGGAAGCCGCCGAGTTCGGAGTACCTCGTGTTCGACATGGGCACAGCCTCCCGGGCGTTTCCGATCACGGCGGTCAACTCGGTGATCGTTCCGACATTGTCGACGACGAAGGCGATACGCCGGCCGACGGGGTCGACCTGGAGTGGCCCGGCGAAGGACTCCACACCACGTGCCCGCAAGCGCGAACGTCGACCCGTCGGCGCTGAACCGCAGGTCCGGCGAGTAGTCAGCCGCGTGTGGCACCGCTGCCTGCCAGGGGACGGCGTCCCCACCTTCGGAAGCAACTGTCGCGGGTCCGCGCCGCGCCACAGAGTGGACGCCATGAACACCGCACTCACTGACACACCCACCGGCTCCGGCGCATCCCCGGTCGCCGCGAAGTCGGTCCTGATCACCGGCGGCACGAGCGGGATCGGCGCCGCGACCGCTCGGCTCCTGCTCGGGCGCGGCCACCAGGTCGCCGTCACCGGGCGCGACCCGGGCCGGCTCAAGGCGTTCCTCGACGAGGTCGGCCACGAGGACCGCGTCCTGGGCCTGATCGCGGACGCCTCCGACTGGGACTCCACGAACACGGCGGTCACCAGCACCGTGGAGCGCTTCGGGTCGCTCGACGCGGCGATCGCGAACGCGGGCAGCGCGTCCCCCGATCACTTCCGGGCGGGCAGCACCGGCGTCGTCGACGACGGCGATCCGGAGCTGTGGGCGCCGATGGTCCTCGCCAACGTGCTCGGCCCGGCCCTGCTCGCCAAGGCGACCCTGCCCCACCTGGAGCAGTCCCGCGGCCGGCTGGTGCTCGTCGGCAGCGTGGCCGGAACCAAGAACAGCCCCGGCAACCTCTACTCCGCCACGAAGTGGGCAGTGGTCGGCTTCGCCGAGAACCTCCGCATGCACGCCACGACCCGCGGCATCGGAGTCACGGTCGTGAACCCGGGCATGATCGACACCGCGTTCTGGTACGGCCAGGTTCCCCCCGTCGCGATGAGCCCGGACGCGGTGGCCGAGGCGATCGGCTTCGCGCTCGACCAGCCGGCGGGCGTCGACCTCAACACGATGACGATCCGTCCGATCGGCCAGGCCGCCTGACCCCGGCTGCCGACACGCTACCCGTCTGACCCCATGCTGCCGGCACGCTGCCCGTCTGACTCCAGACGGGCAGCGTGCTCGGTGGTGGGCCATCGCCGTGCCGGCGATCTTCGACGGATCGCCGATGCCCCCGAGGTGCTCCCGGCCCCTGTCGACCGAGGGCAAGCGGGTGCTGGCCAACAACCCCGGCCCGGTCCGACGGCGCGAAGGCCGAAAGCCGCGAAGATCAAGGGGAGCGAAGGCCAAGGGGAGTGAAGGTCGAAGGGCGTGAAGTTCAAGGGGATCGATGAGCCTGCTCCCCTCCGGCGAAACCGCGCTGTCCGCCGCGGCGACCGTTTCAGAAGCCGCGTGCGGGCGGCTGGGAGTCGTAGGGGTTGTGGATCACGTGACGGCGCTGGGCGACGTCGAGGACATCCTGGGGGAAGTGGTCGCCGGCCACGTAGTGACGGCCCTTGGTCTGACCGACGGCGGTGAGGATGCCCGCCCTGACGAGAGCCTGCATGTCCCGGGTGGCCTGCTGGGAGTTGAGCCCTTCGCTCTTCTCGTAGCGCGAGCGGCGCACCCGCCCGGCCACGGCCACTTCATGCAGGGCCGCCACCTGCCGCTCGCTGACACCGCGGCTTGCGGCGTGCTGGTCGAGCAGGAGCCAGATGTCGGTGGAACGCCTCACGCGGTGCCGCACACGCTGTGCCTGCTCGTGATGGGCGCGCAGGTTGAAGGAGATCCACGGACCTGTGTCGCGTTCCGGTGAGTAGACGGGGCCGCCGACTTCGCGAAGCACCTTGTAGTAGTCCCAGGTGTTTCCGGGCATGCCGAGCCACTCCTCGATGGAGGAGAACTCCGGCGCCAGCGCGCGCTGCCGGGCGATGACCAGCGTTTGCAGGCTGCGCGACATGCGGCCGTTGCCGTCGACCCACGGGTGGATCTTCACCAGGTTGAGATGGGCCATGGCGGCACGGACCAATGGGTTCGAGTCGAGGTCGCCCTCGTTGAGCCAGTCGACCAGTTCACCGGTGAGAGCCGGCAGCCGATCCTCGCGAGGGCCCTCGTACTCCGTGCTGAGCGGATCGCCCGCGGCGCTGATGAAAATCGCTTTGCGACGCCACTGGCCGGCCGGCCTCTGGCGGGTGTGGTGGTGGCCTTGCAGCATCCAGTGCAGAGCGTTGAGCAGCCCCTTGCTGTAGGAGAAATCCTCCACGTCGTAGAGCGACTGGATGTACGTCATCATCTGCTGGTAGGCGAGGGTCTCCGCCTTGTCGGCCTCGCTGGCGTTGATGCTCTCCCGCTCGCCGTCCATCAGGTCGGCCACGTCCCGCACATCGACCTGGAAGCCTTCGATGGTGTTGGACGCGGCGATGGCCGAGGCCGTCAGGGAGCGGCGCAGGTCTTGGGTCCACTTCGCCGGGGCCTGGCGCACCGCGTGGCTCAGCTCGGAGTGCATGGCGGTGATCTCCGCGAGGACCCGCTCGTCGGCAGGGGTGAGAGACGGCGTCGCGTAGAGCATGAGGCAATGATACCTGTTGACTATCATTGCCTCATGCTCTCGCTGCCCACGCCCGCCTCCGATCACCCGTCGATCTGCGGCGTGCGGAACGGCTTCCACGGCCGCTTTGGTCGCGTTCAGCTTGTCGACCAGGGGCTCCGAGGAGCGCCGCGAGGCTCCGCGGGCCCGGTAGCGGCCTGGGACCGACTCGCCGCCGTGGAATCGCCGTGGAACTGGTTGCCGGAGGGTCCGCCGTGGAACTGGATGCCGGAGGGTCCGCGTGGACCGGGAAGCGAGGGCGCGCAGACCGTCGTGGCCGCCCAACCGGCAAACCCCCTCCCGCCTCCCGCCTCCCGTCCACGGACCACCGCCGCAGCCGTGCTCCGCGTCGCGCGGCGGTGGTACGGCCGGGGCCCGGTTTCTCACCCGCCGCCCAGGCGGACCACGCGGGCCCAGCCCGGCGGCTGCGGCCTCTGGTACCGGGAGCCGACGGACGGGGAACGCGGAAAGAGGCCCACGACGGTGCGACACGGCGGGCTCGCGGACGGCCAGGGCGTCTGGCCGTCGGTCAGCACCACGACGACGTCCGGCCGGGGGCGGGTACGCAGCGCGGCGGCGAACCCCTGGCGCAGGTCGGTGCCGCCGCCTCCGACCAGCGGGATGCCCTGCGCCCGGCACAGCGGGTGCACCGCCTGGGCGGACGCGTCGCACGACACCACCGTGACGAGGTCGCGCCGGCCGCCCACCGCGCGGGTGATCGCGGCGATCTCCAGCAGCGCCGTGCCGAGCTCCTCGTCGCTCACCGAGCCCGAGGTGTCCACGATCACCGACACGTGCGGCGGGCGCCGCCGCAGGCTGGGCAGCACCGCACCGGGCACCGCGGCGGAACGCCGGGAGGGGCGGCCGTAGCCGTAGTCCTCGCCCGCGCCCGACGCGCCGGCCGCCGCCCGCAGCGCCCCTCCCAGCAGCGCCCGCCACGGCTGCGGCGGGTGGAAGACCTCCTCCGCCCACCGCTCCCATCCCTTCGGCGCGGTGCCGGGGGCGCCGTTGATCCCGCGCGCCACCCGGAAGCGGACCGCGTCCCGTTCCTGCGCGGTCAGCCCGTGGGCGCCGTCCGGCCCCGACTCCCACGCACGGTCCAGCCCGTCGGAGCCGCTGCCGCAGTCCAGCCAGGCCAGGTCCAGCGTGACCGGCTGGAGCCGGAACTGCCGCAGGTACTCCTCCATCAGCAGGCCGGTGGGCAGTCGCAGCCGCTCGGGCCGGACAGCGCCCGCGGGTGCGGTCAGCCCGTCGCCGTAGACGTCGTCGTTGATCTCGCAGTCCGCCGCGATGTTCATCCGCAGCCGCTCCGCCGGACCGTCCACCCCCTCCTCCCGGGCGAACCGGTCGCCGCGGCCGTGGTGGTCGCGCAGCAGGTGCGACACCTCGTGCACCCACACCCCGGCCAGTTCCTCCACGGGCGTGCGGTCGACGAACGACGGTGAGACGTAGCAGCGCCAGTGCCGGTCCACTGCCATCGTGGGCACCTGCGGCGACTCCACGGTGTGCAGCGCGTAGAGCGCGGTCGCCAGGTAGGGCCGAACCCGGGCGGCGTGCAGCCGGGCGGTGTACAGCTTGTCGAGGTCGAGTCTCCCGGACGGTGCGGACAGCCCGGATGTTCCGGACGCCCTGGACGCCCCGGACGTCCCGGGCCGTGCGGGCGTCGGTGACGGCTTCGACGGCTTCGGCCCCGTCGCTGCCTTCGGCGGTGCTGGTGTCGGGGCCGGTGCCGGCACCGGAGTCGGGGCCGTCATCGGCTGCCCCGCGCGCCGCGCGCGTCCCGCTCCGCCACCCTGGCCGCCACCTGGTCCGCCTGCCGGGACAGGGCCACCACTCCGGCGAACCGCTCCACCGCTGTCGGCACGTCCCAGTCCTCGCGGCGCAGCGAGGCCAGCGTCGTCGCGGGCACGGCCACCAGGTCGGGGGCGCCGGTTTCCAACGCCCGCACCAGCAGCGCCCAGGCCGCGTCCCAGCGGGCCCGCTCCGGGCGGCGGCGGACGGCGGCAACGACGCCGTCGAGCACGGCCTGCCGCAGGTCGCCGCGTTCGGGCAGCACCGCGCCGGCCGGGTCGGCGAGCAGCGTCTCGGGGTCCGGCAGGTCCATCCGGTCCAGCGAGGCCAGCAGTTCCAGCCCCGGGCCGTCCCCCACCGTGCCGCGTACCAGCAGCGACAGCACGTCGCGGGAGGCACCCGCGGCGGTGGCGAAGGCGGTCAGCCGCAGCGCCATGTCCCAGCTGCGGGGCGACGGCCACGCCCCGCCGCGCCGGGTCTCGGTCCCCGGCAGTTGGTGCACCAGCGCGGGGCGGGCCGCCAGCAGGCCGCACACCGCGCGGCGGGCGAAGGCCACCGCGTCCGGGAGCGCGTCCGGGTCCAGGCGCGGCAGCTCCGCCCGGGGCCAGGTGCCGCCCAGTCCGCGCACCACCACTTCGTGGTCGCAGTGCCACTGGAGGTGGACGAACCGGTTGGCCAGCGGCGGGCTCAGCTCCCACCCGTCGGCCGCCGAGGAGGGCGGGTTGGCGGCGGCCACGATCCGCACCTCGGGCGGCAGCCGCAGGGCGCCCACGCGCCGTTCGAGGACCAGGCGCAGCAGTGCGGCCTGTACCGCGGGCGGTGCGGTGGACAGCTCGTCCAGGAACAGCAGGCCCCGCCCGGCCCGCACCAGCCGCACCGCCCAGTCCGGCGGGGCCATCGGCACGCCCCGCTCGGCCGGATCGTCACCGAGGACGGGCAGGCCGGAGAAGTCGGTCGGCTCGTGGACGCTGGCGATCACCGTGGTCAGCGGCAGGTCCAGGGCGTCGGCGAGCTGTGTGAGGGCCGCGGTTTTGCCGATGCCCGGGTCACCCCACAGCAGGACGGGCAGATCGGCGGCCACGGCCAGCGTCAGCGCCGACAACTGCTCGTCGGGGCGCGGTTCCGTGGTCGTCTCGCCCAGCAGGGCGAGGAGGTCGGCGGCGGTGTCGAGGGAGCGGCGGCCGGCTCCGGCCGGCGTGGACGTGCGCGTGCGCTCGGACGTGGATGTGGGCGCGGACGTGGATGTGGGCGCGGACGTGGGCGTGGGCGCGGACGTGGATGTGGACGTGGGCGCGGAATGTGACGTGGACGGTGTGAACGATCCGTCCAGAACGGGCGCGTCGGCGGAGGCCGGAGTGGCGGGCAGGGTGGACGTAGGCATGGGCGATCACCTTCGGGGTTCGCGGCGGGCGGGTACGGCGGAGGGCTGCCCCGCTCGCGGGAAAGGTCGGGAAGCGGTGAGCGCACCCGGCACGGGGCGCTGCGGACAGGGGAGAGGTCGGACGGAACGGGACGAGGACGAGGCGAGGCGTCAGGCGAGGCGGTCAGCGCCTCGGGGAGCGGCGAGCCCCGTCGTGAGAGCTGGAGTTGGGTACCAGGCGCCCGTCAGGTGGATCGGGTGGCGAGTCGTGGGCGGAACCGGCGGCCCTGCCGTGCCGTGAGCTGCCCCTTCGGGGGCAGCGCGCCGGGTCGTCCAGGCCGGCCCGGAACAGGCCGTGGTCGATCCGCCGCAGCGCCGCCGCCTCCAGCTCGTCCCGCAGGGTGCCGGCCCGCAGCCGGGCCTGCGGGCCGAGCAGGTCCTCGACGACGGCGAGCGCGCGGGCGATGTCGCCGTGGTCCAGGAGGGCCCGGACGTCTGGCAGCCGCTCGGGGTGGCGGTGCGCCTCGTCGATCGCGCGCAGGCAGGGCAGCGGAGTGCCGGTCAGCGCGGTCAGCAGCTCCTCCCGGCGCACCTCGTCCGGACCGTGGTCCAAGGGTGCCAACACCCCGTCCACCAGGGCGATCCGGTGCATGGCGCCGCGGCACTCCACCATGCGAGGCCGTCCGCCCGGCGCGGGCTCCGCGTTCCCGGTGGCGGAGCCCCCGGCCACGGGTGGGGCCGACCGGTGGCCGGGCGCCAGCGCGGCGGCGACCAGTGGGTGCAGCCGGTCGGCGTCGACCAACCCGGCCCGCAGCAGTTCCAGGTCGGGAAGGACCCAGGTCGCCGCGTCGGGCAGGACCGGTAGCCCACGACCGCCGTCCGGCGGCGCCGAAAGGCGCACCGTCGGTGGCCCGTTCCCGCCCGGCGGCGGCAGCAGGTGTGCGACCAGCCGGTGCCGCGCGCCGAGTCGTACCGCCACCGCGCCGTCCGCGCGCCGTCCGTCGGTGTGCAGCAGCAGTGCCGCCTCGGCGGCCCACCGGCCGACGGCGCAGCCGTGGTCCGGCGGCAGCAGCCGGTACGGGTCGGGGTCGCCCGGCGGCAGGTCGGACGGCAGGTGGGACAGCAGGTCGGCGCCGGACCGGGACGGCAGCTCACCGGTCCGGCGGGCGTCCCACAGGTGGCGGTGGAGGTCCAGGCGGAACCGCTGGTCGGGGTGCGGATGCGGGTGGCGGTGGGCCACCGCGTCGGCGCCCCGGCGGGACCACAGCGCGAGGCTCATCCGCTGCCCGGCGTCCGCCCGCGCGGGCGGCGTCCGGACCACCAGGAGCACCGGCTCGCCGCCGCCCTCCGGGTCGTATCGGGCCAGGGCCGCCGTCAGCCCAGGGCGCAGCAACCCGTCGGGCGCGGTCCTGGGCATGTGCCAGCGCAGCAGGTCAGGGGCGAGGTGGCGCAGGTCGCGGCGGACTCGTGCGGCGAGATCGAGGCCGTGGGAGCGGGCCACGGAACGCAGATCGAGGTCGGTGTCCACGCCCGCTGCGGCGCATGCACCGGCCCAGTCCCCGACGGCGCGCCGGGCTGTGGCGGTCTCGATCATGGAGGGCGGCACGGCGAACTCGCGCACGCGCGGCCAGAAGGAACGTCGGGAGGAGCCGTTCGCGGCGGGGGAGCGCATCAGCACTCACCTTGCGCGGACGGGGCCCCCATTCTCATACGAGAAGAAGTAGTCATCGCCGCGAGCATAGCCCGGCCCGCTCCCGACTCGCCAGCCTCCTCCGGGGGAAGACGTGTTGATGCCAGAGGCGGGGTTCAGCGGTTCCGTGGAACGGAGTTGGCGGCGCTCGGACAGTTCCCACCCTTTGGAAGCTCGACGAACGGAGCGTCGTGGCACGAGAGTTCCGCGCGGGAGTCCGGCCGCCGCGTCGACGACAAGGCCGCTCGTGGGCCCACACTCCAACGACGACGCCGTGTCCCACTGTCCAACCGCCTGGCCGCCTGACCGTCCTCCCGGGTTGCGGAAACGAGGCCCCGTCCGAGCGGACCCGGGAGCGGGCACCTCGGCGGACCCGGCAGCGGGCACTTCTGCGGGCGGCGATACGGGCGGGGTACGAGCGGGGACGTTCATACCGGCGCGACCAGCGGGGGTGAGCGGACGGCGGGCAGCGGCTCTCCGGCTGGAGGGGGTCGGCGGACGGGTCGGGGTGCGGGCGCCCCGAGTCGCTACCGGAGCGGGGCCGGGAGCCGCGCCTGCCTCCTCCCGTCTCCTCCCACTGGCCGACGCGATACCCCAGTCCTGGGCGTGGGCTACCTCACGAAAACCGAACAAACGGAACTAACGGTTCCGAGCGGACGTCAGTCCCAGCGGTTGACCGTTCGGGGACAAGGCAGGCAAGGCGGACAGGCATGGATGAAGGACGGGCCGGTGGGACGGGGAAGCCGCGCAAGGAAGGCAAGAAGGAGGGCAGGCTCGACCTGAACGTGCCGCAGGTCGCGGGGAGCGCGGTGGCCGCTGTGGCCGCCGCGAAGCTGGCGTCCAACCTCGGCGTGTACGGGACGATCATGGGCGCGGGCGTGGTCAGCATCCTGGGCACCTGTGGCGGCTCGATCCTCCAGCACGTCTTCCGCCGTACCGGCCGGCAGGTCCAGGAGGCCGCCCTCCAGGCCCTGCCGCGCAACCGCCAGCTCCCGGTGGAGGCGGCGGGCACCCGCCCCGAGCGCTGGACCGACGGCGACCAGACCTTCCTCCTGGCCCCCTCCGATGCGACAGCCACCGATGCCACGGTCTTCGGCGTGACGGCCCTCGGCCCGACGGCACCGGGCCCGACGGCGCTGGACGCCGCGGCCACCGACGCGACCCGCCTGCTTCCGGCTTCGTCCCCGAGCGCCCCGCCAGCCGGTCCGGATGACGCGACGCGCCTGCTGGCGGCTGGTTCGGATGACGCGACGCGCCTGCTGGCGGCCGGTCCGGACGACGCGACGCGCCTGCTGGCGGCCGGTCCGGATGACGCGACGCGCCTGCTGGCCGGCCCCGGCGGCCCGGGGGGCGGGGACTTCAGCTCCAGCACGCTGCACCGTGCCCGGGGGCGCGGCTGGAAGCGCCCGGCCGTGGCGGTGGCCTGCGCGTTCGGCCTGACGATGGGCGGGATCACCGTCTACGAGGCGGTGTCCGGCCACAGCTTCAGCGGGGACGGCAAGGGCACCACGATCGGCAACGCCTTCACCGGCCACACCTCCTCCGGCTCCGGCGGCGGCGCCCCGTCGCCCACCGACACCGGCGTGCCGTCCGACGGCGCCACCCACCCGGGTACCGGCGACGGCGGCACCTCGTCCACCGGCCGCTCCAGCACTTCCCCGGGGTACGGCAGCTCCACGCCGACCCCGTCGCCCTCCCACTCCTCGACCTCCTCCAGCGGCTCCGGCGGCGGCAACGGCTCCGGCAGCGGCTCCGGCTCGGGAACGGCGGGCTCGACCGGCAGCGGTACCGGCACCGGCACCGGCAGCGGATCGGCCGGCGGTGAGAACGACACGCAGCCGACCCCCTCGGCCACGCCCTCCGCCCCCGCCTCCCCCTCCGCCGGAACGGGCACTGGTACGGGCACCGGCTCCGGAACCGGTACCGGAAGCGGCACCGGCGACTCCCTCAGCGGCGGCAGCACCCTCCCGTAGCCCCTGGGCGGCGCGCCGTCCGGTCACGCTCCCGGGGGCGGGACCGGACGCGGGGGCCGCCGGAAAACACCCCTAACCTGGACGGATGACCGACGACCTGCACCTCGTCCGCCACGGGCTGACGCCCGCCGAGATCGACGAGACCGTCGCGCTGTACGCGGGCAACCCGGAGTACTGCCGAGCCGCCGGGGAGTACGACCCCGACGCGATCCCGGTCGAGCGGGTCGCCGCCGACCTGCGCGAGGAGGCCGCCATGGAGGGCGGCGAGGTGCTGCTCGCGCGCGACGGCTCCGGCCGGGCCGTCGGTGTGCTGTGCCTGCTGCGGCGGCACCCGGTGGACGGCCACCCCTGGATCGGGCTGCTCCTGGTGGACGGCCGCCTGCACCGGCGGGGCGTCGGCCGCGCCATCGTGGCGCTGGCCGAGGAGCGCTTCCGCGACCACCCGGCGGGCGGCCTGCGGCTGGCGGTGCTGGAGTCCAACCCGGCGGCCCTGGCCTTCTGGACCTCGCTCGGCTGGCACGAGATCGACCGCCGCCCCGACCTCCGCCACGGCCGCCCCACCGTCGTGCTCCACAAGCCCCTCCGCTGAACGGCCCCGGCCCCGCCCCGGCCCCGGCTCGCCACCCACCCGGGGTCCTGACGTCCCCACCCCGTACGGGCTTCGGCGTCGGAGGGGAGTGGCAGGATGCCGGTCATGCCGCTTCCCGCAGCCGATGACATCACCACTCTGGTGATCCGTACCGACTTCTCCGACGACGCCGCCTGGGCCGCGCTCCAGCGGGCGCTCGACGACGGACAGGAGTTTTCCGCCGCCACCTACGTGGACGACCGCCGGTTCGCCGGTGTCACCGTCGAGGCGCTGGTCGCCGAGGACGCGGCGGCGGAGGACGAGGACAGGACGTGCGAGGTCTGCCTTGCCGACGCCGTCGCACTCGGCGACCCGGCGTTCCCGCTGCTGGCCGTCGACCTGTACGCCGAGCCGGGGCGGACGTTCCGGTTGCCCGCCCGCTGGTTCCCCGAGATATCGGTGAACCTGAGCCTTGCGAACCTGGACTTCTCCGACTATGCGGACACCGCTGACCCGTCCGGCGTGTTCCGCGGCTTCGGCGGGGACGCGGGCTGAGGGCGCCGGGCGCGGAGGACCGGGGTCCACCGCCTGCCGCCCCGAAACCCCCCGGCCGGGTCCTACGTTCAGGCGTGGGCGGCCTCCAGGGGCGGTGCGGGACGCAGCAACGCCCTTACCGTCGCGAGGTGTTCGGCGAGCCGGTCGGTGGCGGGAGGGGCGGGCTCACGGGTGGCGGCCGTACCCGCGCAGGCCGCGCAGATCCCTGTGTGCGTCCCGTGTGGCAGCGGGTCGCGGCAGTGTGCGCACTCGGCCAGGCCGAGCGCGGGCGCGGCCTCGTCCCGGCGCGGGCGCGGCCTCGTCCCGGCGCGGGCGGGGACGAGGAATGGGCAGCTTGCGGACGAGGCGGTCGGTGAGCAGCCCGCGGGCGCTGAACGCGATCGGCGGCAGGCCGTCCGCCAGGAGAGCCCGTACCTCCGGTTCGGGCACGCCCTGCTCGGCCCACCGCTCGGCCAGCGGGGCGAGCGCGTACGCGTCCCGCGCGCCCAGTGCGAGCCGGGGCTCGGCGGCGGCCAGCCGCGACAGCAGCGCCAGTCCTCGCGCGGGAGCCTCCGGTGGTGCTGCCGGGCGGCCGCCGGGTGCGCCGGTCGCATCCGGCCCAAGGGCGGCGGCCGGCACCTCCCGGACGGCCTTAGTGCGACGGCGAGTTGAGGTGACGTCAGGGAAAGCGGGGGAGGGGAGGGTGGGTTCTTTCCCCTGCTTCTTTCTCCCCGAAGGGGACGTTCCCGCGGTGCCGTTGGCCGGGGCGCCGGGGCCCGGCGGGGCGGGAAGCGGCGACCCCGTCGTGCGCGGCGTGTCGTAGAGGTAGGTCTCGGTGCGGACCTGCCCGCTCTCGGGGTCCCGGACGGTGCTGCGGACGTAGTAGCCGTGGGCGATCAGCTCGTTCACGGCCTTGGCGACGCCGCGGCGGCCGAGTCCCGGGTTCCCGTCCGCGAGGGTGCGGACGTCCGAGCGGGCGCCGTCGGGCAGGGAGAGCAGGTACGCGAGGATGCCGCGGGCGGCGAAGCTGATACGGCTGTCCCGCAGGACGCTGTTGCCCAAGACCGTGAAGGAGCGCGTGTGGGCGGTACGATGGATACGCACTGAAGATGGTTTCTCTTCTGTGTCGGACCCCGGGGTGTTGGCGCACTGCCGGGGTCAATTTGAACGTCTGGTGAGCACGTAGCGTAGCGTGTTGATCACCCATGTTGCCAATCGCCCGTCCGGGTACCTGTTGCGGCGCCCCGCGACCATCGCCCAGCCGTGTACCCCCGTGCCCCGGGCACCGCGCTCCCGCGCCCCCACCCCCCCGCGTCCTCAGCCCACGCCCGCCAGCGCGACGAGGGAGAGCGGCTGGTCCTCCGGGACCGCGACGAGGCCGTCCCGGACCGCCGACCCGGCCCCCGGCCCCGGCTTCCCTCCCGCCCCGGGGGCCGACACCCGTGCTACGCCGGTCCTGTGCCGCCGTGCCTGTCCGTACGTTCCGGCGGCAGGTGGCGGAGGTCCCTGGGCGCGGTGCCGTAGGCGGTGCGGAAGCTGCGGGTGAAGGTGGCGTGGTCCTTGAAGCCCCACCGGGCCGCGATGGCGTGGATGGGCGTGGCCGCCCGGGCCGGATCGGTGAGTTCGTGGCGTGCCGCCTCCAGCCGTTGGTCGCGGATGTAGGCGGCGATGGCGATTCCCTCCGCGCGGAACAGCCCGTAGAGGTGGCTGCGTGAGACGTGCAACGCGGCGGCGACAGCGCTGGGGGTCAGTTCGGGGTCGCCCAGGTTCTGGCGGATGAAGGCCTTCGCCCCGAGTACGGCGGTCCGGCTGCGGGTTTCCGGCTGCAGGTGCTCGTCCGAGTCCAGGACGTTCGCGAAGAGCGCGGTGACCAGGTCGCTGATGACCTGGCCGAGGCGCGGTCCGTCCTCGGCCCGGTAGACGCTGGTGTCCGCCGCCACCTGGGAGACGAACTGCCCCAGCAGCGCGCCCACCCCGTTCCGCCACGAGATCTGCCCCCCGATCACCTGCCGGGCGCTGTCCCACGGTAAGCCCACCAGGCGTTTCGGGACCTCGATGCCGACCATGGCGGCCCGGTCGTGCCCCGTCGAGAGCTCGAAGGGCAGGGAGGTGTCGTTGGTGTGGATGTCGTAAACACGGTAGGCGGCCTCGTTCCGGTCCCAGGAGGCGACCGCGCTGCCGCGCAGGAGAAGGGAGAGGTGGCAGTTCTCCGGGTCGGACTGCCGGATCAGCTTCGGCGTCCGCCGGAAGACCAGATGCTGGAACGTCGCCGGCCAGATCGACACCTCGCCCAGCGTGATCACCCGTTGGTGCGCGTGGAAGTCGGCCGCCGCCTCGCTGCTCAGGTGCATGGGTGCGTACGTCCGGCTCAACAGGTCCTGCCACACCTCGAACCGGTCGGCGGCCGGCAGGTCCTCGCTCCGGAACTCGGTCTCCCTCAGCATGCGCACCTCCCCTGGGACACTCGGTCCCGACGGCCCGCGGTCGCCGCCCCCTCGGAGGCGCGAGTCAACCACTCGTCGCTGAACGGAAAACAAACGCCGCGCCGGACGGCCGGTCCCGCGCTTCGACCGCGCCGGGCGGTCACATCCGCGGCCACGTCGTGGCGCCTTGACGTCGTGGCGCCTTGACGACGTGGCGCCTTGACGACGTGGCGCCTTGACGACGTGGCGTCTTGACGGCGTTTCGCGGATCGATCCACGTCCGGCCGCGGAGCCCCCCCCGACTCCGCGGCCGAACGCTCACAGCACGCGCATCTGTGGTTGCCCGGCCGCCGCTGGTCGCGCGGGCAGACGGCGGCCGGGCTCGGTCGGTGCACGAGTCCCTCCCTGGCGTTGTGACCCGGGTCGGCACGGGACCGGATGGTGCCGTGCGCGGGTCGCGGACGTCCCCCCCGAGTGGCCGTCCGGCGGATCACGTTGCCCTGTGGAGACGACTCAGCACCGTGGACGCGGTGCTGCGGTCTGTGGGATCACCGCCCGGTGGGCACCCAAGGGCTGCACAGGAGGCTGGAGGCGACGACACACGCCTTGATCTCGACGATGGGGTTGGACTGGACGTCGGTGGTCTCGGTGCAGCTGCCGCTGCCGTTGGAGTCGTACAGGATCGCCTCGGACCCGGACGCGCGGTAGTAGTAGGCGCGCACCCCGTACCCGTCCGCGTGGGTGTCGCAGACCCTGACCGCGCCGTTGGCCCCGTAGGACAGGGCCTGCGCGCTCTCGTAGCCGTTGACGTACACGGTGGCGGTGGCGGTGGCGGCCTGCGCGGTTCCCGAGAGCGCCAACGTGCCCAGCAGAGCGGCGGCGGTGGCGGCCAGGGTGTACTTCGTCTTCCGGTACCCGGACAGGGGCATCCGCCGCACGGTGCGCTGTACGGGCCGTACACGTTCCGCGGCCCCGGGCCCGGACGCGGTCGTGGTGGTCGGAGCGACCGCTCGCGAAGCGGCTGTCGTACCGACGGTTCGAGTCTTCATTTCAGCTCCCCCTAGCCCTGCGTGAATCGCGGCAGGAACCCGCTGTCCGCGGAGATACCGTGGCCGCGAGATCGGTGCGCGCGATCCCGTCCTCCGCGGCGGACGGTCACCTCGCGCTGAAAGGAAGACTAGGACGCCCCTTCGGGCCGCCGCCTTGACGAAGCGTGGCGGCTTGCTTGACGATGCGTCTCCCGCCGCCGGGGTCCGTTCGCGTGAGCCGGAAGGTCCCGGCCGCCGCCTCGTCCACGCCCGCCCGGGCCTCAGTCCACACCCGCCCGCGTCCTCAGTCCACGCCCGCCCGCGTCCTCAGTCCACGCCCGCCAGCGCGACGATGTGCGCGGCGGTGCCCGCCGGGTCGACGGTCTGGTGGAGGTGCGCGCCGGGCGAACTCGCCACCAGCCAGCCGCGCGCGGCAGCCTCCTCGGCGGCGTCGTCGTACGGCGGGCCGAAGAGCAGGTAGGAGCACGGGTGGTCGTCCCAGCCGGCCGGTACGGGCAGGTGCTGCTCGTAGTACGACAGCGGCAGCCGGGGCTGCTCCTCGACGATCGCCGCGCGGGTCAGCGGGTCGGCGAACATCGGGGCGACGTCCTCCTCGTCCCACCAGTCCGTCCATCGCGGCAGCATCCCGTCCACCGCCAACGGGTCGAGGAAGTCGAGCAGTTCGGGCGGTGCCATCGGGGTGCTGCCGGTGCGGGCGGGCAGCGCGGCGTCCACGAAGACCGACGCGGCCACGGGGTTGGGCAGGCCGTCGGCGATCGCGGGCAGGAACAGCCCGGCGTTGCTGTGCGCGACGAGGGCGAGCGGCTGGTCCTCCGGGACCGCGACGAGGCCGTCCCGGACCGCCGCCACGACCTCCGGCCAGAACGGCGGCTCGGCCGCGCCCACGTCCAGCAGCGACGGCACGCGCACCTCGTGCCCCGTCGTGATCAGCCGGTCGGCCACCGGCAGCCAGGTCGAGGGGCCCACCGAGGGGCTGTGGACGAGGACGAAGAGGGGGGCTTCCATGACCACCACCCTGCCCAGTCGACCGTGCCGTCATGGCATTTTCGTCCGACGGTGAACACCCGCACCTCACGCCCCTGCGGTTACGGCAGGCGCTCCCGCTGCGCCTGGTAGGCGGCGGTGACCAGCAGCAGGCCGGTCGGCATGACGAAGACGCCGATGAGGAAGGTGAGGAAGCCCGCTACGGCCGTGCCCAGCAGGAGCCCCGACAGTGCCCAGGCCACTGGCAGGGCCCAGCCGCGCCCACCCCGGCGGCACGCGCGCACCAGCACGGCGACGAGCGCCGCCACCAGCAGCGGAACCCCGGCCGGCAGCAGCACCAGCGGGCCGTGCGCCTGGTAGAGGCTGTCGCGCGGCTGGACCCCCGCGCGGTCGGAGTCGACGGTCTCGATCGGCAGCGCCAACGCCAGGACGAGGACGGCCACGCCGGTGGCGACCGCCCAGGACGCGAGGGCGTCGGCGGGCCGGCGGCGGGTGCCGGGGTGGCGCGGGAGCGGCTGGTCGTACCAGGGCGAGCGGCGAGCGTCCATGCGGCATCAGCCTTCGGTCGGTGGTGCCCGGTGGGAGACGGCGTCCGGAGGGGGGAGACGGTGTCCCGGTCCGTCGTGTCCCCGGTTTCGAGCAGCTGCTCACATCGTAGGAGCGGACTCCGGCAAAGGAGCCGGCCCGGGCCGTGTCGCAGGACCCGGACCTGGGTCGTGTCGCAGGACCCGGCCCGGGCCGTGTCGCCGGGCCCGACCCGGGCCCTGTCGCCGCGCCCTGGCCGCACCGGAGTCGGGCCTGCGGATCGCCGAACGGAGCGTCCCCTGGCGGCAGTTCGCCGCGGAGATGTCATGCGAGGCGTCGAACGGCGTCCCCTTCGCGGGGACACCGGCCCTCGTGTGCGGCGCGGTCAACGGCGCCCGAGGTGGCGTACGGCACGCCCGGACGCTCTTGTCACGGGCCTGCGGCCGGCGGTACATCTGCGCTGGTGGACCAGGGTGGGGCGCGGAGGAAGAGGGGCGGATGGCGGGCGGGTTGTACGCGGCGCAGTTGATCCTCAACGGAGCCGAAGTGGTCCTGTCGCTTCGGCTGCTGCTGGGCACGCGCGTCCTGAAGGGGTGGCGCTTCCTCGTGTGGATGGCGCTCCTGCTGACGGCCGGAGTGGAACTGCCGCACGTCTACCCGCTGGGACACGCGACGTTCCTCTCCCTGGCTCTCCAGTGCGCGGCCGTCCTGGTCCTGGTACTCCTCCGGAGGGACGGGAGGTCCCGGGCCGCCGGCGCGGCGGCGGGCCGGGCCAGGGGGACGAGGCGACGGGCTCGGTGATCGCCGGTCGGCCGTGGTCGCGGCTGGCGCCCCGGGCGGCGTCTGCCCGACCAGCGTCTGCCCGACCAGCCCGATCCGCGCTCTGCCCGGGGCCCGCAGGCCCCGGAGGCGGGCCGAGGGTGCGTCCCACCCGGCCCCGGAGGATAGTGGGGAAGGGGTACATATCGGCTATATCGATGTGCCCGCCTCCAGATATGGCGTGGGTTCCACCGCGAACCCCCCGCGGGAGCGCAGCGCTCGCGTCGTATGGAAGCCCAGACGGCTGCCCTTTGCGCGGGTCGGGGCCGCGGCTCAGCCGGGACGGGACGACGGACGCAAGGGCGTAGATCATGGACAAGACCACCAGGGCGACGCTGGCCGTCGGGATGACCGCCGGCTACGTCGTCGGGCGGACGAAGAAGGGCAAGCTCGCGCTGAGCCTGCTCTCCATCGCCGCGGGGCGCAGCCTCGATCCCGCCACCCTGCTGGGGCAGGGGATGCGCAAGCTCGCACAGAGCCCGCAGTTCGGTGAGCTGAGCGATCACCTGCGCCACGAAATCCTGGACACCGGACGCACCGCGGTCAAGGACCGGGCGAACCTCGGCGTCGAAGCCCTCACAGAGGCGCTCCGCAACCGGACCGAAGCCCTCCTGAACGAGGAGGACGAGGACGAGGACGGCGGCGACGAGGACACCGGCGAGGACGAAGCCGGCGAGGACGAAGCCGGCGAGGCCGAAGCCGGCGAGGACGAGGACGGGTCGGACGAGGACACCTCCGACGAGGCCGAGGACGCCGACGAGGCTGAGGACTCTGAAGAGGCCGAGGACGCCGCCAAGGCGGAGAAGGAGAAGTCCCGCCGCCGCAGCGAGCGCCGCACCCGCGCACCGAAGAGCGGGAAGGCCAAGCCCACCCGCTCCCGGGAGTCCGCCTCGTCGTCCCGCACCCCCTCCGCGTCCGGTCGGGGCGGGAAGCCCGCCGGGACCGCCGGAAAGAGCTCCCGGCGCCGGACCTCCGCCGAGAAGCCGTCGGGCGGGAAGCCCGGCCGGAAGACGTCGGCCGGCAGCAGTAGCAGGAGCAAGCCCCGAGGAGGTGACCAGTGATGACGAAGACCGAACAGGCACCGACCGACGGCGCCGGACCGCTGGACGAACTCAGGTCCGAACTTGCCAACTACCTTGGCGCCAAGGCCAAGGACCTGATCAGCTCAGCAGCCGGGAGCATCCCCGGTCTCGGCTCCTCGGACGGCGACGGTCCCTCCGGCCTGGCGCACTTCCTCCCGGGCGGCGGAGGCGTGAAGGGGCTGGCCGGGGGCATGGTGAAGGGCACCGTGGGGAAGGCCGGCGGCATGGTCAAGGGCGCGGCGGACAAGGCGACGGACACCGTGAAGGGCGCGGTGGGCGGCGGCGGCAGCGGCGCCGGCGACAGCAAGGCGATGGTGATCACCGAGAGCATCGACGTCGGGCTTCCGCGCCGCGAGGTGTACGACTACTGGACCGACCTTGAGTCCTTCTCGTCCTTCGCCAAGGGCGTGACCAGCGTGTCCGCCGGCGACGACGAGACGGAGAGCGACTGGAAGCTCAAGGTCGCGTTCTCCAACCGCAGCTTCAAGGCCACCGTGCAGGAGCAGATCCCGGACGAGCGGATCGTCTGGGACTCCGAGGGCGACAAGGGCACCACCCACGGCGCCGTCAGCTTCCACGAACTCACCCCGGACCTCACCCGGGTCGTGGTGGTCGTCGAGTACCGCCCGGTCGGCTTCTTCGAGAAGACCGGCAACATCTGGCGCGCCCAGGGCCGCCGCCTCCGGCTCGACCTCAAGCGCTTCCAGCGCTACGTCACGCTCACCGACGAACCCCCCGAGGGATGGCGCGGTGAGATCCAGGACGGCGAGGTCACCCGCTCGCACGAGGACGCGGTCGAGGAGGAGGAAGCCGAGGACGACGAGGCCGAGGAGACCGACGAGGCCGACGAGTCGGACGAGGTCGAGAACGGGGAAGCGGACGACGAGGAGGCGGAGGACGAGGACGACGACACCGCCGAAGCCGACGACGAGAAGGAATGAGCCGATGGCGCACGGCAGCCGCGGCACCGACAGCCCCGACCGGACCGATACCGACACCGACGTCGATACCGAAACCGGTATTGACACCGACACCGACACCGACACCGAGGCCGTCAGCCGGAGAGGCGCGGTTCCTGACGACGACGGGACGCGCACGCCGAAGGGCGCCGACATCGAGAAGGCGTCGGAACGAGCCCCCGGTCGCGGGCGGGAGGGCCGCCGCCAGGCTCGCGCCGAGGACGCCCAGGCGAACGACTACGCGTACGAGCCCACCCGCGACCCCAACCCCGAACCCGACGTCTACCTCGACGTACCTGTCCTGAAGGTCGACGAAATCGAGCTGGACGTCGAGGACTTGCGTGCCAAGGTCTCACTCCAGGCTGAGGTTCTCGACCTGTTGAAGCTCAACGTCGGAGCCGACGTCGGGCTCGGCCGGGTCCACCTCGGCATCAAGGGGGTCGAGGCGCAGGCGCTGCTGAAGGTACGGCTCGCCAACGTGCTCGCGATGATCGAACGCGTCCTGACCACCATCGACCGCAACCCCCAGATCCTGGAGAACCTGACCGCCTCGGTCGGCTCGGCCGTCGAGGAGGTCGGCACCGGTACGGGCCGCGCCGTCGGCGAGATCGGCCGTGGCGCGGGCGGTGCGGTGGAGGACGTCGGCAGGGGCGCGGGCTCGGCGGTCGAGGACGTGGGCCGTGGTGCCGGCGGCGCCGTGGAGGACGTCGGCAGGGGCGCGGGCGGCGCCGTGGAGGACGTCGGGAAGGGCGCGGGCGGCGCTGTGGAGGACGTCGGGAAGGGCGCCGGTGGTGCCGTGGAGGGTGTCGGGAAGGGCGCCGGGGAGGCGGCCGGGGAGGTCGGCGAGGCGGCCGGGGACGTCGCGAAGGGCGCCGGGGAGGCGGCCGGGGAGGTCGGCGAGGCGGCCGGGGACGTCGCGAAGGGCGCCGGGGAGGCAGCCGGGGACGTCGGCAAGGCGGCCGGTGATGTGGGTAAGGCGGCCGGCGGTGTGGGCGAGGCGGCGGGGGATGTCGCGAAGGACGCGGGGGATGCCGCGAAGGGCGCGGGGGAGGCGGCCGGGGACGTCGGCAGGGGCGCGGGTGAGACGGCCGGGGAGGTCGGCCGGAGCGCGGGCGAGGCGGCAGGCGGCACGGGCCGGGAGGCGGCGGAGGCCACCGACACCGTGAGCGAGGGCGTGGGGAAGACGACGGAGGGGGCCGAACGGACCACCCGCCACACCGTCCAGAGCACCGGCGCCGAGGCTGGAGACGCGGCCGAGTACGTCAACGGCGAGGCCTGCCGCAAGGCACCGAGGGCGAACCCCGAGGACGCCTCCCCGCATCGGGACGCCCATCCCGACGCCCCCTCCGGTAGCCGCCGCAAGAGGTCCGCGAAGCGGCGCGAGACGACGGCGAACGGCGTGAGCGGCCGGCGGCGCAGGGAACGGACCGAGCAGACCGAGCACACGGCCGGCACCCGGCACCGGGCCGGGACCGTCGGCGAGCGGCGCAGGCGTGCCTCGGCGGGGCACGGACACTCCCGTTAGGCGGGCTCCCGGGAGAGGTGACCGGTCGCGCCGGGAGGCGAGCGGTCGCAGCGCGGGAAACCCGGGCCCGGCCACGGGTTTCGGCCTGCGATGAGACGGCGGCCTCGTCACCTGCGGCGACGCGTGTCACCGCAGTCGGCCCCGTGCGTACTTCTCCCGGTTCTGCCCTGACCGCCCGTGACCCGGCACCGAGGAACCGCTGAACCGCAACAGCCGGAACCGGCGCCGGGATCGTACGCGTGGCTTCTGAGGGTCGACGGCCGGTCGCCGTCCGGAGTGAGCCTGCGGTCGACACACCGTCTTCGGCGGACGCTAAAGGGCGACCGTGCTGGTTACAGCCCTCAGTGAGTGGCTGCCACCAGCACGGTCGCCTGGCGCGATCCCGGCCGGATCAGGGGTGGTAGATCTCCTCCAGCGTGGTGATCTGGCTCGCGCTGTTGAGCCGGTAGGCGAAGTACGGGGTGTTCTCCAGCTGGTGGCTGACCAGCCAGCTCGGGGCGACCGACTCCAGGTCGGTACCGCTGAGCACCTTGACGGAGGGGCTCTCGCTGAAGACGTACGCCTGGGAGGACGTGATCGCGGTGTACTCGACGTCCTCGTCGTCGTTCGCGTTGACCTTGCACGTCTCCTTGCTGATGTTCACGACCGTGTTGCCCTGGAAGGTCTTGGCGGAGTCGAGCTTGAGGAAGCCGTCGTACCCCGACGGCACGGCGCACGCCTTCCAGCTGACGCTCGAACCGCTGCCCGATCCCTTGCTGCCGCTGCCCGAGGAGATGTTCTGCCCGCTCGTGCTCTTGCTGGAGCCGGCCGACGTGCCCGAACCACCCGTGGTCGCTGCCTTGGTGGGGGCGGAAGCGGTGGTCCCCGAGCCGCCCGTGCTCGAACCCCCGCCGCTGGTCGAGCTGTCCGCCGTACCGGACTGGCTCGGCGTGGACGAGGTGGCGGTCGTGGCCGTGCCGGCCGTCGCGGATGTGCTCGGGGCACTCGCCGACGCGTTCGAGCCGGAGCCGGACGACCCGCACGCGGTGGTGAGGAGCGCGACGGCGGAGGCGAGGACGACGGCGGCGGAGACGTGACGGCGGTTCATGGACACTCCCAGTGACGAAGATCGGCTGAGGCCAAGACTGACACGGCGTACGAGCGCGCCGGTACCTTCTCTGACCTGCTGTGACGTAACAGGGACAACCGTCATACGACGGAGACGACCTGCACCGCGACGCGACCCGGTGTCCCGTCGAGGTGACGTAGGTGCGGTGGATGTTCCTTTCTTCTCCATGCCGATGGCGTTCTGTCACACCGCTGCAACAGGGGCTGACCTGCGGTGTTGGAGCGTGCCAAGGTCGTCTCAGCAGCCGGTGGCCGTCGGAGCGCCGGCGGCCCGCACGAGAGACGTCGGCGCCACCACTACACAGGGTGAGCGCAGCGAGAGGGAAGAGGCAGACATGCGTAAGAGGACTGCTCGTTGGGGCCTGTCGGCAGTTGTCGCTGTGACCGCCGGCCTGGCGTTGACGGCGTGCGGATCGAGCGGCACGACCTCCGCTTCCAACGCCGCGAACCCGTCGGTCACCATGTCCTCTGGCGCCTCGGGCACCTCGGGCAGCACCGCCGCCCCCTCGGGCCACTCCACGGCGAGCACGTCCGGCGCGAGCGGTTCCCGTACGACCAGCTCGGGTACGGGGGGCACGTCCGGCGCGGCGAGCACGGACGAGCGGTGCACGAACCGCTTCAACTACGCGAACGACCCCCGCAGCAACGCGGACATCAACTCCATCGGCGCTTCCACGGGCACCTGCCCGGCACCGGAGCACGCGTCGCAGGCGGACCAGCCGCAGGAGACGCAGACGCAGACGCCGGCGCCGCAGGAGACGCAGCCCTACACCTCGGTGCAACTGGACGAGAGGTGCACCAACCGCTTCGACTACGGCAACGACCCTCGCCCCAACGTGGAGATCAACTCCATCGGGCACGACACCGGCTTCTGCCCGCAGCCGCAGGGCTCGTCGCAGACGTACACCTCGGTGCAGTTGGACGAGAGGTGCACGAACATGTTCGACTACGCGGACGACCCTCGTCCCAACGTGGAGATCAACTCCATCGGCTACGACACCGGCTTCTGCCCGGCCGTCCCCAAGTAGTACGCGGGCAGGGTCCCCACGAGCAGGACGGGTGTGCGGTAACCACCTTGTCCAGACGGCGAGTTACCCAGACCACCGCCGTGGATCAGGGTAGAGTCGACGGTCATGGTTGACCTCTATCCCCCGGCCAGTCCCTACGACTGCGGACTCCTCGACACCGGAGACGGCAACCAGCTCTACTACGAGCAGATCGGCAACCCCGAAGGCAAGCCCGCTCTGGTCGTCCACGGCGGTCCGGGTTCGGGCGCCATGCGGCGGCCGACGAGGGCCTGGGACGTCGAGTACTACCGCGTCATCCGCTACGACCAGCGCAACTGCGGCCGCAGCACCCCGCACGCGAGCGACCCGGCCGCGGACATGAGCCTGAACACCACGCAGCACCTGGTCGACGACATGGAACGGCTGCGGGAACACCTCGGCATCGACACGTGGCTGATCAACGGAGCCTCCTGGGGCTCGACGCTCGCCCTGGCCTACGCACAGCAACACCCGCACCGTGTCAGCGAGATGGTCATCCCGGCGGTGACCACCACCCGCCGCAGCGAGATCGACTGGCTCTACCGGGGCGCCGGGCTCTTCCACCCCGAGGCATGGGACCGGTTCCGCGACGGCGTCCCCGAGGACGAGCGCGACGGCGACCTGCTGGCGGCCTACGCGCGGCTGATGGAGAACCCCGACCGGGCGGTCCGGGAGAAGGCGGCCACCGACTGGCTCGCCTGGGAGGACGCGGTCATCTCCAACGAGCCCAACGGCGTCCCCGGCATGTACAGCGACCAGGAGACCGACGCGCAGATCGCCTTCGTACGCATCTGCGCCCACTTCTTCAGCAACGGCGCCTGGCTGGAAGAGGACCAACTCCTGCGCGACGCCCACAAGCTGGCCGGAATCCCAGCGGTGCTGATCCACGGCCGGCACGACATGGGCAGCCCGGTGCAGACCGCCTGGAAGCTGGCGAAGGCCTGGCCGACCGCACGCCTCCACATCATCGAGGACTCAGGCCACGCCGGAAGCGACGCCCTGGGAGCGACGGTCCGGGCGGCCATCGACGCGTTCAAGCACCGCTGACCACCCGAGTCCCCCTGCCCCGCGGACGACGACCCGAGCGGTCAGACGGTGAAGCGTCCTGCCTTCACGTCGGCGAGGAACACCGACCACGCGGGGGCGGGAAAGAGGAGGGCGGGCCCGTCGGGGTCCTTGGAGTCCCGCACGGGGATGCCGCCCTCGAAGCCGTCCACGACCTCGACGCAACTGCCGTTCTGGTTCCCGCTGTAGCTGGACTTGCGCCAGCCGGTCAGAGCGGATGCGGTGGGGATGTGCTTGGTCATGACGGCGTTTCCTTCGGGAGTGGTGCGGTCAGACGGTGAAGTGTCCTGCCTTCACCTCGGCGAGGAACGCCGACCATGCGGGGGCGGGAAAGAGGAGGGCGGGCCCGTTGGGGTCCTTGGAGTCCCGCACGGGGACACCGGCCTTGTACCCGTCCACGATCTCGACGCAGCTGCCGGACTCGCTGTTGCTGTAAGAGGACTTGCGCCAGCCGGTCAGAGCGGACGCGTGGGGGATGACGTTCTTAATCATTGGCCTCTGTATTCCTTTGCCCTGGCCTGCATGAAGGCGAGGGATTCTCGTCGCGGGAGTGCGTCTCCCAAGACGAGGTCGTAGCGATCCTGGAGATTCTGAACGAGTGCTGGCGAGTCGTGCAGCTGCCCGACCGCCACGCCTTCGGTGTACGCAGCGGGGGCTGGTCCTCAAACCACATGAGTGTGAGCATCCCATCCATGAGGTTGTGCGTGCCCAAGTCGAATGGAAGCACGTGGAGTCGGATGCGCTCCCTCTCGACCAAACTGACCAGGTGCTCGATCTGTTCGGCCATAACCTGTGTGCCGCCGACCGGCCGTCGAAGTACTGTCTCGTCCAGCAGCGCCCAGACTACGGGGCTCACTGGGTGCTCAAGGATCTTCGCGCGGTTTAGTCGGGTGATGACGTGTTTGTCACCTTCCTGCGGGGTGTGCGGAGGGAAGGCGCAACCGATCACCGATCGCGCGTACGCCTCGGTCTGGAGGATCCCCGGTACGTACACCATCGCAAACTCACGGATTTGCGAAGCCTGCTGCTCCAGCTGGCGGGCGGGATCGAAGTAGTCGGCGACAGTGCCATCATGTCGCGGTCGGAAACTGGTGAGCACGTCTCCGGTGCCAAGTACCTGGTCGAGCCGAAGCGCATCCTCCTCGGACGGCTTGCGGCGCCCAGCCTCAATGTGGGTGATGTGCGAGCGCGTCATGAACGCTAGGTCAGCCAACTTCTCCTGCGTCAGGCCCGCCTCGCGCCTGCGCTTGCGGATCCATTCGCCGTACTTCTTGTCTTCCGACATGAGCCCTCCGTGACCTGTGCCGCGTCACCCTCTGCTGGCTAGCGAGCGTAGCGCTCCTCGTATCACTCTGTGTGTGGATCGCTACACAGCGGTTCCGCTTTCATCACGGATCGTGGCGCGCGGGTCGCAGACCGCACCGCGAACCCGGCCGTGTCCGTCCAGTTCGGAGTGAGCCATGCACCACCTCCTCTCCCGCCTCCTCGCCGCGCTGACGCGTTGGGCGCCGACGTTCGGGCGGCAGTGCCGTTGCGGCGAGGGGCCGCCGGACCGTGTCGTCCCCGTTTCCGCGCCCGCCACCGACTCCGCTTCGGTGGTGCCGAGCGGGGCGCGGGCCGAGTTGCCGGTGTGGCTCCGGCCGATGCCCGTCGTGCGGGAGTCGACGCTGCCCCGGCGGTCGCGTGGGGAGGACGTCGCGTACATCCGCCCGTACGTCGTGGACTCGGAGGGCTGTCGGCAGTCGGAACGGCGCCCCCGGCGGCGGTTGTTGGTCACCGTCCACGGTGTGTACCTGGGCGTGCGGGTCGAGCGTCGGGTGGAGGTCGCGGCGTGAGCTTCGAAGGTGTGAGGCGGGTGCGGGTGTTGCCGTGGTCCAACGCCGAGGGGAAGCCTGCCTTGCTGCTGGGCGGCGGTGACGGGCCGGTCTCGCGGATCGCCGACCAGATCGAGGGCGTCCAACTCGGCATGGCGGGCGACCTGCTGGACTACGCGAGCGACCTGCTCGACGACACGAAGACCACCCCGCAGCAGATCCGGTTCCTGGCGCGGCGGCTCAGCGAGTCGCTCCAGGACGTGCTGCGTGTCGCCGAGAGCCGCGGCGCCCGCCTCTCCCACCCCTACGCCCCGGCGGCCACCCCGAAGCCCCACCCCTCCGCCGAGGACGACACCGACGACGAGGGCGATACCGCCCCGGCCGGCTGAGCCCGCCCCCACCGCGGATTGCTCACCGCGGGAGATGCACCGGCGAGGCGTGGCGACGGGGGCGCATGTGGATGCCAGGTTCTCGGGAGGTAACTGCGTGAAGAAAAGGGGTAGTTGTGCTCACCACTGATTCGCCCGATGGCGTGGACGCGAGGTTGAACGCGACCCTCGTCGCGGAACTCCGCAGCTCCGGCTGGCTGCGAACCGATCGCGTCGGGGCTGCCTTCGAGGCGGTCCGCCGTGGTTGGTTCATCCCGCCGGAGGTCTCCCGGGGAGAGGCGTACGGCAACGAGGTCGTCTTCACCAACCGGGCTGGCGACGGCACCCCTACCAGTTCGGTGTCCGCGCCCTGGCTGGTCGCCGGGATGCTGGAGCGCCTGGCCCCGCACGACGGTGAGCACATCCTGGAGATCGGCTCCGGCGGGTGGAACGCGGCGCTGCTTCGCCACCTGGTAGGCCCGAGCGGGCGCGTCACGAGCATCGACATCGACCCCGAGGTGGTCGCACGCGCCCGCCGCAGCCTGGCCGGTACCCCCTGGCAGGACGTACACGTGGCCCAAGGCGACGGCCGCGCCGGGCTCCCTGCCGACGCCCCTTACGACGCGATCGTGATCACCGTGCAGGCGTCCTCGATCGAGCCCGCCTGGCTCGATCAACTCGAACCGGGTGGACGCCTCGTCGTCCCCCTGCGAGTACGCGGCATGGGGCGCCTGCTGACGTTCGCCGCCGAGGGTGACCACTGGCGTGGCGGCGGCTGGGAGCAGTGCGGCTTCGTGCGGATGCGCGGCGAAGGAACAGACCAGCACCAAGGCGTCGGCTTCGCGCTCGGCGATGGGGCACGGCTGCGGGTGCACGACAGCGTGCTGCCCTCCGACGCGACGATCACCGGCGCCGCGTCGCAGACCCGCAGGGAACTGTGGAGCGGCGTCGTGGTCGGAGCGACCGAGCACACCCGTCCGGTGGTGGACCTCTGGCTCGCCACCGCCCTGGACCGCTACGGACGGCTCCACCCCTCCGCGGCGAAACCCCAGGACACGGAGCGCGGCCTGCTGCCCCTGTCAGGAGGCAGCTCCGCCACCTGGAGCGGTTCCACCCTCGCCTACGTGACGATGCGGGCCGCCGACAGCACCGGTACCCGCTACGAGTACGGCGTGGCCTGGCACGGCCCCGACCCCGAACCCGCCGAGCGCATGGTGGAGCACCTGCGCGGCTGGGACCGCGAGCAGCGCGGCGGCCCCGGACCGTCCCTGATGCTCTACCGCGTCGGACACGCCCCCGCGTCACCGACCGGACGCGTCCTGGTCCACCAAGGGGTCCACCAGGAACCCCGCCTGGTCCTCACCTGGCCCTGACCAGGCCGGCTCTGATCTCCCGGACGCCCCGCGTCCGGGTCGTATCCACCACCGACATAGGGAAGGAGGGAAGAAATGGACACACTCGACGTGTTCGCGTTGGACCCCCAGCAGCAGAGCATGACCGCGATTTCGGCGTTCGACACCGATGGCGACACCGATGGTGACACGACCGGTGACGGCTGTGGCGAGTCCCCGCCACAGGGGCCCACCAGCGGCTGCCTGATCCCTGACTGATGTCCGGCAAGCAACCCTAGGTGCCGGGCGTGCCGTTTACGACGGCGCGCCCGGTGCCCCCCCGCCACCCTTCGGAAGGCCCCTGATGCGCAATCTGTTCGCGGTCCGGAGAGTAGCGATGGCCCGAGTGCCCCTGACTCCCTTTCTCAGGGAACCGAGATCCGGTCTGCTCGATGAGGGCGTGTTCCTGGCCTCCCGCTCCCTGGACCAAGCCGCACCTTCGCCCCGTACCGCTTCAGCGCGTGCCGCCTACGCTCTACGCGCTGGGACCCGCACCACGCCGAACGGCGTATGGTGCGCAGCCGGCGTCGCGGTCCTCGACGGGCCGGAGCAGACTCGGGTGCGTTCGGACGGGCGTTACCGAGTACTGACGCTACCGGCCCCCGCCTGGCTGCTGGCGGTTGCCGACTGCCACGTGGAAGTTGCTCTGCCGCAGCTTGCTGTTACCGCGAATAACCTGGCCGTCTGTCGAGGCGGACGCTGGGAGGCCGTCCACCGAAGTCAGGACGGCGATGCCGTACTCGGCTCGGTCGCCTCCACCGAACTGTCCGACTGGCTCCTGAGCGAATGCGGCACTCCAGTCCCTGCGCGGCAGCTGATCGACAAGATCCAGGCCCGTTACCCCGCCGCCGACGAGACGAAGGCCCGCACAGCCATCGTCCATCTCGTCCGCACCGGACTTCTCCTGACCGACCTGCTTCCGGAAGATCTGCGAGCGGATCCGCTGCAGCATCTCGTCCAACGGCTCGGCCAAGAGCGACCAGAGGTCGCGCCGTTGGCCGACTTGCGCAGCCTCCTGCGCCGCGCCGACCAACATCCGCCCGGCAGCGAACATCGCCTCGGGCTGCTCCGGCAGGCTCGTGGCGTCGCCGACCGCCTCCACACCGTGGATCGGCCGTTCACCGTCGACACCGCAATGGACACCGAACTGCACCTACCCGCTACCGTTGGCGCCCGCGCCGCTGAGGCCGCATCAGTACTCTGGCGGATCGGCCACCGCACAGGTCCGCTGGAGACGTGGACGAGGCGCTTCACGGAGTTGTTCGGGCGACACCGGCTTGTCCCCTTGCTGGAAGCTATCGACCCCGTCATGGGAGTCGGCCCCCCGACTCCTGAGGACAGCGTCGGCGCGCGCAGTGGCCTTGACGATGCTCGTGCCCGCTACCTGACAGCCCTCTACACCGAAGCGCTTGCGCAGGGCCTCCCCGAGATCGCTCTTACCTGCCGAGATGTCCTCTACCTGGAGGCAGCAGAGGGCCCGGAGCCGCCGTACACGGCAGAGATCCACGTGCGCGTCATCTGCCAGCCGGACGGCACCCTCAATCTGGTCGTCGGACCGCATGCCGCTCAGGACGCCGGTTCAGCCTCGGCCCGCTTCAGGCACCTCCTGCCTGAGCTGATACCGACCACGTCGCTGAGCGAGCGAGACGCTCCCGTCATGGCGGAGATTGCTTGCCGGCCGCTGACCGCTCGTACCGCCGCTCTCGCGACGCCCACCGAAGCCCTTCCCCATCGCATCCCCGTCGGTGTGCCGCCTCGCGGTGGCGACCTCCTCCCGACGGACCTCGCCATCGCGTCCACCGGCAACCGGCTCATCCTCTGGTCGCGTCAACTCGACGCACCTGTAAGGCCGGTACTCCTCAGCAGAATCACGCGAGAGCTGATCCCACCCGCAGCGCAACTCCTCTATCTGCTCGGCCACGACGGCGAACGCCCGTGGCATCCCTTTACCTGGGCGCCGGTTCTTCCGCATGCGTCGTATACCCCCCGAGTCACCTACCGCGGAACGGTTTTCCTCCCGCAGCGTTGGCGCCTCCCAGACGGGCTCATCGCGGCAGCGGGGCGACGCACGGACTGGGTCAAACAGCTGGACGACTGGCTCACGCGCGTCCAGCCCAGCGTGCCGACCCTCGTCCTCGCCGAGGAATCAGACCGGCACCTGCTGATCGACCTCACCGAGCCCCAACATCAAGAGATTCTGCGCCGCACCGTATCCGCCGGTGCCCGTACGATCGCCGAAGCCCTCGGCTACTTCCCAAGCGACGCTCCCGTAGAGTCCCCGCACGGTAGACACCTCCTTGAACTCGTCGTTCCTCTCGACCGGCGCCACTCGGAGGCGTCAATCCCCGTGCCTGACCCGCGGACCGCTGTCCGGCCCCGGCGCAGCGATGAGACCGGAGCAACCGACGGCTGGATCTCCGTTGCCCTGGCCGTCCCCGTGCGTCACCAGAACGCTGTGCTCCAACAGCTTCCGATCTTCCACGGCGCCCGGCTCGGTTACTGGTTGCGCTACCGCACCCCGTCTCTCGGCCATCACGTGCGTGTGCGAGTTCGCGCAGAGAACCCGGCAGACCTCGCTCCGATCCGCGAAATGCTCGGCGAGTGGGCCGCACTCCTCGCCGACCAGCGCTTGAGCGACGGCCTGTTGTATGCCGAGCCGTATGTCCGCGAGACTCAGCGGTACGGCGGTCCTGATGCCATTGAGGCCGCCGAAGCCGTCTTCTCCAGTGACAGTGACCTCGCCTGCTGGGCCCTGGAGTTCAACGAACGCGACCGCCTCATCCTGGCCTCCGGCAACATCCAGGCAATCGCCGCCGTACTGGCTCCCGGTCAAGCCCTACGTGCCGTCTCCCGAGCCAGCCGCCTGAGCCTGTCCGAGCGGCGACTTCGCGAAGAGGCGCGGACGGTCGCACGCGAGCACCAGGCCACGCTTCCTGCCACGAAGGAGCAAACACACCGGGCAGCACTCACCGAACTGGCCGACCGGCTGCAGCCCCATATCGCGCCTCGTGTCGCCTCCGACGTGATCCACATGCACTGCAACCGACTCCTCGGCCTCGACTCATCCGCCGAACGAATCGCCCGTTCCCTGGCCCTTGACCTTCTCTACCGCGAATGACCAGCGGGGTGCAGGAATTCATCGAGACGACAACCCGTGCAATCGTCGACCCCGACCGGCTCATCCACGCGCTCGGTCCCGCCCGTGCCGCGACACTCAACGACGGTCTTTGCGGCACGGCACTCACCCTCGCTGTTCTCTCCGACGCCGACCCGGCGCTCGCGCACGCTGTGGGCCGGCACTGGGACGCTGCCGCCCGTCTCCTCAAAGGCAGCACCCCGGACGGCATCTACCGAGGCCCCGGTGCCCTCGCTGCCTCCCTGATCCTTGGAAACCCCTACCTCCCCGCAGCCCACCGCCGTGACACAGATGTCGAAAACGCCGTCGGTTGGCTCTCCGCTCGCGCCACAGGTCTTGCCAGCCATCAGCGTGACCGTCTCCAACGAGGGGACCAGGGAACTCCCTGGGCTGTCTACGACGCGATCAAGGGGCTTGCGGGCATCGGCCGTCTTCTCCTTGCAGCAGACCAGACCGGACATCATGACGCCGCCGAACCAGGCATCAACGCCGCTCTGACCACCCTCAGCAGCATGATCGTCGCGCCGCCTTTGCCCTACCCGGGTTGGTGGTTGCCAACGCACGAACACCATCTGCGCACCGTGACGCCCATACCCGCTTCCGGGGCAGCCACAACGGGACTCGCCCACGGTATCGCCGGCCCCCTCGCCTTCCTGGCCGTCGCGGCCATCCACGGTCACACCGTTCACGGACAGAGCGAGGCCATCACGATTGCGGCCTCGTGGCTCCTCAACTGGCGAAACGGAGAAGGATCATGGGCACCGCACATCTCTGGAACCGCCCTTCGGCGTCCCAACGCGAAGCCTTCAGCGAAGCGGGCACGCCACGGGTCTTGGTGCTACGGCAACGCCGGCATCGGCAACGCCCTCATCCACGCTGGCGCTGCCGTCGAGGAACCGCGATTCGCCAGGAGTGGCTACGACGCTCTTGGAGCCATCGCCCGCAAACCCGTTGGCCAGTGGCAAACCGCCGGGTCTGGGATCTGTCACGGTACCGCCGGTGTCCTCCTCGTCGCCCAAACACACGATCACGCCGGCCTTGCCCACCAAGCCCACCGAGCCACGACAGCGCTTCTCGTCAATCCCGACAGGGCACTCCCGGACGCAGGCCCCGGACTGCTGACCGGTAGGGCCGGTACCGCACTGACGCTTGGCAAGGCCGATCACAAAGGGTCCGAATCTTTCTTCTGGACGGCGCTGTTGCTACTCCGTTAGGCATTCTCCGCTCGTTCTCGCGCGATCTGGGCGCAGCCCGGTGTCGGTCCGGAAGCGTTCGACGAGTCGCTGTCGGTCCGCATTGCATTGCCACCTTGGCAGCGTTCGCGGACATGCTCGACACGGAAGGGAGGCGGTAGGTCATGACGGCCCCCGCCGAGTTGGAAGCTGAGGCCGCACGGCTGCGCAAGGGTCTCGTGCGGAGCCTCGTGGAGAGGGGCGCTCTGCGTGATCCGCTCTGGAGGGCGGCGGTGGAGGCGGTGCCCCGGCACCGCTTCGTGCCGGGCTTCTACCTGCCGGCCGACCGCCGCGACGAGCAGGGGCTGACGGTGTGGGAGCCGGTCAGCGCCGAACTGGACCGTGAACGGTGGCTGGGCGCCGTGTACTCCGACACCACGCTGGTCACGCAGTTCGACGGCGACGAGCCCGACAGCATGGCCGCTCGGCATGGCGGGACGCCCACGTCCTCCTCCACACTGCCCTCGCTGGTGGTGCGGATGTGGACCGACGCGCAGGTCGGTGAGGGACAGGCCGTGCTGGAGATCGGCACCGGGACCGGACGTCCGCACCGGCTCTGCCGCCACCCTCACCCCCGAGGGAGACGGCTGGCGGGTGCGCGAGACCGGCCCGCTCAGGTTGTGGGAGCGGGTGGAGGACGTACTGACGGCCTACGACGAGGCAGGCCGTCCCGGACCCGGGACGTTCACCCTCCACGTCGGCGCCGACGGCCAGTACCTGCGCCATCCGCACCTGCCGGAACGCGCCCTACCGTCACCCTGACCTCGGCGCTGGCCAGGCTGAGGGTTCGCGCAGGTCAGGCCCAGGAGAGTTCGAGGTGGTCGATGTCCCTGCCGGCCACGATCACCGCGAGGCCGTCCAGCGTGGCGACGCGGGCGCTCATCCCGTCCCTGGGTGCCATGCGCAAGCAGTCGTACGGCGTGCCCGCGATGACGAGGGGCTCCGGCGACGCCTCCAGGACGGGCGCTCCTCGGCGACGCCGGCTCGGCAGCCATGCCTCGACGGAGTCACCGTCGACGTCGTCCGGAGCCCCCTCGAACTGGGTCACCGTCTCGTCGACCAGCGTCTCGATGGTGAGGCCCGGACGGATCTCCGACGGATGCCGCACCGTCGCGACGACGGCGTCCGGGTACTCGATTCGGACCGCGGTCACCTGCTCGGGTGAACCGTTGAGGCTGCCCGAGGTCTGTCCCAGCAGTCCGGCCGGTCGGCCCGCGAGGACGGCCACGCGGCCCGCCAAGGCGTTCTTCGCCCATTCAAGCGTCGGTAGGTGGCGAGGAGGCGGGGGATGCTCACTGAACCTCATCCGTCCTCCGTCGTCCGACGCTCCTGAGCCGTCCCGCCCAGAGGCTCGCACCAGGATGCCACGGCCGGAAAGCGCGGCTGAGCCCTTTGGGATGTCGATCACCGGGGAAGGACCGCACCCCGGCGCGCCGTTGGGGCTCGCGGACGCGGACGGCATCCGGCTCACCTGCTTCGCCGCCGACGGGACGTTCGGAGAGGACGCCTCGCGCTTCCGGACCGGCAGTGCTCCCTGGCCCGTGGCCCCCGGCGGAGCCCGGCCCCGCTTGCGTGCTCCGGACGTCACGCCGGACGTCACGCCGGATGTCACCCACGAGGTCGCACCTTCTGGGGTTGGGCTCGGGTGATCAGGCCATCAGCGGAAGAGGCAGAACGTTCGGTCTTGACGGTGGCGTGGGGGAGCGTCTCTAATGAGGAAGACAGAACGTTCTCCACCGGTGGGTGTGCTGCGCGTATCCGCATACGCGTCGCGTCCCGCCCGCCGCCGATGTCCTAGCTCTGTCCGGTGTGACCACCGCTTGCCGCGGGGGTCGGCGCTAACGGCGCCATCCCCTGTGACCTGCGCGGATGCCGGGTGGGAGGGAGTGTCCGTGAGTGTCCGTCCAGTGACCGCCGATGCGTCGCGCCCCTACGTCGATACCAGCACGCCGCACCCGGCGCGCATCTACGACTGGTTGCTGGGCGGCAGAGACAACTACCCCGTCGACCGGAGGGTCGGTGAGGCGCTGCCGGGGGAGACGCGTGGCAACGCGGCCCGGAACCGGGCGTTCATGCACCGCGCGGCCGCCTGGCTGGCGAAGAACGGCATCGACCAGTTCCTCGACATCGGTTCCGGGATTCCCACCGAGCCCAACGTGCACCAGGTCGTGCAGGCGATCGTGCCCGCCGCCCGGATCGTGTACGTGGACAACGACCCGAGCGTCCTGCCGCACGCGGAGGCGCTGCTGGCCGGCACGCCGGAGGGTGCCACCGGCTTCCTGCACGCGGACGTGCGGCAGCCCGCGGCCATCCTGGAGCGCGCGGGTGAACGGCTCGACCTCGGACGTCCCGTGGCCTTGTCCCTGCTCGCCCTCCTGCACTTCCTGCCCGACGGCGAGGACCCGTACGGCATCGTGCGCGCTCTGGTGGAGGGGCTTCCGTCGGGCAGTTACCTGGTCCTCTCGCACGGGACGGCCGATCAGCACCCGGAGTGGGAGGGGAAGATCGAGGCCGAGTTCAAGAAGGGCGCGATCCCGCTGCGGTTGCGTACGCGCGGGGAGGTCGAGCTCTTCTTCGACGGGTTGGAACTCGTCGCGCCGGGGCTGGTGTCCGCCACCGAGTGGTACCAGGAGGGCCCGGCGCCGGCCTGCGAGCGGAGCGGCTTCCATGTCGGCGTCGCCAGAATCCCCTGACGCGAATACCTGCGCGCGGTGGTCGGGCCAACCGCCTCCACCAACGGGCGGCAGGTGGTGCTGTCGTCACGTCGGGTGACCCGTGGCCGGGGCTGTAGACCAGCGCCTTACGCCCCGTAATGCCGGATTGGTCCGGACGTGTCACGCTGAGAGTGCCGGATCGGGCCGACCCGCACCGGGCCAGCCACGGCGTGGCGAGAGGAGCCCCGGCAATGTCCTCCGATGTACGGCGAGGCGAGAGCAAGAGTACGCAGATCTGGCGGTCCAGCGGGATTCTCTTTGCCGCCTTCATGCTGATCTTCAGCGGTGCGGTGGCCATCCTGGAAGGCATCGCGGCGATCCTCAAGGACGACGTCTTCGTCGCCGGTCCCCACTACGCCTACTCGTTCAACCTGACCAGCTGGGGATGGATTCACCTGATCCTCGGCATCCTGGTGGTGCTGGCCGGTATCGCGCTCTTCGGAGGCGCGGTGTGGGCACGGTTCCTCGCCATCTTCCTGGCCGGGCTGTCGCTGATCGCCAACTTCATGTGGCTGCCCAGGTACCCGTTCTGGGCGCTGATCCTGATCGGGATCGACGTGTTCGTGATCTGGGCGCTGGCAAGCAGCTTCCACCACCACGACCACCACTACGACCGCCACGACCACGACCGCCACTACGACGCGGGCGAGAGGCGGTAGCTCATGGCCCCGCCCGCCAAGCCCGCGTCCGGCTCCTCCGCGAAGTCCGCCAAGCCCGCGTCCGGCTCCTCCGCGAAGCCCGCGAAGTCCGCGAAGCCAACGGGAGCCGCGAAGCCAACCGGGGCCGCGAAGTCCGCGAAGGGCGCACCCGTGGTGGACGGGCCCGTGATGGGCACGTTCGCCGGAGGCGGCAAGGTCGCCCGGCCCGCGCGGGGCCGGGCGGGCGGGCGGGGCCGGGCGGGCGCGCCCGGACCCGCGGGCTCTGGCGGCGCGGCGGCGTACCCCGCAGGAGCGGGCCGAGCTCGGACGGGGCGCGCGGGCTCGGGTGCCGCGCTCCAGCCACGCCGGGTACGAGCCCGCGTCCGACCGGCGGGACGTCGTGGAGATGGTCGAGCAGCAGTCGGCGTACCGGCTCCAGGAGCTGGTGCCGATCCGGTACGCGCGGATGGCCGAGTCGCCGTTCCGCTTCTACCGGGGTGCGGCGGCCGTCATGGCCGAGGACCTGGCGGGGACGCCGAGAACCGGGATCGAGACCCAGCTGTGCGGCGACGCCCACCTGCTCAACTTCCGGCTGCTCGCCTCGCCCGAGCGCCACATGATGTTCGACATCAACGACTTCGACGAGACGCTGCCCGGCCCCTGGGAGTGGGACGTCAAGCGCTTCGCCACCAGCCTGGTCGTCGCCGCGCGGGCCAACGGCTTCTCGGCGAAGGAGCGTTCACGGATCGTGCGGCGCGCGGTGCGGGCCTACCGGGAGCGGATGCGGGAGTTCGCGTCGATGGGCAACCTGGCCGTCTGGTACTCCCACGTCGACGAGGCATGGGTGCGGGAGCGGTTCTCCGGGCGGGTCAGCGACCGGGCGCGGGGCCGGTTCGAGCGGATGGCGGCCAAGGCGCGCGGCCGCGACACCCTCCAGGCGTTCGACCGGCTGACCGAGGAGGTCGGCGGTGTGCGGCGGATCGCGGCCGACCCGCCGCTGCTGGTGCCGTTGCGCGACCTGATCCCCGAGGTCGAGCGGCGCGACCGCGAGGAGGTCGAGACGGCCATCCGGCAGCTGCTGGAGCGCTACGGCCACACCCTCGCCTCCGACCGGAGGTTCCTGCTGGAGCAGTACCGGGTGGCGGACATGGCGCGGAAGGTCGTCGGCGTCGGCAGCGTCGGCACCCGCTGCTGGATCGTGCTGCTGCTCGGCCGGGACGGCGGCGACCCGCTCTTCCTCCAGGCCAAGGAGGCCGGGCCCTCGGCGCTGGCGCCCTTCGCCGGCGGGCAGGGCTGGCAGGGCCCGGAAGGCGAACGAGTCGTGTCCGGACAGCGGTTGATGCAGGCGACCAGCGACATCTTCCTCGGCTGGGAGCGCGTCGACGGGATCGACGGCGTACGCCGCGACTTCTACGTACGCCAACTGCGGGACTGGAAGGGCATTCCCGAGCCCGAGCGGATGGTCCCGGACGGCATGGCCGCGTTCGCCGAACTGTGCGGCGCGACCCTGGCCCGCGCGCACGCCCGCTCCGGGGACCGGATCGCCATCGCCGCGTACCTCGGCGGGGGGAGCGTCTTCGACGAGGCCGTCGCCGAGTTCGCGGAGTCCTACGCCGACCAGAACGAGCGCGACCACGCGTCCCTCGTCGCCGCCATCCGCTCCGGCCGCCTCCCCGCCGCCGACGAGAACCCCGGAGCCCTGAAGCCCGCCAAGCCCGCCAAGCCCGCCACGTCGGGCAAGTCCGCCAAGTCCGCCGAGTAGGGCAGGTCCCACCGGGGCGCGGGCCGGAAGGCCGCCGGTTGACGGGCTTCCGGGCTGCCGGTTGACGGGCTGACGGGCTGCCGCGACGTGGAACGGCCCTGCGGGAGAGCCGCCGGTCGGCGGGCCACCGCAGGGCCGTTCAGCAGGGCCGTTCCTGGTTCAGCTGGTGCGCCGCGCCTGGTCACGGGATCGCCGGTCCGGCGGGCGCGGAGCGTTCACCGCGTCACTGGCTGAGGAGCTTCGTGGCCAGCGTCGCCGCGTTGTACGAACCCCAGCCGGTGGTGAAGTCCCAGCCGGTGGCCGAGGAGTAGGCGCCGTTGCTGCCGCTGGTGACGTCGTGGAAGCCGGTGCCGTTCGCCGCGTAGAGGGCGGGGTTGGCGAAGCCGAGCCGCGCCTTGCCGGCGGCCGCCGCCTGCTGGTTGTAGAGCGCCGCGAAGGCCGCCCACTCCGGGGCCGCCGCGCTGGTGCCGCCGACCTGGGCCCAGGTGCCCTCGGTGTAGATCGACACGCCCGGGGACGGGTTGGCGAGCGCCGCCACGTCCGGCACCTGCCGCTTGCCGCCGCCCTGCGTCTTCTGCACCGGCGTCTGCCAGCTCGGGATGGCGAACGTGCTGGACTTGCCGCCACCGCCGCCGGACCAGGCGGTCTCCTTGCTCCAGGCGTTCGCGGAGGTCACGGTGAGCGTGGTGCCGCCGACACCGGTCACGTACGGGTCGCTGGCCGGGTAGTCGACGGAGGTGCCGCCGGTGCCCGCGTCGTCCGAACCGCTGTCACCGGAGGCCGCGAAGAAGCCCAGGCCCTCGGCCGCGCCCTGCTCGAAGACCGCGTCCACCGCGCTGATGTTGGAGGCGGTGCGCTGCGACTCGGCGGCGCCCCAGCTGATCGACGTCACGGGGATGCCGCTGTCGACGATCGCCTGGTAGGTGTCGACCTCGCCGGCGTCGGAGTTGGGGCCCTCGAAGACGGTGACGTTCGCGGCCGGGGCGACCGCGTTGAGCACCTCGATGTCCAGCTCCACCTCGACCTCGCCGTCGCCCAGCGAGCCGGAGCCGCCGTCGACCTTCGTCACGGTCGGCGCGGTGGAGCTCAGGCTGTAGTGGCTGTCGTAGGAGGTGATGTTGGACTGCTTGAACCCGTCGAACTCCAGCAGCGCGACCTTCTGGCCGCTGCCCGTGTAGGTGCCGGAGACGTTGTAGCCGCCCTTGATCTGGGCCGGCGTGTAGCCGCCGCCGGGGCCGTTGTGCGGGCTCGCCGACGGGTTGGCCAGGGTGGTCGGCTGGTGGTGCAGCTTCGCCTGGCTGTTGAGGCCCGAGACGTCGCCGACGAGCGAGGCGATCGAGGACGGCAGCGAGGGCGCCGCGTCGTTGGAGTAGAAGGTGCTGCCGGTGGAGCCGTCCCGGTACGTCGACAGCGAGGTGCCGAACGCCTTGCGCACCTGGGCGGCGGTGCCGGTGGCGTCGACCAGCAGGTTGCCCGAGTGGACCGTGCCGACCTTCAGGCCCTGCGCGGCGAGGTAGTCGGTGACCTGCTTCACCTCGGCGCTGGTGCGGCCGTACTCCGCGGCGAACTGGGACGTCGTCAGGTAGTGGCCGTACGTCGCCGAACTCGGGTCGCTGACCTGCTTCACGAAGGCGGCCAGCCCCTGCGCGTCGCGCGGCGTCAGGCTCACCGCGACCGATATCCGGTCGTTGGACGCAACCGAGCCGGTGCGCACCGCGTGCGCACCCAGGCTCGGCACCGCGTCGCCGGCGATCGCGGTACGGGCGGCGCCCGGCTGGCCCGAGGCGGCGTGGGCGGCGGCGGGGATGGCCGCCAGCAGCAGCGCCGGGGCGGCGGTGGCCACCAGCAGTTTCCGACGGAGTGTCACGAAGGTCCTCCATGCGTGGGTCGGGGGCCCCGGTTCGGGGACGTGTCCACGCTAGGTTCCGCATGTGACGGGACGTAAGCGTGGGAACCCTTGCGACGCCTGTTAAGGATGTGTTGCGCCGGACCGTCGACGTGTGGCGGCGGATCGCCGTGACATGTCGCCGGGCTTTCACCCAAGGGCTGCCGTCCGGCCGCCCTGCCGCCCTGCTGCCCTGCCGTCCGGCCGCCCTGCCGCCCTGTCGCCCTGTTCGGTCGAGGAGACGCGGTGCGGTCGAGGAGACGCGGTGTGGTTGAGGAGGCGCGGTGCGGCCTGGCCGACTCGGGGCGGTGCGGCCTGGTCGACCAGGCGCGGGTGCGGTCGTTCGTCGGCGCCGGAGTCCGGCAAGGGTCAACGCGGCGTCGTGGTCGACGTGATGAGGTGCGCCAGCTCGGTACGGGAGCGGACCCCGAAGCGCCGGTAGAGCCGGGACAGGGTGCCCTCGACCGTCTTGACGCTGATGAACAGCTGCGCCGCCACCTCCCGGTTCGTGGCGCCGCCCCGTACCAGCTCGGCGACCCGTGCCTCCGCGGGCGTCAGCCCGCCCCGCTCGGCCGCCGCGGCCGGCACCGCGTCCACCCGGGCCAGTTCGGCCCGCGCCTGCTCCGCGAGCGGCACCGCCCCGGCCTCCTCGGCCCGGCGCAGCGCCTCGCCCAGCACCTCCCGCGCCGCCGCCCTATGCCGGGAGCGCCGCTCCACCGTGCCCAGCGCGGTCAGCGTCCGCACCAGGTCCACCGGCAGCTCCAGCGGCCGCAGCCGCTCCAGCGCCACCCGCAGCAGCGCCACGCCCTCCGCCGGCCGGCCCTCGGCCGCCGCCAGCAGCCCTCGGCCCGCTCCAGCGCCGCCCGCGCGCTGCCCGGCAGCCGCCCGGCCCGCCCGTGCGCCTCGTCCAGCACCTCCCGCGCCACCGCGGACTCGCCCAACGCCACCAGCGCCTCCGCGAGGTCCGCGTACCAGCCCAGCAGCGGCGGGTCGGCCGCCCCCATCGCGACCCCGATCCGCACCGCCCGGCGCAGCACCTCGGCCGCCTCGGCCACCCCGGCCCGGTCCCCTCCGAACAGCCCCGCCTGCGCCAGCGCCGCCAACGCCCGCGGCAGGAACAACTGGTCGCCGTCCTCCTCCGCGGCCCGCACCGCCCGCAGCGCCGCCTGCCGCGCCCGCGCCGGGCTGCCGCCGACCGTCTCCGCCAGCGCCGCCGCGTACAGGGCGGGCGCCGACTCCATGCCGGCCTCGGCCGCCACCCGGGTGCAGCGCCCAGCCGTCAGCAGGGCCTCCCGGCAGGCCCCCGCCCGCACCTGCGCCCGGGTCAGCGCCACCAGCGAGGCCACCGTGGACTCCACCCCGTCGCCCTCACCGGTGGCGGCCAGCAGGCCGGTGAGCTGCCGCAACGCCTCGCCGACCCGGTCGGCGTCCAGCGCGAGCACCGCCCGCATCCGGGTCAGGCCGCGGCTGCGCGGCCCGTCACCGGCCAGCGCCGCGGCCTGCGCCAGCGCCCGCTCGGCCGCCTCGCCCGATCCGGACAGCGCCCGTACCCGGGCCAGCGTGGCCAGCGCGGAGACCCGCAGGCCCCGGTCGCCGGCCCGCTCGGCGCACCGCGCCGCCCGCAGCGCGTGCAGCTCTGCCTCGCCCAACGCGCCCGTCAACAGGCCGCGTACTGCTGACCAGTGGTAGAGCGGAGCCTGCAACTCCGGTGCTTCACCGGCCTCCCGCAACGCCTCATCGATCAACTCGCCGCGGTCACCGAGGGCCTGGCCCGCCGTGCGCAGCAGGACCAGCCGGGCGTGCACGCGGTCCCGGGCCGCCGCCGACTCGGCGAGCACCGCGCGGGCGGCCCGCTCGGCGTCCTCCCAGCGGCCGGCGTCGCAGGCGAAGCCGGCGGCGGCCAGCAGCCGACGGTCGCGTTCGGCCGGCCGCCGGGCCGGGGTCCGGCGCACCGCCATAGCCGCCAACTCCGCCGCCGCGCCGGGCTCTCCCCGCTCCCGGGCCGCCCGGGCGGCGGCCATCAGCTCCGTCGCCACGCCGGCGTCCTCGCCCGGCCGGGCCAGCGCCAGGTGCCGCGCCGCCGCCACCGGCTCCTTCGCCACCCTCGCCAGCCGGGCGTGGACGGACCGCCGCTCCCGCTCGTCGGCGTCCGCGTACACCGCGGCGGCCAGCAACGGGTGCGTGAAACGCACCTGTTGGGCGGTGTCCACGGCCAGCACCCCGGCCTGCTCGGCCTCCTCCAGCGCGCCGTCCGGGCCCCGCACCCCGGCCGCCCGCAGCAGCGGAACGTCCGGCCGGGCCGCCGCCGCGGCCACCAGCAGCGCCTGCCGCACCGCCGCCGGCAGCCCCGCGACCCGCTCCAGCACCACCGCCCGCAGCCCGCCCGGCACCGGCAGCCGCCCGCCGGCCTCCGCGCTGAGCCCGTCCCGCGGCGCGGCACGGGCCAACTCCTGCGCGTAGTACGGGTTTCCGGCGGCGATCCGCAGCACCGCGCGCAGCACCGGGCCGGACGGGCCGCCCGCCGGAAGCAGCGCCGCGACCTCGGCGTCCGGCAGCGGCGGCACCCCCAGCAGCGCGCTGCCCGGCGGGCACAGCGCCGGCACGCCGGGCCGCTCGCCCTCGGCGACCCGCAGCGCGGCGACGACCCGCACGTCCACGTCCTCGATCCGGCGCGCGGCGAAGGCCAGCACGTCCGCGCTGGACGGGTCCAGCCACTGCAACCCGTCGACGGCCACCAGGACCGGCGTGTACGCGGCCAGCCGGCGCAGAACCTCCAGCACCGCGACCCGGACCGCCAGCGCGTCCGGCCGCCCGGCCGGGCCGGGACCGTCCAGCAGCGCCGTCGGCAGGGCCGCCCGCAGGCCGGGCGGCAGCCCGTCCACGACCCGGCCGGGCACCCGCGCGAACAGGTCGACCACCCCGACGAAGGGCAGGTCCGCGTCCTGCGCGGCGGGGGAGCAGCGCAGGACCAGCACGCCCTCCTCCTGCGCCCGCGCGGCCACCGAGGCCAGCAGCGTCGACTTGCCGATCCCGGCGGGCCCGTGGACCAGGAGGCCGCGATGGCGGGCGAGCAGCCGGACGGCCGCGTCAGCCGCGCGGGCGGGGGTCGCGGGGTCGGCCGCGTCGGGGGGTTCCGCCGCGAGGCCGGGCCCGTGAAGGCCCGGGAAGGCGAGGGAGCCTGGGGAAATGGAGGAGGTGGGGGAGGTAGGGGAGCCGGGAGAGCGACCGGCCCGGGTGCGGTGCTGCGCGACGTCGACGGGGGCGCGGTCGTCCACGGTGCGGCTCCTTCTGGCCCGGGCCGTAAAGGGGGTAGGCCACTGACCATTGCATGTGCTCATGACAACGATCGGAATGCCGTGTGTCAATGGCGCCGGACGCACCTCGGTCCACCGGCCGCCCCGCACGTGGACCAGGGAGCGGATCAGGGGAGTCGGGCCGGCGTCGGAGTCGGGGTCCGACCGGCGGGCCTCCGGTGCGCGCCCGCTCGGATCGGCGGACGCCCGTCAGCCGTGGCCGTCCGCGCCTGCCTCCGCTCCTGCCTCCGCGCCTGCCTCCGCGTCTGGGCGCGTCTGGGCGCGTCTGGGCGCGTCTGGGCGCGCATGGGCGCGTCTGGGCGCGCATGGGCGCGTATGGGACCGTCAAGCCGTCGCGGACCGAGCCGTACGCCACCTCGCGGCGGACTCGCGAACGCTCCGGCCCGGAAAGCGCAATAGGGGGTGAGGCCGGACGGACCGGCCCGCTAGGGAGGGGCAATGCGGCTACCGCGCAGGGCGGGGAAGAGCGGCGGGCACGAGCCGCCCGAGGGTGACGACAACGATCTACTGGCCCGTTCCGCCACGGAGCCGGCGGCCTTCGCGCCGCTGGTCGAGCGGTACTCGGCGGTGCTGCACGGCTATCTGGCCCGGCGAGCCCCCGCCGCCGCCGACGACCTGCTGTCCGAGGTGTGGCTGCGGGCCTTCTCCGGCCGGTCGGGCTTCGACCCGGCGCGCGGCACGGTCTCGGGCTGGCTGTTCGGGGTGGCCCGGCGGGTGCTGGCCACGCACCCCCGGGACGCACCTCGACGGCACCCGGAAGGACGGCCGCGGCCGCATCGGCACCTCGGTCAGCTTCACTTTCACGGTCGGGGGGCGCGCCCGTCTGACCGAACACCTGCTGATCGACCCTCGCACCGGCGCCCCCCTCCAGATCTACGGCGAGCCCAAGGGCGCCCGCACCGCGTACCTGTACTCCGGCTGGGTCGACAGGCTCGGCGGCTGACCGCTCCGGCGCACGAACCCGGCCATCGCGGCGTCGCGCCCCCGTAAGAGCGGCCAGGCCGTTCGCACGGGGGCGCGGCGGTCACGGGAAGGGCCGCAGGGCGGCCCGACCGGAGACCCGGTCCCGCTACGGGGTGGCGGCCGTCGGGATACCCAATGCGGTGCGGGCGCGGGCGAGGGGAGCGGCGTACACGAGGAGGTCCGGGAGGTCGAGCGGCTTGCTCTCGGACCACCCGTACCGCTCCAGGCATCGCCGGGAGGCGTGGTTCTCCGGGCGAACGAGGGCCGTCACGTAGATCCGCTCGCCCGGGTCATGTCGCGTCATCATGTCCTGTACGCCCGCCCGCAGAAGCGCGTGGGACGCGTACTCCCCGTTGGACAGCCGCCTGCCCTGGACGGCGGTCCGCAGCGCGTAGTACTCGACGCGTCGCTCGAAGGCCCCTCCGGGAAGAGGGGGTTGGGTGCCGTGGACCAGGGCGCCCACGATGGTCCGGCCGTCCCGTAAGAGCAGGAGGCGCTGGTCGTTCGACGCGCTGAACCTGTTGGTGTCGCTGATCGCGTGCTGCCGGAAGTACGTCTGCACCTCGTGTGACCACGGCTCCGGGCACACCCGGCTGCCGTCGGGCCGCCTGACGGGTGGTCCCGCGTCGCCGGGACAGCAGTCGAAGGATCGCAGCTCGACGCGGTCTGATTTCGTGCCAAACGACCAGTAAACGCCGTCCATCGGAAGATTCTATGGTCCGTCCGCATCTTCCGTGTCCAGATGATCAAACAGGGCTGCCCGGTATGCGTCGTCGCCCAGAGGGGCTCTGACCCGCTCGCCGCCCTCGGCGGACTCGGCTCCGGCCGCGTCATCCGCCTCCGGGTCCGTCTGGGCATCGGTCCCCAGGCCGGGCTGCGACTGCACGAGGAGACCGGGTTCGAGGCGGATGACGAGGGAGGCGCCCGTGAACTCGCTGATGAGGACCGCGTGGTCGCCGACCGACAAGCCGGAGGACTCCAACAGGCCGTACGGGAGGTAGCGCTCCACGGTGCCCTCGGCATCGACGAAGCGGACCCTCCTGCCGTCCGCGCTGTGCAGGAGTCCGCGCGTGACGTCCTGATCGGCGACGGGCGGCAGTCCGGCAAGGGCCTCCTCGGTGAGGTCGCTGAGGCGGGCCATGGCTCCACGGGCCTCGCGCGAGGCCAGTTCCGTCAGTGGCTCCACCTCGTCGGCGCCGAGGTGGTACGCCCTCAACACCCGCGCCAACTCCCCTTCCAGGGCGGTGGCGCGCTCCCGGTACGCCCGGGCGTCCTCCGTCCGGTCCTGGCGGTGGAGCACCGCCGCGCTGACGTTGAGGTGGCTGTAGAGGTGTCCCGCCCCCGCCAGGCGATGGTTGGCTCGGCGGGTGAACCGGATGCCGTCGGAGACGACGTGGTTGCGGCGCAGCGTCTTCAGGTGAGCCTCGCGGGCCGAATGGTCGGGCCTGAAGGCGTGCACGATGTCGCGCCACCCGACGAGTGGCCAGGTCTGCACGTTCATGGCTGCGTGGATCACCCCGTTGTCGATGCGTCGAAACAGCGGTTCGGCGCGAACAGCCTAAATGTCGGAATTGGCAGCGTCAAGGGGAATGGTGGCGCAAGCGATCCCGCGCGGCGGCGGCCGGGTCCTGGCGGTGCCGGCCGGGCGCCGTCCCGTGCCGGGTGCCGCCCGGATCCGCCCGGTGCCCCTCGTGCCGCGCGCCGGGCGTGGGGCGCGTCGGCCCCTCGGGGTCGGGGTGGGGCGATATGTTCGGTTCGTCCGGTTCGGTGTGCGGGGGCGGGTGAGGGGGCGAGGCAATCGCTGAGGTGAAGGCCGCGGCGGGCGCCGACCCGCTGCGGGAGATGCTGCGCAAGCCGGAGTACCGCAAGGCGCTGGTGTTCTGCGCGCTCATCGGCGTCCCCGTCTCGCTGGTCGCCTTCTGGTTCCTGGCGGGGCTGCACGAGGTGCAGCACCTGCTCTGGGAGAGCTGGCCGCACCACCTGGGCTGGTCGCGGCCGCCGTGGTGGTGGCCGTTCCCGCCGCTCGCGGTGGCCGGGGTGGCCGTCGGAAGCGTCGTGAAGTGGCTGCCGGGCCGTGGCGGGCACGTCCCCGCGGGTGGGCTGCACCCGGGCGGGACGACGGTCCGCGCGCTGCCCGGCATCGTCCTCGCGGCGGTCGCCGGCCTGCCGCTCGGCGTCGTCCTGGGCCCGGAGGCGCCGCTGATCGCGCTCGGCGGCGGCCTCGCGCTGCTCTTCCGCGACCTGGCGCGGGCCCCGGCGAGCCAGCAGGGCGACACGCTGCTGACCGCCGCCGGCTCCGGCGCCGCCATCGCCGTCATCTTCGGCAACCCGCTGGTCGCCGCCGTGCTGCTGATGGAGGTCGCCGGAGTGGGCGGCCCGCAGCTGTTCGCCGTGATGCTGCCCGCGCTGCTGTGCTGCGGCATCGGCTCGGTCGTCTTCACCGGCTTCGGCCGCTGGACCGGCCTCAAGACCGGCAGCCTGAGCATCGGCCTGCCCGCCCCGCCCGTACTGGACACCGGCGACGTCGTCTGGTCGATCCTCGCCGGGGTGGTGATCGGCGTGGTGGTGCACCGGATCACGGCCGGCGGCGTCTGGGTGGCCGTGCGGGCGGCGGCCCGGCCGCTCCCGGTCGCCGTGGTGTGCGCGCTGGCCACCGCCGGGTGCGCCGCCCTCTACACCGCGGCCACCGGCCGCACCCCCGCCGACGTCGTCCTCTCCGGGCAGTCCGCGCTCGGCGAGCTGGCCGGCGACCCGCACGCCTGGAGCGTGGGGGCGCTCTTCGCGGTCCTCGCGTTCAAGGGCATCGGCTACACGCTCTGCCTGGGCAGCCTGCGCGGCGGCCCGATCTTCCCCGCGGTCTTCCTCGGCGGGGCGGCGGGCGTCCTCATGGCCCCGCTGCCCGGGTTCGGACTGGTCCCGGCGATGGCCGCGGGGATGGGAGCGGCCGTGGTCGCCGCGCTGCGGCTGCCGATCAGCGGCACCGTCCTCGTCGTCCTGCTGCTCGGGCACTCCGGGTCGATCCCGGTCATCGTGCTCGCGGCCGTCACCGCCTTCATGACGGCCGAACTGCTGCCGCTGCCCCGGCACCCCGTCCCGTCCGGCTGACGGAAGGCCGAGGCGCCACCCCCCGGTACGACCGGACGACGGCGGGACGGCGCTACGCGCGGCGGCTCAGCGGCTCAGCGGCTCAGCGGCTCGGCGGCTCGGCGGCTCGGCGGCTCAGCGGACGAAGACGCAGAAGGGGTGGCCGGAGAGGTCCGCGAAGACGTAGAGCGGCTCCTCGGGGTCGTCGTACCGGTCCAGGAGGAGCCGCGCGCCCAGCGCCTCGGCCCGCTGCCGCTGCCGGTCCAGCTCGGCCGTGTCGGGGACGGTGAAGTCGAGGTGCAGCCGCATCGGGAGGTCGTGCTCGGGCCAGGTCGTCGGGGGCAGGCGGTCGACCAGCTGGAAGGCGAGGACGTTGCCCCCGTCGGGGTGCCGCAGCACCAGCCAGTCCGGCGCTTCGGACGCCCCCTCCGCCGGCGGCTCGTCACCCGGCCGGTAGGCCAGCCCGAGCAACTGCCGGTAGAACTCGGCGAGTTCCCTTGGGTGGGTGGTGTCCAGCACGGTGTGGAGCAGCTGGGGGTACGCGGTCATGGGCACTCCCTGACGACGGGGCCGGCGGGTCCGATGACCCGCTCGTGTGCTCCTCAAGCCTCCCCTGCCCGGCGGGTTCGCGTCGGCCGCCACGGGTCCGACGTGCCGCCTCAACCCGCCGCCGTGTCCTGGCCGCGGGCAGTCGGAGGGTTGGCGGCGGGCGTGGGAATACCGTTCGGCCAGCGGAGGTTGGGCCGCACGGGCCGAACGGCGGAGAGCAGCGGAGGAGTTCGCGGATGAGGGTCGGGGAGATCGAGGTGCTTCCCGTCGTGGACGGGGTCGGCGTGGAGGTCGCGGCGGAGATCCTGTCGCGCCCCGGCGTGGACGATCCGTGGGCCTGCCACGGCGGACACCTCGGCGCGGACGGGACGCTGCGGCTTCCGCTGGGCGGCTTCTGCGTCCGTACGGGCGACCGGACGGTCCTGGTGGACGCGGGTGTCGGTGCCTTCGACGACGGGAAGTACACCGGGGGCGGCCTGCTCGACTCGCTCTCCCGCTACGGGATCGAGCCCGGCGACGTCACGGACGTGGTCTTCACGCACCTGCACTTCGACCACGTCGGCTGGGCCGCGCACCAGGGCGAGATCGTCTTCCCCCAAGCCACCTATCGGGCCCACCAGGCCGACTGGGAGCACTTCGTCACCGGCCCGGCCGCCGATCCCGGGGCCGTCGGCAAGCTCAGCCCGCTCGAACCGCGACTGGAGCTCTTCGACGCCGACTTCACCGTCGCACCGGGGCTCGACGCCCGCCACGCCCCCGGCCACACCCCGGGATCGACGATCTACGTCGTCTCCTCCGGCGGGCGGCGTGCCCTGCTCCTCGGGGACGTGGTGCACTCGGTCGTCCAACTCGGCGAGCGGGACTGGCAGGTGATCTGGGACGTCGACCCGGCCGCCGCCTCGGCGGTGCGCAACGGTGTCGCCGACGAGGTGGCCGACAGCGAGGACCTCGTCGTCGCCGCCCACTTCCCGGGCATGCGGTTCGGCCGGGTCGTCACCACCGACGGCCCGCGCCGGTTCGTCGCCACGTAGCGCGGCCCGCCCGGCCGGGGCCGCCCGGGCGGGGCCGAGCTGTCCCAGGCCCCGCCCGGCCCGCGCGCTCAGCCGGAGACCGCCGCCAGCAGCTCCAGGTCCTCCTCGGTGAGCCGCAGCGCGCCCGCCGCCACGTTCGCCTCCACGTGGGCCGGGTTGCCGGTGCCGGGGATGGCCAGCACGTGGGGACCCTGGTGCAGCGTCCAGGCCAGCCGCACCTGCGCGGCCGACACCCCGTGCGCCCCGGCCACCTTCCGCACCCGCTCGTCCTGCGCGTCCTGCCCGGCGTGGACCGGCTCCACGCCGGGCGTCTTGCGCGACCCGGCGATCGAGTAGAACGGCACGAACGCGACGCCCAGCTCGCCGCAGCGGCGCAGCACCTCGTCGTCCGTGCCCGAGTGCACGTCGAACGGGTTCTGCACGCACACCACCGGCGCGATGGCCCGCGCCTCGGCCAGGTGCTCCACCGTCACGTTGGAGATGCCGAGGTGCCGTACGAGGCCCGCCTCGCGCAGCTCGGCCAGCGCGCCGAAGTGCTCCGCGATCGAACCGGCCCAGTGCCGGCGCAGGTTCACCACGTCGAGGTGGTCCCGGCCGAGCTGGCGCAGGTTCTCCTCCACCTGGCCGCGCAGTTGGTCCGGCCGCGCCGCGTACCACTGGCCGGACGGGTCCCGGCCGGGGCCGACCTTCGTGACCAGCACCAGGTCGTCGGGGTAGGGGGCGAGCGCGGCGGCGATCAGCTCGTTGGCCGAGCGCAGCCGCGAGAAGTAGAAGGCGGCGGTGTCGATGTGGTCGACACCCAGCTCGACGGCCCGGCGCAGCACCCGCACCGCCGTCGCGCGGTCGCTGGGCTCGCCCTGCGAGAAGGGCGCGCTGCCGGTGAGGCGCATCGCGCCCAGGCCGACCCGGTTGACGGTGAGGTCGCCGAGCCGCCACGTCCCGGCGGCTGAGGCGTGGACGGTGCCGTCCTTACCGCTGCTGCTGGCGGTGGCGGTGGCGGTGCTCGGGGTGGTGCGGTGGTCGGGGGTCACGTCAGTGGTCTCCTCGGGCTCTCGACCCGGGCGTACGGCAGCGTCGGCACGCTGGCGCACGACACCGGGCCACGGCCCTGCTTGTCGGGGCTTGTCGGGGCTCGTCGGTGGTCGTCGATCGCTTCCGCGGTGTCCCGCCGAGGCGGCCTGGGACGGTGCCGCGGTTCCACGGTGCCGCGCCCGGCGGTTCGGGCCGCGACGGCGCACCCGTCCCGGACGGGAGGGGCGGGGTGGCGGCGAACGCCGCGGGTGAGTCGGCCGGACAGGCCGGACGGCCGGCGGCACCGGTCGGGTGCGCGCGGACGGGAGCACGCATCATGGATCATCGAGTGCCCCCGCGTACAGTCCTTTTCCGGCGGCCAAGGCCACGCCCCCCGGTCCCGCCCCCGCCCCCGGAAACGCCGAAGCGGGGTGCCGGGGACTTGAGTGAGTCCCTGGCACCCCGCCGCGACAGCGTCGGTTCCGGCTACAGCTCGGTCGCCGCGGCGAGCTCCGCCTCGGCCTGCGCCCGGGCCTGGGCGCCCGACAGGCGGCGCAGCGGCACCTCCTTGATCCACAGCGTCAGCAGGAACGCGACCAGCGCGACGCCCGCGACGATGATGAAGACCAGGTGCATCGAGTCGGCGAAGCCCTGCTTGAAGGGCGCGGCCAGTGCCGGGTCGAGCTTGTTCAGGAACGACGAGTCGGTGACCACGTTCTTGACCGTCGAGGGCGAGATCGCGTTCGGGTTCGCCTTGACCGCGGCCTGGAAGTCCGGGTGCGAGTGCGCCCGGCCGATCGCCGAGGTGATCTTGCTGCCGACGCTGCTGAAGAGGATCGACAGGAAGATCGCGGTACCCGCCGTACCGCCGAGCTGCCGGAAGAAGGTCGCCGACGCCGTCGCCGTACCCATGTCCTGCGGCGGCACCGCGTTCTGCACCGACAGCACCAGCGTCTGCATGGTCAGGCCGAGCCCGATGCCCATCAGCGCCATGTACGCCATGGTCGGGGGCAGCGGCGTGTTCCACTGCACCTCGAAGTGGAAGAGCAGCATCGTCACGCACATCAGCGCGGTGCCGATCACCGGGAAGATCTTGTAGCGGCCGGTGCGCGAGGTGAACTGGCCGGCCGTGATCGAGGCGGCCATCATGCCGAGCATCAGCGGCAGCATCAGCAGACCCGACTTGGTCGGGCTCGCGCCCTTCACGATCTGCAGGTACTGCGGGATCATCAGCAGGCCGCCGAACATCACCATGCCGACGATCAGGCTGAGCAGGCTGGTGCGGCTGAAGACCTTGTTGCGGAAGAGCCGCATCGGGATCAGGGCCTCGTCGCCCATCCGGTTCTCGACGAAGATCCAGGAGATGATGCCGAGGACGCCGATCAGGTAGCAGGCGATGGCGCCGCCCGACAGCCAGCCCCAGGACTCGCCCTGCTCGGCGACGAGCAGCAGCGGCACCACACCGAGCACGATGGTCAGCGCGCCCCACCAGTCGATGCGGTGGTCACGCCGGGTGTGCGGGACGTTGAGGACCTTCGCGACGACGAAGAGCGCGACGATGCCGATCGGCACGTTCACCAGGAACACCCAGCGCCAGCCGGAGATGCCCAGGATGCTGGTCGTACCGGCGAGGAAGCCGCCGACCAGCGGACCGGCCACGCTGGAGGTGGCGAAGACGGCGAGGATGTAGCCCTGGTACCGGGCGCGTTCACGCGGCGGCACGATGTCGCCGATGATCGCCAGCGCCAGCGACATCAGACCGCCGGCGCCGATGCCCTGGAAGGCGCGGAACACGGCCAGCTCGATCATCGACGTCGAGAAGGTGCACATCACCGAGCCGACGATGAACACGCTGATCGCGGTGAGGAAGAACGGCTTGCGCCCGTAGATGTCGGAGAGCTTGCCGTACAGCGGGGTCGCGATGGTCGAGGTGATCAGGTAGGCCGTGGTGGTCCACGCCTGCTGGTTCAGGCCGTGCAGGTCGTCGGCTATGGTCCGGATCGCCGTGCTGACGATCGTCTGGTCCAGCGACGCGAGGAACATGCCCAGCATCAGGCCGCTGAGGATGGTCAGGATCTGGCGGTGGGACAGGCCGCCGGGGATCTCCGCGGCCGACGCGGTCGAGGAGGCGGGTGCCTTTCCGCGACCGGGTCCCGAGTCGGGTCCGGACGCTGGTGTGGTCCGGCTGCTGCTGCTCACTTAGGGGTTCTCCTGGATCTGACCCGTGCTACGGGCCCGACGGTGGTGCGGAAGCGGGTGTCCGGCGGGTTCGGGGGTGTGGCCGTGGTGGCCGTCCTCCGAGCCGGAGTGGTCTGTGGGGCGGCCCGCGAGGGGGCCGCCGGGGCCGTGGCTGTGGCCGTGGCCGTGCGGGTGGGCGCAGGCGGGGCGCACATGGTGCTCGGCGAAGTCGTCGTTGAACCGTTCGAGCAGCCGGGCGAAGTCGCGCCGGTCGCCGGCGGGCCAGCGGGCCAGCGCCTCGGCGAGCTGCTGGTCGCGCTGGGCGCGGTAGCGCTCGACGGCGGCGAGCCCGGCGACGGTCGGCGACAGCAGGCTGCCGCGCCCGTCCTCGGGGTCCGGGCGCCGCTCGACCAGGCCCCGCTCGACCAGCGAGCGGATCTGGCGGCTCACCGTCGACAGGTCCAGCAGTGTGTCGGCGGCCAGGTCGGTGGCCCGGCGCGGCCCGGCCTCGGCGAGCCGGCCCAGCAGGACGCGGTCGCCGTAGCCCTCGTCGCGCACCCGCTGCTTCCAGACGCCGACCAGGCGGACCAGCCGCGCCATCTGGTCGCCCACGGCCGCGCTCTCCGCGACCACCTGGTCCGGAAACGGGCGGGCGGCGGCCTCCGGGCCGACGCGGCCGGCGTCCTCGACGGCGCCGCGCTCCTCGGTCTCCGTGGTCCTCGCCTCCTCAGCAAAACTACTTGCCCCCGGCAACTTATATTACTTGCTGGAGGCAAGCAATTGAAACCAGGGGGCGTGCGGAGGCCACAGGGGCCTGCGGGAAGCCTGCTGGGGCCTTGCGGAGCCTTGTGGGGACAGCGGGAGCGCGGGCGGGCGGCGGCGCGCGCTGAGGGCGCCCGTCCCGATGGCGGGGCGCTGGCCGCGGGGCGGCCGGGCGGGGTCGGGGGCGGGTCTCGGGCGCCGGGTGGAGGCGCTGGGCGCGGGTGGCCGGACACGGTCGGCCGGGTGGAGGGCGGCTTGGCGTGGGTGGCCGGGTGGAGGGCGGCTTGGCGCGGGTGGCCGGGTGGGGGCGGCCGGGCCTACTCGATGATGTCGTCCTGCGTCGTGCTCACCCGGTGCACGCCGTCGATCTCGGACAGCGAGGTCGCCAGCTCGACCACCGGCAGCTGCCCCTGGACGGTGAGGTGGACCGTGACGGTGCCGCGGTGCTCCGGCTCCTGGTCGTGCTCGGCGGAGAGGTCGATGACGTTGAAGCCCATGTCCGTGCAGTGCGACAGCGCGGCCCGCAGCACCCCGCGCCCGTCCTCGTAGTCCACCCGCAGCCACGCGGGGGAGCGGGTGGAGCCGGGAATCCGGGCGGCCAGCGGCGCGAAGCCGAGGACGATCAGGAAGTGCGCAGCGGCCACGGCCAGCGCCAGCACCGGCAGCCCGGCGCCGGCCGCCATCCCGATCGCGGCGGTCATCCACACCACCGCCGCGGTGGTGAGTCCGCGCACCACGTCCTGCCGGACGAAGATCAGCCCGCCGCCGATGAAGCCGATGCCGGAGACGATCTGCGCGGCCACCCGCGACGGGTCCAGCACGGTGTGCCCGCCGAGCACGTCGGAGAAGCCGTACTTCGACACCAGCATGATCAGCGCGGCGCCCAGCCCGACCAGGGTGTGGGTGCGCACCCCGGCGCTCTTCTGGCGCACCTCGCGCTCCAGGCCGATGGCCGCGGAGAGCACCAGGGCCAGGCCCAGCTCGCCGATCTGCGACCAGCCCTGTCCGGTCGCCTCACCCCATGTCGCCAGCTCCACCCCTGTCACTGTAGCCACGCACCCCTCCCGGAACCCGCCGCCGGCCGCGCGCCGCGCCGTGGCCGGGACCCGGGCCCCACGCCCCGTCCCGCGCCTCGTCCCGTACCTCGGCCGGGCGCCTCACCGAGGCCGCCGCGGAGGCGGCCGCTCCGCACCGCGTACCCCGCCGAGCGGGACGTACGCGGGGCCGCCCTCCCGAAGCCGACTGCTCAGGGCGGACGTTCGCGGACGACGGCCGCGGCCGGCTTGTCGTCGCGCAGCCCCAGGTAGCGGGGGTGGCGCAGCATGCCGTCGCGGGTCCACTCGGTGAAGGCGACCTCGGCGACGAGTTCGGGCTCGGCCCAGTGGGCGCCGCGCTCGCGGACCCGGTCGGCGAAGGGGGAGCGGGCACGGGCCAGGCGGTCCAACTCGGCCCGCAGTGAGCGCAGGACGGGCTCGCTGAAGCCGGTGCCGACCTTCCCGGCGTACCGCAGGAGGCGGCCGCCGGAGCCGCCCTCGGGGGCCGCCGCGCCACCGGCCGGCTCGTACGTGCCGAGCAGCAGCGCGCCGAAACCGAAGCGGGCGCCGGCCGGGTCGGTGAAGCCGCCGACCACGAACTCCTGCCCGGCCGCGCACTTGAGCTTCAGCCAGTTGCCCGAACGGCGCTGCTGGTAGGGGGAGTCGGCGCGCTTGGCGATCAGGCCCTCCCAGCCGCGGGCGCACGCCTCGGCCAGCAGTTCCGGGCCGCCGTGGTTGCGGTGCGGGGTGAAGCGCAGCGGCGGCCGGAAGGAGACCGCCTCCCGCAGCAGCGCCTTGCGGTCCCGCAGCGGCAGCCCGGTGGTGTCCCGGCCGGCCAGCGCGAGCAGGTCGAAGAGGTAGTAGTGCACCGCGACCGGGCTGGCCGCCACCGCCCTCGGGTCGGTCAGCCCCATCCGCTGCTGGAGCAGCGCGAAGTCGGTCCGCCCGTCCCGCAGCGCGACGACCTCCCCGTCGACGGCGAACTCGGCGACGTCCTGCGCGGCCAGCGCCGCCGCCACCTCCGGGTAGGTGTGCTCCAGGCGGCGGCCGGTGCGCGAGAGCAGCCGCACCCCGTCGGCGTCGCGCACCGCCAGCACCCGGACGCCGTCGAGCTTCCGCTCGAAGATCCACCGGTCGTCGAAGGCACGGCGGTCGGTGAGCGTGGCGAGCATCGGCCGCACGGGGGCTCCCTCCGCCGGATCTGCCGTACCGGGCGCCGCGTCCGAACGCCGTGCCAGGGACGCCCGCACCGGCCCGCACCGGCCACGGCACCCCTGCGCGCCATAGCGGAACGGCGCCGGACCTGCCGTACCGGTTCACCCCGGACGCCCTCCGCAAACCCCGTGGGCCCTTCGGCCGCCCCGGCGGCCCGCCGTCTCCGCTGCCCACAGGTCCGGAGACGCCCCCCTGGGAATACTTAGACAGACAGGTCTGTATAGTGAGAGTCCAACACGCTGGACAGAGCTGTCCACCCACCCGGCCGGACGCACCGGCCGTCCGTCCGAGGGAGCTCCCCATGCCGCCCACCCAGACCACCGGCTCGGCCCGCCGCAAGGGCGACGCCGCCGCCGGGACGTCCGGCACGACCCATCCGCCCATACCCGGGGCCGACGCGGGCGCCCCGCGTCGGCTGTCGCCGACGGCGGCCCGGCTGCTGCTCGCGTCGATCATCATCTCGCTGCTCGCCGCCTCCAGCGCTCCCACCCCGCTGTACGCGGTCTACCAGGGCGACTGGGGCTTCTCGGCGATCACCACCACCGTCGTCTTCGGTGTGTACGCGGTCGCCGTCCTCGTCGCACTGCTGGTCGTCGGGCGGATCTCCGACTTCGTCGGCCGCCGGCCGATGCTCTTCATCGCCCTGGCCGGGCAGATCGTCGCCATGGTGATCTTCGCCGAGGCCGGAAGCGTCGCGGCGCTGATGGCCGGCCGGGTGGTGCAGGGCGTGGCCACCGGCGGCGCGCTCGGCGCGATCGGCGCGGGCCTGCTGGACATCGACCGGGTCAAGGGCGCCGCCGCCAACTCGTTCGCGCCGCCGCTCGGCACCGCCTTCGGCGCGCTGGTGTCCGGCCTGGTGGTGCGGTTCCTGCCCGCGCCCACCCACACGATCTACTACGTGCTCGTCGCCGTCTTCGCGCTCCAGCTCCTCGGCGTGGCCGTGATGCGGGAGACCGGCGACCGCAAGCCGGGGGCGCTCCGCTCGATGGTGCCCGAGATCGCGCTGCCCCGCTCGGCGCGCGGCTCGGTGGCCGTGGCGGTGCCCGTGCTGTTCGCCGTGTGGTCGCTGGCCGGCCTGTACGGGTCGCTCGGCCCGGCCATCCTCGTCCTGCTCTCGCACACCTCGTCGGTGGTCTACGGCGGCCTGCCGCTGTTCGTGCTGGCCGGGTCCGCGGCCCTGTCCGTGCCGGTGATGCGGCAGCTGCCCAGCCGGACGGTGATGGTGTGGGGCGTGGCCGCACTGATCGTCGGCATGGCCGTCACGGTGGCCGCCGTCGGCTCGGGCGCCGGCGGGACCCTGCCGGTGACCGGGTTCTTCGTCGGCAGCGCGGTGGCCGGGTTCGGCTTCGGCGCCGGCTTCCAGGGCGGCATCCGCCTGGTGGTGCCGCTGGTCGAGCCGCACGAGCGGGCCGGCGTGCTCTCCCTGCTCTACGTGGTCTCCTACCTGGGCATGGGCGTGCCGGCGGTCATCGCGGGCGTCCTGGTGGTGGACGGCGGCGGGCTGCTGGACACCACCCGGGAGTACTGCGCCGCCGTCGTGGTGCTGGCCGTCGCGGCGCTGGTCGGGCTGCTGGCGGGGCGTTCGCGCGGCCCCGCCGCCGTCACCGTCAACGAGGGCTGAGCGCGGCGGCGTCCGGGGGCGTCCGGGGTGCGGGGAGGGGTCGACAAGGGGGTGCGGGGGCGCGTCGAAGGGCGCGGAAACCGGCTCCAGGGAGGGTCCGGGGAGCTACGATGGACAGAGCTGTCTGAGAGGGTGATCGGGATGGCGACGAGGACCGCGACCAAGCCGTCGGCGCGGGAGCGCCTGCTGGCCTCGGCGAACGAACTGTTCTACGCCAACGGCGTGCAGTCGGTCGGCATCGACCAGATCATCGAGCACGCCGGAGTGGCGAAGGCCTCGCTGTACAACACCTTCGGCAGCAAGGAAGGCCTGGTGCGGGCCTACCTGGAGTCCCGCCGGGACAGCAACCTGGACCGGATCACCCGGGCCATGGCCCGCTTCCGCACCCCCCGGGAGCGGCTGCTCGGCTTCTTCGACTCGATGGGCGAGTTGATGACCGCGCCGGCGTACAACGGCTGCGCCTTCGTCGCGGCCTCGGCGGAGGCCCCGCAGCGCGGCACCGCAGAGCAGGTCGCCGGCGGCTACCGCGGGGCGGTCCGCGCCATCCTGGTCGACCTCGCCGCCGAGGCGGGGGCCCCCGACCCGGCCCTCCTCGCCCGCAAGCTGCACCTGCTCTACGACGGCGCGAGCGTCAGCGCCCGCATGGACCACGACCCGCAGGCGGCCGCCTTCGCGCGCGAGGCCGCGGAGGACCTGCTCGACTCGGCGCTCGGGAAGCGGGACTGAGGCCGCCCCACCGGACACGACCGGACCCGCCCGACCCGCCCGACGCCGGTCCCGCTCCGAGTGGGACCGGCGTCGACACGCCCGGCCGGGCGTGTCGCGACCCGGCCGCGCCCCGGCCAGGACTCTGTCGCGCGGGGCCCCGGGCGGCTCCGGGCAGGGACGCCGGACCGCCCCTGAGCAGGGCCGGGAGCGGCCGTCCTGGTGGCCGGCCCGCGACGTCAGATCCGAAAACGGGCAAAGTGGGGCCATTCCGGCTGGCAGTGGGGCTGCCCACCGTCTTACGCTGAGTAAGGATGCGGCAGCTTCGGAATGGAGAACCGAAGGACATCCGGCGTCAGAAGCGACTGCACTTGCGAAAGGGAGGTGGCTTCTATGGCCACCCACTCGACCCACTCGTCGACATCGTCGGCGGCGACCTCTCCGGCGGAGTCCTCGGCGACCCGCGTCTCCATGGAGGACCATCCGGACATCGTCGAGTTGCGGAACCAGTACCAGGCGGTGTCGCACAAGCCTGTGACAGGTCTCGTCGAGGGCCTGTGTCTGCTGACCGGTCTGTACCTGGCGATCTCGCCGTGGGTGGTGGGCTTCCAGGGCACCGCCGCCATCCGGGTCAGCAACCTGATCTGCGGCCTCGCACTGGCCGCCCTGGCCCTGGGGTACGGCTCGGTGCTGGAGCGCACCCACGGCCTCGGCTGGGTGGCGGTCGCGATCGGTGCCTGGACGATCCTCGCCCCCTGGGTGGTGGTCGGCCATCCGCACACGTCGCACATCGTCTGGAGCAACTCGTTCGCGGGCGGTGCGGCGATCCTGCTCGGCCTGCTGACGATGGCGATGGGGCTGATGCGGCGGAGGCAGCGGACCATGCACTGACGGACCGAACCCCCCGTCGGATGCGGCCGCTACCGCGACGACAGCCTTCGTACCGCACCTGCGGACGAGGGCTGTTGCCGTAGGAGCCACCGTTCGGGAGGGGGCGTCCGGTGGGCCGGAGCCACCGCTCGGGAGGGGGCGTCCGGCGGGTCGGCGGAAGCGTTCAGGCGGCGTCGTCGGGCTTGGTCGGGCGGCCGCGCAGGGCCGAGGCGGTGGCGGCCAGCAGCGACATCGCGGCGGCGGTGGCGAAGACGATCACCAGCCCGTGGTGGAAGGGCGAGGAGATCAGGTCCGGGAAGAACTCCTTGCCGGTGAGGACCGCCCGGTTGTGCGCGGGCAGCCGCTGGAGCGTCCCGGACGGCCTGAGCAGCGTGTCGATCGGGTTCACGCCGAGGAACGCGGAGAAGACCGTCGACACCGGCGGCAGCGTGGCCGCGTGGTGGGCCACCCCCGCCGGCACCCCCTGGGCGCGCAGCCCCGCCTCCAGGGTGCGCGGCAGCCGGTCCGCGAGGCCCACGATCAGCAGCGAGAAGAAGACGCCGATCGACAGCGACGTGCCGGAGTTCTGGAACGTCGAGCGCATCCCCGACGCCGCGCCGCGGTGGGACGCCGGGACGCTGCTCATGATCGCCGAGGTGTTGGGCGCCGAGAACATCCCCGAGCCCATGCCGTTGACGAGCACCAGCAGCGCGAACGCCCAGTACGGGAAGTCCACCGGCAGCAGGAGCAGCCCGACGAAGCTCGAACCGAACAGCAGCAGCCCCCCGGTGGTGAACCAGCGCACCCCGAACCGGTCCGAGAGCGTACCCGACACCGGACCTGCCAGCAGGAAGCCGGCGGTCAGCGGCAGCAGGAAGATGCCCGCCCACAGCGGCGCGTCCTCGAAGGAGTAGCCGTGCAGCGGCAGCCAGATGCCCTGCAGCCAGATGATCAGCATGAACTGGAGCCCGCCTCGGGCCACCGAGGCCAGCAGCGCCGCCGCGTTGCCGGCCGCGAAGTGCCGGTCGCGGAAGAGCCGCAGCTGGAACATCGGCTGCGGCACCCGCGTCTCCACCACCGTGAAGGCGACCAGCAGCACCGCCCCGCCGATCAGCCCGCCGAGCACCTTCGGGCTGGTCCAGCCCATGGTGTGGCCGCCGTAGGGCTGGATGCCGTAGGTGATGGAGACCAGGATCAGGCCGCAGCCCAGCGCGAAGGTGAGGTTGCCCCACCAGTCGATGCGGGCCGGCCGCCGGTCGGAGATCTCCCGCAGCGAGCGGTACGCCCAGACGGTGCCGAAGAGCCCCACGGGCACGTTCACCCAGAACACCGCGCGCCAGTCCCACGCCGACAGCAGTCCGCCCAGCACCAGGCCGATGAACTGGCCCGAGAGCGCCGAGATCTGGTTGATGCCCAGGGCCATGCCGCGCTGCCGGGCCGGGAACGCGTCGGTGAGGATGGCCGCCGAGTTGGCCATCAGCATCGCGCCGCCCAGCGCCTGGACGATCCGCCAGCCGATCAGCCACAGCGCCCCGTGCACCCCGTGGAAGGGGTCGAAGGACAGCGCCACCGACGCCAGCGTGAAGACGACGAAGCCGAGGTTGTAGATGCGCACCCGGCCGACGATGTCGCCCAGCCGGCCCAGCGACACCACCAGCACCGCGGTGACCAGCAGGTACCCCATGATCATCCACAGCAGGTACGTGATGTTCCCGGGCGCGAACGGGTCCAGGTGGATGCCGCGGAAGATGGCCGGCATGGAGATGATGACGATCGAGGCGTCCACCATGGCCATGAACATGCCGAGGCTGGTGTTGGAGAGCGCGATCCACTTGTAGCGCTCCGGGCGGTCCCCGCCGCCCGGTTCGGCGGCGCGGACCGCGCCGCTCCCCGCGGCCGCCCCCTGCTCTCCGCGTACCTGCTCAGACATGCCGGGTGATCCTCTCCAGCAGGGGCAGGGCGGCGGCCAGCCGCTCCCGTTCGTCCGCGTCCAGCTCCGCCTCGACGGCCTCCGCCAGCCGCCGCGCCCGCTCCCGGCGGGCGCCCAGCAGGCCCTCGCGGCCGTCCTGGGTGAGCGAGACGACCATCCGGCGGCCGTCGGCGGGGTCCTGCTCGCGCTCCACCAGCCCGCGCCCGGACAGCACGCCGACGATCGCGCACATCGACTGCGGGCGCACCCCCTCGCGGGCGGCCAGCTCCGACGAGGTCGCCGGGCCCTCCCGGTCCAGCAGCACCAGCACCGAGACCTGGGAGAGCGTCAGCTCGTCGTCCGGACCGCAGCGGCGCAGCCGGCGCGTCAACGGGCCGAGGGTGGCCCGCAGGTCGGCGGCCAGCCGGGTCGGGGACGCGGCACCGGGCCGCGGTTCAGGCGCGTCCACGACCCCGGTGGCGACCCCGGTCGGGGGCTCGGTCGCGGCATCGGCCGCGGGCTCGCGGGCCCGCCGGGTGCCTGCCCGGAGGGCGGTTGCGGGGCGGGGGAGCGCACAACCATCAGTATAAACTGATCAGTCGAGGCTTATGGTATAGCTGTGCGCCATGAGCACACCCCCTCTGGCAGACCTGACCGCGACCACCCTCACCATCACCGGGCACGACGGTGACGAGATCGAGGCGTACACCGCCCGTCCCCACGGCGACGCCCGCCGCGGCGGGGTCGTCGTCATCCACCACATGCCCGGATACGACCGGGAGTCCAAGGAGATCGTGCGGCGCTTCGCCGAACTCGGCTACGACGCGATCTGCCCGAACCTGTACCACCGCGAGGCTCCCGGCGCCTCGCCGGACGACGCGGCCGCCGTGGCCCGCGCCCAGGGCGGCGTGCCCGACGAGCGGCTGATCGGCGAGGTGGCCGGCGCCGCCGCCTGGCTGCGGGCGCTGCCGACCTCCAACGGCAAGGTCGGCACCATCGGCTACTGCTCGGGCGGCCGCCAGTCGGTGCTGGCCGGCACCGCGCTGGACGTCGACGCCGTCGTGGACTGCTACGGCGCCTTCGTCACCGGCGACGTCCCCGAGGACTTCCCGCTGAAGGTCACCAACCTGGTGGACCGCCTCGGCGGCCTGAAGGCCCCGGTGCTCGGCCTGTTCGGCAACGAGGACCGGTTCCCCGGCCCGGTGCAGGTCGACGAGTTCGAGGCCATCCTCACCGGCCAGGGCACCCCGTACGAGTTCCACCGCTACGAGGGCGCCGGCCACGCGTTCTTCGCCGTCAACCGCCCCAGCTACAACGCGGCCGCCGCGAACGACGGCTGGGAGCGGATCGAGGCGTTCTACGGCACCCACCTGGGGAACTGACGATGTGCACCTACACCACGGTCACGGACACGATCGACGGTAGCGCCAAGGGCCCGAACAGCTCCTGGTTCCACGCCACCGACATCACCGTCTACTACGACCACCCGTTCCACGCGATGGCCGAGCACACCCTCAACATCGACGTGGCCGACCCCGCCAAGGGCCCGTCCGCCAGGGTCGCGCTCGAACTGACCGCGGAGTCCGCGAAGAAGCTGGTGGCCGCCATCCAGGCCGCTCTGGACGCGGTGCCTGCCGAGATGCAGGTCTGACGTTCCGACGGTCTGACGTTGGGAACGTTCCGACCGTCTGATGTTCAGAACGTTCCGACGGTCTGACGTTCCGACGGACGAAGCGGCCTGACGCGCGGCGGCGCGGGCCCGGACATCGACCCCCAGGGTCCCGGGTCCGCACCGCCCCCTCGAACGCGTGGGCGTCAGGCCGGGTGGACGGGGTGGACCGGGGGGACCGGGTGGGCCAGTTCGGCCAGGCCGCGGCGGGCCGCCTCCTCCACCTGGGGCAGCCGGTGGTGCAGCGCCCGGTCCAGGGCCTCCTGCCAGCAGGAGCGGGCCGCGGCCCGGTCGCCGCGCGCGAGGTGCGCCCGGGCCAGCGTCTCCAGGACGTCCGAGCCGGTGGCGCTGTCGCCCAGCCGCCGCAGCACCGCCAGCGTCTCCTCCAGCGCCTCCACCGCCTCCGCGGGCCGCCCCGTCGCGATCCGGCACTCGCCGAGGCTGGTCAGCGTACGGGCGATGCTCACCAGCGACCCGCGCGCCCGCCAGGCCGCCAGGGCCTGCGCGAAGCACTCCTCGGCCGCCTCCGGGGCGCCCAGGAAGATGTGGCAGTCCCCGAGGTTGCCCAGCACGGTGGCCACCCGGTCGTCGTCGCCCAGCGACCGGTGCAGCTCCAGCGACCGCAGACCGTACTCCAGCGCCAGCCGGTACTCGCCGGTGCCCCAGTGCAGCGCCGAGAGGTTGGTGAGGGTGGCCGCCAGGCCGCGCAGGTCGCCGGACCCCTCGAAGAACCGCCGGGCGGCGATCAGGTGCCGCTCGCAGAGGTCGAACCGTTTCGACATCCCGTACGCCACACCGAGCCGGCTGTGCATCCACCCCTGGCCCAGGGCGTCCCCGTGCTCGGTGACGCAGGCCATCGCCAGCTCCAGGCAGTCCGCCCACTCGCCGGTCCACCAGTACACCTGGGCGTAGCCGATCAGGCCCGCCGCCAGCCGCCAGGCCGTGTCCGGCCAGCCGGCGGCCACCGCGACCCGCAGCGCCTCCTTCACCGCCGGCAGCTCGCGCACGCACCAGGCCATGGCCTCCTCGTCCGAGGCGAACTCCGGTACGGGCGCGGCCGGCTCCTCGGCCGCAGCGGGCAGCGGGTGCGCCTCCGGGGTCAGCGCCGCCGCGCTGGCCGCCAGCGCCGCCGCGTACCAGAGGACCAGCCGGCGCAGCGCCGGCCGCGCCCGCTCCGGCGGCAGCCCGCGGGCCGCGCAGTCCGCCGCGTACTCGCCCACCAGGTCGTGGAAGGCGTACGTGCCCGGCCGCGGCGTCTCCAGCAGGTGCGCGTCGACCAGTGCCTCCAGCAGGTCCTCCGCCTCCGCCGGGCCGCCCGGGCAGCGCCGCGGCCCCAGCAGCGCGGCGGTGGCGGCCGGCCCCAGCGGCGGTCCCGGCCACAGCCCGAGCACCCCGAAGGCCGCGGCCGCCGCCCGCTCCGCGGCCGACGGGCTGTCCCGCATCGCCAGGTAGCTCATCGCGAACGTGTCGCGTACCGCCAGACCTCCCGCCGCCAGGGCGTGCAGCCGGCCGCCGGCCCGTACGTCGAGCCGCTCCGCGAGCGCGCCCACCGTCCAGGTGGGACGGGCCGCCAGCCGCGCCCCCGCGATCCGCAGCGCCAGCGGCAGCCCGCCGCAGGCCGCCAGCACCCCCGCCGCCGCCCCGGGCTCCGCCTCCACCCGCCGCTCCCCGCACACCCGGGCCAGCAGCGCCCGCTGCTCCGGCTCCGGGAGCGGCCCCAGCGGCAGCCGCACCGCGCCGGGCAGGCCGGCCAGCGTGCGGCGGCTGGTCACCAGCACCGCGCTCCGCCCGCCGCCCGGCAGCAGCGGCGCGACCTGCGCCGCGTCGGCGGCGTTGTCCAGCACCAGCAGCACCCGCCGGCCGTGCACGGCGTCCCGCCACAGCACGGCCCGGTCGTCGGGGTCGTCGGGCATCAGCCGGCCGTCCACGCCGAGGTCGGCCATGAACCGCGCTATCAGGTCGCCGGGGCGGCGGGCCCCGCCGGCGCCGAAACCCCGCAGGTCGGCGTAGAGCTGGCCGTCGGGGAAGAGCGGCCGCAGCAGGTGCGCGGCCCGCACCGCCAGCGCCGTCTTGCCGACGCCGCCCATGCCCGAGACCACCACCAGCGGCGGAGCGTGCCCGCCGGGCTCCTCCCGCAGCGCCCGCAGCAGGGTGTCCAGGGCCTCGGCCCGGCCGGTGAAGTCCGGTATGTCGGCGGGCAGCTGGGCCGGCCGCGGACGCCGCGGCGGATCGTCCGGCCGGTCCGCGGGGGAGCCGTCCCCGGCGGCGGCCGGGCCTTCGGCGGGCGGGCCTTCGACGGGCGGCGCCCCGGCGGGCGGGACGGGGGCGGGTACGGACGCGGGGGCGGGTACGGGTGCGGGCGCGGGCGCGGCGGAGGGCGGCTGCGGGGGCTCGGCGTGCTGCTCGGCGTTCGGCGCGGCGGTCGGCCCGCCGGTGGGCGCGGCCAGGATCTCCCGGTACGCGGTCTGGACCGCCGGGTGCGGCTCGACCCCCAACTCGTCGACGAGGGTGCGCCGTAGCGCGTGATAGACCGTCAGCGCCTCCGCCTGGCGGTGGGTTCGGTGCAGCGCGACCATCAACTGGCGGTGGAACGTCTCCCGCAGCGGGTTCGCCGCCGCCAGCCCGGCCAGTTCGGCGGCGAGCCCCTGGTGGCGGCCGAGGGCCAGCTCCGCGTCGAACCGCCACTCCAGGGTGAGCAGCCGCGCCTCCGCCAGGTGGGCGGCCAGTGCGCGCAGCACGTCGGCGAGGAGCGGCACGTCCGCCAGCGGGTCCCCCCGCCACAGGGCCAGCGCCGCCGCGGTCTCGCGCAGCACGGCGGGCCAGTCGCCGATCCGGTGCGCGGCGCGGGCCGCCGCGTGGTGGGCGCGGAAGACCTGCGCGTCGATCTCGTCGGCCTCGACCACCAGCAGGTATCCGGAGGTGGCCGCCCGCAGCCGGGAGGCGTCCCCGCCGCGCTCGGCCAGCACCCGGCGCAGCCGGGCCACGTGGTTGTGCAGGGAGGCGGTCGCGGTGGGCGGCGGGGAGTCACCCCAGAGCGCCGCCCGCAGGCCCTCCGCCGGCACCGGCCGACCGGGCGCGGCCAGCAGGGCGGCGAGCAGGGCGCGGAGCTTGGCGGAGCCGAGCGGGCGGGCGGCCGAGGCGCCGTCAGGCGCCGGATCGGGGCCCACGGCCAGGGTCCCCAGCAGACCGAACCGCATCCGGGGCCTCCTCCTGCCGAGCGCGCCGCGAGGGTGCGGGCCCGTGCGGTGCGGCCTCCCGCCGTGGTGCGGGTTCCGTGCCGGGAGGGATGGTCTGTTAGGCGTATGTTAGCGGCCGGTTGGCCGGCTTCCGCATGATGGGCGCACCGGGTCCGGCCGCATCGGGCGCGTATACGGGGCGAGTCCCGGTTACGGGGGCACGCCCGCCGCGGCCGGCCCGTTCCTCTCCGGTACCTCTCCTGTTCCACGGGCCTTGCCGGGGCTGTCCCGGTGCCGTTCTCCGGCCCCGGCGCCATGCCGGCGCCCCTCCGCCGGACGCGGCCCCGCAGCTCCTCGGCCGCTCCGCGACCACCTCCGGATACGGCCTGGCGGCGCCCCCGCGTCCTGCCCCGTCCGGGCGTGGCGGATTCCCGCCCGTGCTCCGTCCGGGATCACCGCCGGCTCCGTGCGCGGCTCGGGCACCCCTCCGCCGCTCGGGCACCTCGTCTGGCGCGTCGCCGCGCGGGCCCCGGGCCGGGCGGACAGACTGGGGCAATGCGGAAATTCTCCCTCGACGCGCAGGCGCGGGAGCTCGCGCAGCGGGCGGCCGGCGCGTCCAACGGACGCAGCGCGCAGACGGTCTACGGCGGCCACGAGCAGGTGCTGCGGCAGACAGTGATCGCACTGCGGGCCGACGCCGTGCTGGCCGAGCACGACAACCCCGGCGAGGCCACGCTCTTCGTGCTGCGCGGGCGGGTGCGGCTGGTCAGCGGTCCGGACGAGTGGGAGGCGCGGGAGGGCGACCTGCTGGTCGTGCCACAGGAACGGCACAGCCTGGAGGCGCTGGAGGACTCCGCCGTCCTGCTGACGGTCGCCAAGTAGGGGCCGCCCGATCACCGCGCCCGATCACCCAGCCCGGTCGCCGCGGTCGCCCGGTCGTATCGGCCGCTTGGGGGACGTGGCGTGGGGAGGGGGTGTGACGTAGGCCGCGCCCGCCGCGATGGCGTCGCGATTCCGCCGCGTTTCGGCGGGAGCGGCGTCCGCCCACCGGTCAGCCGGTGTCTACTGCGTCACACCTCCCTCTGCCGACCCACCGCGTTCATCGGGTACCGCCCGTCCCACCGCCCCCTGCCCGCCGCCCCGTCCGCGTCCCGGCGGGCCGGCCCGCGTGCCGCCCTCGGAGGCCGTCGCGCCCCGCGGGTCCCCGCCCGGCCGGAGCGCCTTCGTGCCGCCGCGACCGCTCCGAACCCCAGTGCCGCGCCGCCCGCGACCGCCGCCGCGCCACTGTGGCGCCCGACACGGCGGAAGCCCGCCGGTACCTCGGGAGGGCGGGGCGGAAGTCCGCCTCGGGGGTTCGAACGGGCCGTACGACACGGGTGGTCGGCCGCCGGAAAGGTGCCTGCTGAACACGATCGAAACGAGCGGGGGCTTCCGGTTCACCAGCTTTTTGCGCATGCTTTGGGTAGCCGGGTTGCCGTCGTGGGTGGTGGCCGGGTGACAATGCGAATGTCGAACGCTGTGAGTCGGCCAGAGAAGCGAGGATCGATCCATGTTGCGAAACGGGCTGGAGCCCTGGCACCTGATCGTGGTGGCGATCGTCGTCATCGTTCTGTTCGGGTCCAAGAAGCTCCCCGAGGCCGCCCGAGGTCTGGGGAAGTCGATGCGCATTCTCAAGTCCGAGGCGAAGGCCATGAAGTCGGACAGCGCGGCGACCGGTGACGCGCCCACCGCGAGCACCACCCCCGCGCCGGAGGCGATCACCCCCAGCGACGTCCTGACCGCCAACGAGGCGCAGCAGGCGGAGCCGGCCACGGGCTCGGTCAAGTAACCCGGTCGAGCGACCGGTCGCGCACCCCGTCCCCGTAGGGCGGTCGCGCGACCCGCTCTCGCGACACGGCAGGCGATCCGGTCGGGCATCCGGCCGGACGGGCCGCGCCGGACACCGTCCCACGCGGGGCGGCGGCCGTCGCAGCGGCCCGGAACCGTCGGACGTGAGCCGGGCCCCGGTCGGCCGGCGGCATCGCCGCCGCGCCGCGCCGGGGCTCTGGCGTGTCCGGACGGCCTTCCCGGGCGGCGCCGGTGCGCGGAGCGGCCGGGAACCGGCCGCCGCCGTCAGGCGCCCGCGCCCGGGTCGGCGTCCGCGTCCTGGTCCGTCCCCGCGTCCTGGTGCGCCGCCGTCAGGCGCCCGCGCCCGGGTCGGCGTCCGCGTCCTGGTGCGTTCCCGCGCCCTGGTCGTCGCCCGGACAGCAGAGGTTGACCGCCTCTTCGCAGGCCGCCTCGTCCTCGGCCCGGGCGGTCGCGCACTCGCCGCGCAGGCCGGCGCTGATCGCCCGGCCGACATCGCGCAGGACGGTCAGCTGCTCGGGGGTGAGGACGTCGAAGAGGTGCTCGCGCACGGCCGTCACGTGTCCGGGCGCGGCCGCCGCCAGCGCCGCGAACCCGGCGTCGGTCAGCGCGCACACCCACCCGCGGCGGTCCGAGTCGGAGGGGCGGCGCTCGGCCCATCCGTTCTTCTCCAGTGCCGCCACCGCGTGCGAGAGCCGGCTGCGGGAGGAGAGGGACGCCTCGGCGAGCTGGCTCATCCGCAGGCACCGGCCCTCGGCCTCGGAGAGGCGCACGAGGATCTCGTAGTACGCCATGGGCATGCCGGAGTCGCGGCGCAGCTGCCGGTCCACATAGGCCGAGAACTCGACGTTCGCGGTCATGTACGCCCGCCAGATCTCCTGCTCTTCCCGGGTCAGCCACCGTACGTCGCTCATGACCCCAGCATACGAGTGGTTGAACACTCAACACCAGCCCGCTATCGTGTGGGAAAGATCAACAACGTGGTGGTCCCCACGGTGGTCCGGGCATGCGGCGCTGCCGCACCGGTGCGGGGACCGGTCGATCCGCGGTAGCAGCACCTCTTCGTTGTTCCGTTTCTTTGTCCTGCCACAAGGAGCCCGCCATGACCACCCCGATCGAAGTGATCGACGGCTACGTAGCCTCCACCTGGACCATCGACGCCGTGCACTCGGACGTCTCCTTCTACGTGCGGCACATGGGCGTGTCGAAGGTCCGCGGCCACTTCTCCGCCTTCGAGGGCAGCATCACCACCGCCGAGAACCCGCTGGAGTCCACGGTCAGCGCCGTCATCAAGACGGCCTCGGTGGACACCAACAACGAGAGCCGCGACGCCCACGTGCGCGGCGGCGACTTCCTCGACGTCGAGAAGTTCCCCGAGCTGACCTTCACCTCCACCGAGGTCCGGGCCCAGAGCGCCGCGGTGTTCGAGGTGGACGGCGAGCTGAGCCTGCACGGAGTGACCAGGACGGTCACCCTGCTGCTGGAGCTCAACGGGTTCGGCACCAACTTCGAGGGCGCGCCCATAGCCGGCTTCTCGGCCGCGACCGAGATCAGCCGCGGCGACTACGGCGTGACCGGTGGCCCGGCCGGTGCCGCGGTGGGCGACAAGATCCGCATCGTCCTGGAGATCGAGGCCGTGCAGGCCGCCTGATCCGGGCGGTCCCCAGCGGGATGCCCCGCGGGATCACCCGAACGACGGCGACGGCCGCCGTCCGCACCCTGCCGAGGGGCGCGGGCGGCGGCCGTCGCCGTCCTCCGTCGTCGGCTCCCGCCGCCGTGCCCGCCGCCGGTTCCACGGGAGCGGGCGGTGCCGCGGGCGTCCACGGGGGTGGCGTCGCGGTGCCGACGTCACTCCGGGCCGCCCTCGGCCATCGGGACGCGCACCCCGCGCTCCCGCGCCACCTCGGCGGCCCGCTCGTAACCGGCGTCGACGTGCCGGATCACGCCCGTGCCGGGGTCGTTCAGCAGCACCCGGGAGAGCTTCCGCGCGGCCAGCTCGGTGCCGTCGGCCACACACACCTGCCCGGCGTGGATCGAGCGGCCCATCCCGACCCCGCCGCCGTGGTGGATGGAGACCCACGACGCGCCCGAGGCGGTGTTGACCAGGGCGTTCAGCAGCGGCCAGTCGGCGATGGCGTCGCTGCCGTCGAGCATCGACTCCGTCTCCCGGTAGGGGGAGGCCACCGAGCCCGAGTCGAGGTGGTCGCGGCCGATGACCACCGGCGCGGACAGCTCGCCCGAGGCCACCATCTCGTTGAAGCGCAGCCCCGCGCGGTGCCGCTCGCCGTAGCCCAGCCAGCAGATGCGGGCCGGGAGGCCCTCGAACGCCACCCGCTCGCCGGCCATCGTGATCCAGCGGCGCAGGTGCTCGTTCTCCGGGAAGAGCTCCAGCACCGCCCGGTCGGTGGCCGCGATGTCCCGCGGGTCGCCGGACAGCGCCGCCCAGCGGAACGGGCCGAGGCCCTCCTCGAACAGCGGCCGGATGTACGCCGGGACGAAGCCGGGGAAGTCGAAGGCCCGCGCGCAGCCGCCCTTGCGGGCCTCGTCGCGGATCGAGTTGCCGTAGTCGAAGACCTCGGCGCCCGCGTCGAGGAAGCCGACCATCGCCGCCACCTGCCGCGCCATCGAGGCGCGGGCACGCTCCGTGAAGCCGGCCGGGTCGCGGCGGGCCTCCTCGTGCCAGTCCGCGAGGTCCACGCCCACGGGCAGGTAGGACAGCGGGTCGTGGGCGGAGGTCTGGTCGGTCACGATGTCGATCGGGGCGCCCGCCGCCAGCAGCGCGGGGAAGACCTCGGCGGCGTTCCCGGTCAGGCCGACGGACAGCGGCCGGCGGGCGTCGCGCGCCGCCACGGCCAGCCGCAGCGCCTCCGCCGCGCTGTCCGCCGCGACGTCCAGGTAGCGGCGCGCGATACGGCGCTCGATCCGTGCCGGGTCGCACTCGACGCAGATCGCGACGCCCTCGTTCATGGTGACCGCCAGCGGCTGCGCGCCGCCCATGCCGCCCAGGCCCGCGGTGAGCGTGACGGTGCCGGCCAGCGTGCCGCCGAACCGCTTGCGGGCGACGGCGCCGAAGGTCTCGAACGTCCCCTGGAGGATGCCCTGGCTGCCGATGTAGATCCACGAGCCCGCGGTCATCTGCCCGTACATCGTCAGGCCGCGCGCCTCCAGCTCGCGGAAGTGCTCCCAGTCGGCCCAGTCGCCGACCAGGTTGGAGTTGGCCAGCAGCACCCGCGGCGCCCACGGGTGGGTGCGCAGCACACCGACGGGCTTGCCGGACTGGACGAGCAGCGTCTCGTCGTCCGCCAGCGTCTTCAGGGTGCGGACGATGGCGTCGTAGGCGTCCCAGTTCCGGGCGGCCCTGCCCGTGCCGCCGTAGACGACGAGGTCCTCGGGGCGCTCGGCGACCTCGGGGTCGAGGTTGTTCATGAGCATCCGCAGGGCGCCCTCCTGCTGCCAGCCGAGGCAGTTCAGTTCGGTGCCCCGGGGGGCGCGGATCGTGCGGGGCCGGGAAGAGTCGCTGGTCACGCTGCCTCCTGGGGGAGCGGGGGATGCCGGGGGATGCCCCCGGGGGACGCCCGGGGGACGCCCGGGGACATCTGGGGGATGCCCGGGATGCCCGGCGGGGACGCGCCGGGCGCTCGCGGGTTCTCGCGGGTCCTCGCCGGACGGCGGCTGCTCGCGGGTTGCCGCGGGTTGCCGCGGGTTGCCGCGGGTTGCCGCGGGTTGTCGTGGGTGCTCGTGGGGCGCTCGTGGGGTGGCGGGTGGCGCGCCCGCGCGGCGGCACCGGCCGCCGCCGACGGGATGAGATCGTCGCATTCCGGCCGGGCGGCGGTCCCGCGTCCGCGCCGGAAAGTGTCCGGTATTCCAGACCCACCAGGCCGCGGCCCGTCCCACGCCGGGCGGAACGTCTGGGATACCAGACACAGAACCGGAACGAGCCCTCGCATATCGCCTCTGACATGGGACTTCATGGACCTATGAGCATTGTTGTGAACGTCGGCCCGCTCTCCGCCGACGATGTCGTCTCCGTCGCCCGCCACGGCGCCCAGGTGGTTCTCGCGCCCGAGGCGGTGGCCGAGATCGAGCGCAGTCGCGCCGTCATCGAGGCGCTGGCCGACGACGCCCAGCCGCACTACGGCGTCTCCACCGGCTTCGGCGCGCTGGCCACCCGGCACATCCCGACCGAGCTGCGCGCCCAGCTCCAGCGCAGCCTGATCCGCTCGCACGCCGCCGGCTCCGGCCCCGAGGTCGAACGCGAGGTGGTCCGGGCGCTGATGCTGCTGCGGCTGTCCACCCTGGCCACCGGCCGCACCGGGGTCCGCCCCGAGGTGGCCCGGACCTACGCGGCGGTGCTCAACGCGGGCATCACCCCGGTGGTGCGCGAGTACGGCTCGCTCGGCTGCTCCGGCGACCTGGCGCCGCTGGCCCACTGCGCCCTCGCCGTCATGGGGGAGGGCGAGGTCCGGGACGCCGACGGCGAGCCGCGCCCGGCCGGCGAGGCCCTGCGGGCCGCGGGCATCACCCCGGTCACCCTCTCCGAGAAGGAGGGCCTGGCCCTCATCAACGGCACCGACGGCATGCTCGGCATGCTGCTGCTGGCCTGCCACGACCTGCGGCTGCTGCTGCGCACCGCCGACATCGCCGCCGCCATGAGCGTCGAGGCGCTGCTCGGCACCGACGCCGTCTTCGCCGCCGACCTCCAGGCCCTCCGGCCGCACCCGGGCCAGGCCGACAGCGCGGCCAACCTGCGCGCGCTGCTCGCCGGGTCCGCGATCATGGCCAGCCACCGGGGCCCGGAGTGCACCCGGGTGCAGGACGCCTACTCGCTGCGCTGCGCGCCGCAGGTGCACGGCGCCGCCCGCGACACCCTGGCGCACGCCGAACTCGTCGCCTCCCGCGAGCTCGCGGCGGCCGTCGACAACCCCGTCGTCACCCCCGACGGCCGGGTGGAGAGCAACGGCAACTTCCACGGCGCGCCCGTCGCCTACGTCCTGGACTTCCTGGCCGTCGCGGTCGCCGACGCCGCCTCCATCGCCGAGCGCCGCACCGACCGGTTCCTGGACGTGTCCCGCAACCACGGCCTCAACGCCTTCCTCGCCGACGACCCCGGCGTGGACTCCGGCCACATGATCGCCCAGTACACGCAGGCCGCGATCGTCTCCGAACTGAAGCGGCTGGCCGTGCCCGCCTCGGTCGACTCCATCCCCTCCAGCGCCATGCAGGAGGACCACGTCTCCATGGGCTGGGCGGCGGCCCGCAAGCTGCGCCGGGCACTGGACGGGCTGACCCGCGTCGTCGCCGTCGAGGTGCTCACCGCCGCCCGCGCGCTGGACCTGCGGGCGCCGCTGGAGCCGGCACCGGCCACCGCCGCCGTCCGCGACGGGCTGCGGCGCGACGTGCCGGGGCCCGGCACCGACCGCTACCTCGCCCCCGAGATCGAGGCGGCGGTCGGGTACGTGGCCTCCGGCCGGGCGCTGGCCGCAGCGCAGACCGTGACCGGACCGCTGGCCTGACGGGCGGTCCGCACCGACGGCGGGCTCCGGCGGGACCACGGCCGGGCCCGGCTCGGGCGGCCCCGTCGGCGCTGTCGGTGTCGGTGTCGGTCCTGTCGGCTCCGTTCGGCCCGTCGGCCCAGTCGGCCCGTCGGCCTGTCGGCTCCGTTCGGCCCGTCGGCCCGTCGGCCCGTCGGCCCGTCGGTCCGTTCGGCCCCGTCGGCTCAGTCCGCGACGCCGCCGATGCGGCGGCTCAGCTCCCGCGCGGTCCTGGCCACCTCCGCGGCGATCTCCTGCCGCCGCGCCGCGTCGGCCTCCGCTCCCGGGAAGGTGACGGCGACCCCGGCCACCGGGTGCGCGCCGTGGTCGAGGACGGCGGCGGCCACCGACGAGAAGCCGGCCGTCACCTCGCCCTCCTCGGTGGCGTACCCGCGCCGCCGCACCTCCACCAGGAGTTGCCGCAGCGCGGAGAGCGAGCGCGGCCCCAGCCCGTTGCGGAGCACGAACGCCGACGGGTCGGGGAACAGCGCCCGCACGTGGGCCGGGGAGAGCCGGGCCAGCACCGCCCGGCCGCTGGCCGTCAGATGGGCCGGCAGCCGGACGCCGACCTCGGTGACCAGCGGCGCCCGGCCCGGCGCCCGCTCCTCGATCACGTACAGCACCTCGCGGCCGTGCAGCACCGCCAGATGGGCGTTGTGGCCGGTCCGGTCCACCAGCCTGGCCAGCGGGACCCGGGCCAGGCGCTGGAACGGCGCCTGCCGGCTGTAGCCGGAGCCCAGCTCGAACGCGCTGACCCCCAGCCCGTAGCGGCGCTCCTCCGGCAGGTGGACGACGAAGCCCTCGGCCGCGAGTGTGTCCAGCAGGTGGTACGTCGTCGAGCGGGGCAGGCCGACGTCCCGGCTGATGGCCGCCGCCGGTACCGGACCCGCCTGCGCCGCCAGGTACCGCAGCACGGCCAGCACCTGGGCTGCGGCGGGAACCTGGGACATGCCGCGAGGGTACGCCGTCCCGCGGACCGGAAGCGGGCGGTCCCGGCGGCGCGGAGCGTCCGTGCGGCTCCTGTGGGGCGGGTCAGCGGGTGATCAAGGTCGCGGACGGATTCGCTGACCGGCGGCGGGTTGGTGCGGTGGGCCCACTGGTGGGCGTCGTGCTCGGTGAGGACGAGCCGGAGGGGATCTCCCACAGACCCCGCCGAGGCAGTCGTCCGGCTTGCGGCGCAGCCACCAGACGGGCCAGGAGGTCGGGGGAAGGCGTCGTCATGCCGGTTGGTGAGCGTCAACCCGTACCAGGGGTGGATCACTCCTTCGGGTCGGCGTGGTCCTCGGCCCTAGGGTGGGAGCCCGACGAGAGTTCGCGCAGAGCCACCGAGCCACCGAGCCACCGCGAGGCACCCATGTCACGCCCTCACCCCAGCGGCGGAGGCCCGAAGCCACCGGGCGGCGCCGTGCCGCCCACCGGGGCCACGCTGATCACGAACATCGGCTCTTTGGTGACCAACGATCCGGCCTCGGGCGAGGGTCCGCTCGGCCTGCTGCGGGAGGCCGCCGTCGTCCTGGACGGCGAACGGGTCGCCTGGGTGGGCCCGGCCGGGGCGGCCCCCGCCGCCGACAGCCGCGTCGACGCGGACGGGCGGGCCGTCGTCCCCGGGTTCGTCGACTCCCACTCCCACCTGGTCTTCGCGGGCGACCGCGCCGAGGAGTTCAACGCCCGCATGTCGGGCCGCGCCTACAGCGCCGGCGGCATCCGCTCCACCGTGGCCGCCACCCGCGCGGCCACCGACGCCGAACTGCGCGCCACCGTCGAACGGCACCTGGCCGAGATGCTGCGCCAGGGCACCACCACCGTGGAGACCAAGACCGGCTACGGCCTGACGGTGGGCGACGAGGCCCGCGCCGCGCGGATCGCCGCCGCCCACACCGACGAGGTGACTTTCCTCGGCGCCCACGTCGTCCCCCCGGAGTACGCGGACGACCCGGCCGGGTACGTGGACCTCGTCACCGGTCCGATGCTCGACGCCTGCGCCCCGCACGCCCGCTGGGTCGACGTCTTCTGCGAGGAGGGTGCCTTCGACGGCGACCAGGCCCGGGCCGTCCTCACCGCCGGCGCCGCGCGCGGCCTGGTCCCCCGGGTGCACGCCAACCAGCTCGGCCACGGCCCCGGGGTGCGGCTCGCGGTGGAGCTCGGCGCCGCCTCGGCCGACCACTGCACGCACCTCACCGACGCGGACGTCGACGCCCTCGCCCAGGGCGGCACCGTGGCCACGCTGCTGCCGGGCGCCGAGTTCTCCACCCGCGCCCCCTGGCCCGACGCCCGCCGGCTGCTCGACGCCGGGGCGACGGTCGCGCTCTCCACCGACTGCAACCCGGGCTCGTCCTACACCAGCTCCATGCCGTTCTGCCTCGCCCTCGCCGTGCGGGACATGGGCATGACCCCCGACGAGGCGCTGTGGTCGGCGACCGCCGGCGGGGCCCGGGCGCTGCGCCGCGAGGACGTCGGCCGCCTCGCCCCCGGTGCCCGCGCCGACCTCGTCCTGCTCGACGCGCCCTCGCACGTCCACCTCGCCTACCGCCCCGGAGTGCCGCTGGTCGAAGCCGTCTGGCGGGCCGGTTCGCGCCGCGCGGCGCGCCGCGGCTGAGAACGCCGACGCCCGGCCGGGCCTGGCCCCCGGAAATCGGGGACCGGGCGGCCCGGCCGGGCGTGATCCCCGGGGACGTCGGGGACCAGGGGTGGGGTCGGGGTCGGGGTCAGCGGTGGCCGTGGCCCGCGCCGTTGCCCGTTCCGTTGCCGGACGCCACCGCGTCGTCGGACAGGATGTGCGACAGCGGACCGTCGCCCTGGGTCTGGCTGGAGTTCTGCGTGCACTGCTGGTTCTGCGAGGAGTTCAGCACGTTGACGTCCTGGACGGTGATCGGGATCAGGCCGATCAGCGAGCCGACGTCGGCCTTGATCGGCACGGCCACGCAGGGCTTGTTGAGCGAGCCCTGGACCAGGCCGATCTGCGGGCTGTCGACGCCGCTGGTCTTGGTGTTGCCGATGGACTCGACGGACCCGTTGCCGTTCGCGTCGACCGGGCCGCGGGCTGCCGCGACACCGGTGGTGCCGGCCAGGACGGCCGCGGCCAGCCCGCAGGCGGCGAGGAGGGTACGCGTGCGCATGGCGCTCCTTGTCGTCGTTCGTCGTTTCGTAGTGAAGTCGGTTCTTCTGACTGTTGTTCAGCTGTACGACGATCACACTGCTGAGCCCTTGCGCCCGGATATTGGGCCGTACGAGGGCGAGCCGTGCGGGCACGACAAGGGTGACGAGTACGACCAGCTTCGCGGGGAGCCGCTGAGGCGAAGAGGCGCCGGAGACGACGACGAGAGGGCGACGACGAGAGGGCGACGAGTCGCCCCCGGCGTCAGGGCGCGGCCAGCACCGGCCGCAGCGGGCCGGACCGCAGCCGGTCCACCACCGGGGCGGCCCGGCGGGCGGCGAGGCCCAGCAGCCAGGCGGCCAGCGCGCCCACCGCGAGGCCGGCGAGCACGTCGTGCGGGTAGTGGACGCCGATCCACACCCGGGACGCGCCCAGGAGCAGCGCGAGCGGGACGGCGATCTGCCCGAGCCGGCGGTCGGCCAGCAGCAGGGCCACCGCCGCGGCGGCCGCGATGGCCGCGTGGTTGCTCGGGAAGGACCAGTCGGTCGCCCCCGGGCACGCCTCCACCGTCCCCGTGACGTGCAGCGCCCGGCACGGCCGCACCTCGGTGAACACCGACTTCACCACGTCGTTCGCCAGGAACGCGGCCACCACGACCAGCGGCGTCGCCAGCGCCCCGGCCATCGTGCGGCCGTCCGCCGACCGCGCCCGCCACCAGGCCAGCAGCATCAGCGCGGCGAACAGTCCGATCCCGTAGTCGCTGAACAGGCGGACCGCGTGGTCCACCGGGCCGGGGGTGTGCTGGGCGGCGCGCACCACCCAGCGGTACGCGCCGGCGTCGATTCCGGAGCCGTGCAGTGCGCTCATCCCCGGCCTCCTTCCGTTTCCCCCCTGGTGTCCCAGGTGTCCCAGGTGTCCCTGGCGTCGCTCCTGGTGGCGCCGGACGGCTCCGGCCCGGCGGTGGCGGCCCGGCGCCGGGCCCGCAGCAGCTCGACGGCGAGCGGTGTGAGCGACACCACGACGATGAGCGCGACCACGGGCAGCAGGTACGTGTCGACGTTCGGCACCGAGGAGCCGAGTCCGTAGCCGGCGAGCACCAGCCCCGCCGCCCAGACCGCGCCGCCGGCGCAGCTCCACAGCGTGAAGGTCCGGGCGGGCACCCCCAGCGCGCCCGCCAGCGGGTTGAGCACGGTGCGGACCACGGGCACGAAGCGGGCGAGGACGACCGCCTTGGCGTGCCCGTAGCGGTCCAGCAGCTCGGCGGCCCGGTCCGCGCCCTCGCGCAACCGCCGGGATCGGGACCTGGCCAGCAGCGCGGGACCGCCGCGGCGGCCCAGCAGGTAACCCGTCTGGGAGCCGACCAGCGCGCCGACGACGGAGGCGACGAGAACCTGCCACAGGGACAGGTGGAGCGACCGCGAGGTCCCCGCCGAGCACAGCAGTCCGGCGGTGAAGAGGAGCGAGTCCCCGGGCAGGAAGAAGCCGACCAGCAGGCCGGTTTCGGCGAAGAGCACCACCGCGATGCCGGGCGCTCCGAAGGCGGACAGCAGCGAGGAGGCGTCGAGCGGGTTGAGGGCCAGCTCGGATACGGGCAGGGGCATTGGGGCGGAGCCCTCCCATAATGGTCTGGACGGGCGCATCGGGCAGCCCGACTGACTACAGTGGTGTAGACGGTCTACATCACTGTAGACGAACGAGTGGGAAGGGGCGATCCGTCCATGCCGGAGCCGACCACCGGTCGCCGTCCTTCGGGGGAACTCGAAGCGAGCGTGCTCGCCGCGCTCTGGGCGGCGGGCGGGCGCGCCCTGACGCCCGCCGACGTCCAGCGGGAACTCGGCCGTGAGCTGGCCCGCACCACCGTGACGACGATCCTGGCGCGGTTGCACGAGAAGGGCACCGTCAGCCGGCGGCGCTCCGGTCGCGGCTACGCCTACGTGCCGGTCCAGGACTCCCCGGGCCTCACCGCCCGCCGTATGCGCACGGAGCTCGACAAGTCCGACGAGGCCGCGCGCGGCACGGTTCTGGCCCGCTTCGTCTCCGAGCTCGGCCCGGACGACGAGCGGCTGCTGCGCGAACTCCTGGCCGCGCAGGAAGGAGCGGGGCACCTGCTCGCCGAGGCCCTGCCCGCCGGGGCCCTCTCCGTCGACGCCTCGGCCGCCGACGCCCTGGGCCCCGCCGGTGCCGGCCACGACGGCCCGGACGGCCACGGCGGCCCGGACGGCCACGGCCGCCCGGACGACCACGGCGGTCCGGGCGGTCCCGGTCACGCGGGTCCGGACGTCCCCGGCTTCCGCCGGGCCGGCCAGGACGGGGTGGCGCCGTGATCCTCTCCGTCTGGACACCCCTGCTCGTGCCGCTGGTCGCCGCGCCGGCCGCCCGGCGGCTGGCGGACGTGCTGCCGCCGCGCTGGGCCGCCTGGCTGCTGACCGCCACCGCCGCCCTGCTGGCCGCGTGCAGCACCGCCGTCCTGTGCCTGCTGGCCGGCGCGGGCGCCCTGCGGCTCCCCCGGTGGCGGCGCTCGGCCACCTCGTGCTGCCCCTGGTCGGCGACGAGGTGACCGTGCCGGCCGCCTGCGTCGCCGCGGTGCTGCTCACGGTGGTGGCCGTCGCGCTGGCCCGGGCGGTACGGCGGCACGTGCTGCTCGCCGCACGGACCCGGCGGGCCGTCGACGAGGCGGGCGCGCCCGCCGGCGACCTCACCGTCCTGGCCGACGACGCGCCCGACGCGTACGCCCTGCCCGGCCGCCCGGGCCGGATCGTGGTGACAGCGGGGCTGCTGCGGGCGCTCGACCCGCAGGAGCGGGAGGCGCTGCTCGCCCACGAACGGGCCCACCTGGCCGGCCGCCACCACCTCTTCCTCACCGTGCTGGCGCTGGCCTGCGCCTGCCACCCGGCCCTCCGCACGCTGCGGGCGCCGCTGTCCTACGCGCTGGAACGCTCTGCCGACGAGGCCGCCGCCACGGCGGTGGGCTCCCGCCGGCTGGCCGCCCGCGCGATCGGCCGCGCCGCCCTGGCCGCCCGACCCGCGCCCCGGCCCTACCTGGGCCTCTCCGCCACGGCCGGCCCCGTACCCCGCCGGGTGGCCGCCCTGCTGTCCCCCGTCCCCGCGCCCCGCGTCACCACCGCGGCCCGCGCCCCGCGGCTGCTCGCCACCCTTCTCGCCGCCGCCCTCGTCCTCTCCGCGGCCTCCGCCCTCGACGCGGCCACGGACCTGCACGGCTCCATCGAGATCGCCCAGGCGGGCCGGTAGCGGCCGCGGCCCCGCTGCCGCCGCCCACCGCCGTCCGCCCCCTCACACCCCCAGCGGGGTCAGGGTCATGGGGCTGACCTTGCCCTCGATCATCGCGCCGAGGCCGCGCACGGCCACCGTGTCCGGATTGGGCGCGACGTGGACCGGGATGCCGGTGGCATCGCGGAGCATCCCGTCCAGTCCGGGCAGGTGCGCGCTGCCGCCGGCCAGCATGATGCCGCGGTCGGCGAGGTCGGCCACCAGGTCGGGCGCGCACTGCCGCAGGACCGAGGTGATCGCGTCCATCACCGCGTTCAGCGGCGTCCGCATCGCCTCGCGCACGTCGTCCGTGCGCACCGTCACCGAGCGGGCCAGGCCGCTGGCCACGTCCCGTCCGACCACCTGCGTGGTCGCCGTGCGGCCGGCCCCGGAGGCGCCCAGCACCTGGTGCAGCGGCCGTACCGCCTGGCTGGGGAGCATCAGCTCGTGCCGGCTGCGCAGGTACTCCACCACCGCGCGGTCGATGGTCTCGCCGCCCACCGGGACCGTCTCCGCCGCGACGATCGAGCCGAGCGAGAGCACCGCCACCTGCGTGGTGCCGGCCCCGCAGACCACGATCATGGTCGCCTCGGGGAACTCGACGGGCAGCCCGCAGCCGACCGCGGCCGAGATCAGCGTGTCCGCCAGTTCCACCCTGCGGGCACCGATCCCGTACAGGGTCTCCACCGCGGCGCGGCGGGCGATCGGCTCGCTGCCGTGCGGCATGCACACGGCCGCGCGCAGCACCGGGGAGCCGCGCAGCACCGACAGCCGCAGCCAGCGGCGCCCGAGCTTGTCGCCGAGCACGTGCCGCAGCATCCGCTGGGCCATCTCGATGTCGACGACGGCGCCGCCGGCCACCGGCCGGGCCACCCGGATGTGGTCGGGGGTGCGGCCGGCCATCGTCTCGGCCCGCTTGCCGACGGCGATCAGCGCGCCGGTGCGGACGTCCACCGCCGCCACGCTCGGCTCGTCCACCACCAGGCCGGAGTGGCGCAGGTAGACGCGGGTGCGGGAGGCACCGATGTCGACCGCGATGGTGCAGCGGCGCAGCTGGTCGAGGGAGGGGGTGAGCGGGATCACAGCAGGCCTCCTGGGCGCGCGGGGTGGTGGGTGGCCGGCGCCCGGATCACGAAGGCGTTGATCGCGACCGTGACGACCGCCCGGACCGGCTGGAGCGGTGTCCCGTCGGCAGGCCCGCCGGGTCCGTACGGCGGCGGTACGGGGCCTGCCTGGGATCTGACCTCATGACAAGAGGATTTGACGGTTCATCGGTTTCTGCGACCGGTCTTCGGCCGAACGGTTCGCCACCGTCCGGGCAAAAGCCCCCGTTCGGCGCAGCGCGGCCCGGGCGGCGGCCGTCTCCGCAGGGGCCCGCTCGCCCCGCTCGTCCGCTCGCCCGCTCGCCCCTCTCGCCCTCCTGCCCGCCGTCGGCGATCCGGGGACCGCCCGCCGGTCAGTGCGAGCCGCTGTCCTCCAGGCGGAAGCCCAGCTTCAGGCCGACCTGGTAGTGCGCCACCTCCCCGTCGACGATGTGCCCGCGGACCTGCGTGATCTCGAACCAGTCGAGGCCGCGCAGGGTGCGCGAGGCCCGGCGGATGCCGTTGCGCACGGCGGCGTCCACGCCCTCGGGCGAGGTGCCGACGATCTCGGTGACGCGGTAGGTGTGCTCGCTCATGACGGGGCTCCCTTGTCTCGGACACCCGGCTCTCCCGGGCCGTTCTCAGCTGTTCCCGGTTCCCCCAGGCGGACGGGTACCCCGGAAGGCGCGCGGCTGTCAGTGGTGGAAGGAGGTCTGTCAGTGGTGGAAGGACGTCGCCACGGACTCGGGCCGGTTCAGCGGGTGCGGCTGGCGGCGCAGCTCGGGCAGCAGCGCGTGCAGGTCGTCGAAGAGCAGATCGGCCAGGTCCTGGGAGAAGCCGTTGCGGCAGACCAGCCGCAGCACCGCCAGATCCTGCCGCTCGGCCGGGAAGGTGTAGGCGGGCACCAGCCAGCCCCGTTCGCGCAGCCGCCGGGAGACGTCGAAGACGTCGAACGCCGTGACGTCCGGCGCGGTGGTGACGGCGAAGACCGGCAACTGGTCCCCGGTGGTGATCAGCGTGAAGTCCGGCAGCTCGGCGAAGCGCGCGGCCAGCCCCGTCGCCACGTCCCGGCTGCTCTGCTGGACCGCGCGGTAGCCGTCCCGGCCCAGCCGCAGGAACGAGTAGTACTGCGCGACGACCTGCGCGCCCGGCCGGGAGAAGTTCAGCGCGAACGTCGGCATGTCGCCGCCGAGGTAGTTGACCCGGAAGACCAGCTCCTCCGGCAGCGCCTCCGCGTCCCGCCACAGCGCCCAGCCCACGCCCGGGTAGACCAGCCCGTACTTGTGGCCCGAGGTGTTGATGGAGGCCACCCGCGGCAGCCGGAAGTCCCAGACCACGTCCGGGTCGAGGAAGGGCGCCACCATGCCGCCGGACGCGCCGTCCACGTGCACCGGGACGTGCGTGCCGGTACGCCGCTCGTAGTCGTCCAGGGCGGCGCAGATCTCGGCGACCGGTTCGTAGGAGCCGTCGAAGGTGGAGCCGAGGATGGCGACGACGCCGATGGTGTTCTCGTCCACCAGCGCCATCGCGGCCTCGGCGTCCAGGTGCAGCCGGTCCCCGCTCATCGGCGCCAGCCGCGCCTCCACCTCCCAGAAGGCGCAGAACTTCTCCCAGCACACCTGCACGTTCGCGCCCATCACCAGGTTCGGCCGGGCCGTCGCCGGGTACCCCGGGGTGCGCTTCGCCCAGCGCCGCTTGAGCGCCATCCCGGCGAGCATGCACGCCTCGGAGGAGCCCGTGGTGGAGCAGCCGACGACCGCCGACGGGTCGGGCGCGTTCCACAGGTCGGCGAGGATCGCCACGCAGCGCCGCTCCAGCTCGGCGGTCCGCGGGTACTCGTCCTTGTCGATCATGTTCTTGTCGGCGCACTCCGCCATCAGGACCGCCGCCTGCGGCTCCATCCAGGTGGTGACGAAGGTGGCGAGGTTCAGCCGGGAGTTGCCGTCGAGCATCAGCTCGTCGTGGACCAGCTGGTACGCGGCCGCCGGCGCCATCGGCCCGTCCGGCAGCCGGTGCTTGGGCGGAGCGGACTCCATGCCGCCGACCGGGTCGGCGGCGCCGAAGAAGGGGTTGACCGACAGATCGTGCTCGGCGTCGGTGCCTTTGTGCAGGGACATGCGGCGACCTCTCGCGGGTTCGGCGTCGGGTGCCCCCTCAGCCGACGGTACGGTCAGCCCGCCCGGGCCACCACCCGTCTCCCCGCCCGCGCCGGCGCGCCCGTCAGGCCGGGCGCACCGTTTCGCCGCCTCGGCCGCCTACTCCTCGACGACCACCACGGCCGTCCCGTACGCGCACACCTCCGTGCCGACGTCGCCGCTCTCGGTGACGTCGAACCGCATGGCGAGCACCGCGTTGCCGCCGCGCGCCTTCACCTGCTCCACCAGCCGCTCCATCGCCTGGTTGCGGGTCTCCACCAGGGTCTTGGTGAGCCCCCTGAGCTCGCCGCCGACCATCGACTTCAGCCCCGCGCCGATCTGGCTGCCCAGGTGGCGCGAGCGCACCGTGAGGCCGAAGACCTCGCCCAGCACCCGCTGCACCCGGTAGCCCGGCACGTCGTTGGTGGTGACCACCAGCACCTGCGCGTCCTGCGGCTGCCCGCCGCCGTACTCGTCGATACCCATGACCGCAGTGTGCCCCCGCCGGGCGCCGCCATCCCGGCCCGGCAGCCCCGACCCGGGCAGACTCCGACGGACCCGGACCGGCCGGGACGGGACGGCGCGGCCCGTGACACCCGCCCGGCGGGCACCGGCCGGCGCGCTCCACCCGGCCACCGGCCCGGTCCCGGCCGACTACTCCAGACGGGGCTGCCGGCTCGGGGCCGGGCAGATCCGCCGGCCCTCGTGGTCGAAGACGTACAGGTGCGCCAGGTCCACCAGCAGCGGCACCCGGTCGCCGCGCCGCACCCGCAGGTCCGGCCCGGTCCTGACGACCAGGTCGCCGGTCTCGGTCTCCGGCGGGGACGGCGGCCGGTCGATCACCGCCGCGGCCTTCCCGCCCCGCGCCGCGCCGCCGTGTGCGCCGTGCGTGCCGTGCCCGCCGAAGTCGCGGTCCAGCACCGTCGACTGGATTCTGCGGGCCGCCCGGTGCGCGAACCTGCCGAACCCGGCGCCCGTGCCGCCGCCGCGCCCGCCCGACCGCGCCGGACCGGGCCGCGGCGCCTCCAGCTCCGGTACCACCGCCGGGCGGGAGCCGGTGTTCAGGTGCACCAGCGACTCGTGGCCCTGGTACTCCACGTGCTCGACGATGCCGCTGATCACCACCTCGCCCGGGCGCGCCTGGCTGGGCTGCGCGACGCGCACCGCCTCCGAGCGCAGCCCGACGATGACCGGCCGGCCCTGCTGGATGCGCAGCATCTGGTGGTCGTGGCTGAGCGGCTCCGGCAGCCCCAGCCGCTGGCGGCCGAAGTCGATCCACATCCCCCCGCTGAGTGGAGCGATCACGGTCGCCTGGAGCAGGTTGATCCGCGGCGTGCCCACGAACGCCGCCACGAACACGTTCTCCGGCAGGTTGTAGGCGTCCCGGGGCGGACCGATCTGCTGGAGCACGCCGCTGCGCATGATCGCCACCCGGTCGCCCAGCGACATCGCCTCGGCCTGGTCGTGCGTGACGTAGACGGTCGTCACGCCCATGCCGTGGGTCAGCCGGGCGATCTCGGCCCGCAGGTGGGCGCGGAGCTTGGCGTCGAGGTTGGACAGCGGCTCGTCCATCAGGAAGACGGACGGGTGGCGGGAGATCGCCCGGCCCATCGCGACCCGCTGCCGCTCACCGCCGGACAGCTGCCCGGGGAAGCGGTCCAGGATCTCCTCGATGCCGAGAATCCGCGCCGTCTCCTCCACCCGCGGCCCGGGCTCCTCGCCGGGCATCTCGAACCGCAGCGGGAAGCCGATGTTCTCCCGGCTGGTCATGCTCGGGTAGAGGGCGAAGTTCTGGAACACCATGGCCATCCGCCGGTCGCCCGGGGCCAGGTCGTTGCTGTACTCGCCGTCGAGCAGGAGCTCGCCGGTGGTGATGTCCTCCAGGCCGGCGATCATCCGCAGGACGGTGGACTTCCCGCAGCCGGAGGGCCCCAGCAGCACCAGGAACTCGCCGGGTTCGATCTCCAGCGAGAAGCGGTCGACCGCCGGGACGGGCTGCTTGGGGTAGTACTTGGACACTTCGTGCAGAGCGATGGCGCGAGTCATTCGGAGGGCCGCCAGGTGGCTCGGACTGACACAGTGACGGAACGCGTGGGGGGTGGGGCTTGCGACACAGGTGTGGCTTGGGGAAACCTGTGTGACGTGCCGGACTTGCGTGGATGCGTCGTCGACGCTGCGCAGACCGTAATGCACTGCCTGTAGGTTGCGGAACGTTTGTATCAACACTGGATTGATACTTTTGATCCGTGACGTACATCGCGCTCGGACCGAGCTGGCTCGACCCGAACCATCTGATCACCACGTACGGCCTGTGGGGCGTGCTGCTGGTCGTCTTCGCCGAGTCCGGACTACTGATCGGATTCTTCCTGCCCGGTGACTCCCTGCTGTTCACCACCGGGCTGCTGGTCGCCTCCGGCACCCTGCACCAGCCGCTGGCCGTGGTGGCCGTCCTCGTCGCGTGCGCGGCGGTGGTGGGCCAGCAGACCGGCTACTTCTTCGGGCGGAAGGTCGGCCCGTCGCTCTTCAACCGGCCGGACTCCCGGCTGTTCAAGATGGAGAACATCGAGAAGGCACACGCCTTCTTCGAGCACCACGGACCCAAGGCCATCGTGATGGCGTGCTTCGTGCCGGTGGTGCGCACCTTCACCCCGATCGTGGCCGGCGTCAGCCGGATGAACTACCGGACCTTCCTCACCTTCAACATGGTCGGCGGCAGCCTGTGGGGCGCCGGCGTCACCGTGCTGGGCTACTGGCTCGGCCAGATCGCCTTCGTGCGCGACAACATCGAGGCCATCCTCGTGCTGGTCGTGCTCGTCTCCGTGGTGCCGATCAGCATCGAGTACCTGCGCTCGCGCCGGAAAAGCGCCGGCGCGGTCGAGTCGGCGGAAGCGGCGGGGGCCGTAAGGGGCACCGGTGCCCACCCGGCCGACCCGGCCGCCCGGACGGGAATCGAGGCCGCCGCCGCTCCGTCGCGCGGACGGCACCGGGCGCAGAAGCGCTGACGCTGTGGACGGTGACGGCGAGGAAGGCGAGGAGAACCACGCCGCAGGCGGCACAGGAGATGCCGCCGGGCGGGACGGCGGCATGCCGGATGACGGCGGTACGCCGGATGACGACGGCGGCACGCCGGATGACGGCGGCATGACGGACGACGGCGCGTACGACGGCGGGTACGGCGAGGAGCGGTCGGACGACACGCCGGACGACGCCAAGCCGGACGACGACGCGTACGGCGACGTCTACGGCGACGGCGACGGTGGCGACCAGCCGTCCGAGGGCTCCGGCGACGGCACTCCCGAGGGCGGCACACCGGACGGCGGCACCCAGCCGGGTGGGCCTCGGGCCGCTTCGGGCACGGGCTCCGGCTCCGGTTCGGGCTCCGGTCCGGATGACGGCGGCATGACGGACGACGGCGCGTACGACGGCGGGTACGGCGAGGAGCGGTCGGACGACACGCCGGACGACGCCAAGCCGGACGACGACGCGTACGGCGACGTCTACGGCGACGGCGACGGTGGCGACCAGCCGTCCGAGGGCTCCGGCGACGGCACTCCCGAGGGCGGCACACCGGACGGCGGCACCCAGCCGGGTGGGCCTCGGGCCGCTTCGGGCACGGGCTCCGGCTCCGGTTCGGGCGCCGGTCCGGATGGCGGTTCGGGCGCCGGTACCGGGGCCGGTTCCGGGCCTGGTCCCGGGGCGGGCTCCGGCGCCGGAAGCGGCCCGAGCGGCTCGTCGAGCCTTCCGGGGAGCGGGCTGGGCCTCCCGGGGAGCGCCCCGTCCGCTCCCGCCGGGAGCCCTCAGCCGAGCTCTCAGCCGACCCCCCAGCCGGGCAGCGCCTTCGCGCCGCCCGGCGGCGGCAGCGCGTTCGGCCCTCCCGGGGGCACCCCGCCAGGGGTCCCGGCTCCGGGCGGCAGCGCGTTCACCCCGCCCGGCGGGATACCGGTACTGCTGCCGCCCGAGGGCGCCCTCTGGCCGGACCGGATGCGCGCGATGCTGCGGATGCCGTCCACCGAGCGGCCCGAGCCGCAGGTCGAGCGCGGCGCCGGCTCCGTACCCCGCGTCCTCGACCTGACGCTGCGCATCGGCGAACTGCTGCTGGCCGGCGGGGAGGGCGCGGAGGACGTGGAGGCGGCCATGTTCGGCGTCGCCTTCGCCTTCGGGCTCGCCCGGGTCGAGCCCACCGTCACCTTCACGCTGCTCGGCATCTCCCACCAGCCCTCGCTCACCGAGCCGCCGCTCACCATGAGCCGCACGGTGCGGCGCCGCGGCACCGACTACACCCGGCTGGCCGCGGTCTTCCACCTCGTGGACGGGATCACCGCGCACGAGGTCACCCTGGAGGAGGCGTACGGCGCGCTCGCCGCCATCCGCCGCAACCGGCACCCGTACGGCACGTGGGTGCTCACCGGCGCGGCCGGGCTGCTCGCCGGCGCGGCGAGCGTGCTGGTCGGCGGCGGTCCGGTGATCTTCGCCGGCGCCGCGGTGGCCGCGATGCTCGGCGACCGGCTGGCGTGGCTGCTGGCCGGGCGCGGGCTGCCGGAGTTCTACCAGTTCGCGGTGGCCGCGATGCCGGCGGCCGCGATGGGCGTCCTCGTGGACCACTACGGCCACTGGATTCCGGGCGCCACCGGGCTCCAGTCCTCGGCGGTGATCACCGGTGGCCTCTTCGCCCTGCTGCCCGGCCGCGCCCTGGTGGCGGCCGTCCAGGACGGCCTGACCGCCTTCTACATCACGGCCGCGGCGCGCCTGCTGGAGGTCGTCTACCTGATCGTCGGCATCGTCGTCGGGGTGACGCTGGTGCTGTACTGCGGGGTCACCCTCGGCGTCGACCTCAACCCGGACCAGGCGCTGCGCTCCTACGACCGGCCGTGGGTGCAGCTGCCGGCGGCGATGGTGCTCACGCTCGCCTTCGCGGTCCTGCTCCAGTGCGAGCGCGGGGTGCTGCTGGCGGCCACCCTCAACGGCGGCGTGGCCTGGACCGTCTTCGGGGTGCTGCACCAGAGGGCGGGCGGCAACCAGGTCGCGGCGACGGCCGCGGCGGCGGGCCTGGTCGGCCTCTTCGGCCAGCTGATGGCCCGCTACCGCTACGTGTCGGTGCTGCCGTACGTGACGGCGGCGATCGCGCCGCTGCTGCCGGGCTCCGCGACGTACTTCGGGCTGCTCGCCCTCACCCAGCACCATCCGCAGGCCGCCCTGACCCAGCTGACCAAGGCCGCGGCGCTGGCCCTCGCGCTGGCCATCGGCGTGAACCTCGGCAACGAGATCGCCCGCCTGGCGCTGCGCACCCCGGGCACCGCGATCCCGCGCCGCGGCGCGAAGCGCACCCGCGGCTTCTGACCCCGGGGCCCGAGCCTCCGTGCCCGCCTCGGACCGGCGGTGGTGGCGGTTCCGGTGGAGAGCGGCGGCGTACGCGTTCGGGGGGCTCCCGTTTGCCGACGCGGGAGCGGGTGCCGTGCTGTGCGGCGGGCCGAAGCCGCCCTTCGTCCGTATGGCGGCGAGGTCCCAGGGGTAGGCATCGGGTCGTCCGCCGACCGCAGGGTGCGGAAGCGACGCAGGGGGGCACATGCTGCCAGAGGAATCCGTGAGCCCGACGTCCGAGCCGCGCCCTCCCGAGCGCAGGGTGGACGAGGAGATCGGCGCGCTGTTCGAGGAGTACCGCGCGTTACGCGAGGAGATCACCCAGCGGGTCGCCGCGCGCATGCAGATGATCGGGCTGGCCGGCGTCATCTCGGCTCTGCTGGCCGCGTCGAACCGCCTGACCTACCGGTCGCCGAACCTCTACGTCTCCGTCCTGACGATCGCGCTCGCCGTGCTCTGGGTACGCGGCAGCAACCTGGCGATCCAGCGGATAGGCGAGCACCTGCGCGAGGTCGAGGCCAGGATCAACGCGCTGGCAGGGCAGGCATGGCAGAGCCCCGCGCGGCTCCTGACGTGGGAGTCGAAGGTCCAGGCGCGGCGGCGCGCGGTGGGCGGGGCCAGGGGACTCGTCGGACGCCTGGGCGGTTGGTACACCCGTTAGGGTGCGCGGCGGCCCCGGGCCTCCTCGGTGCGGCAGGATGGGCCGCCATGGCGACTGTTGTGGCGTTCCACGCCCATCCGGACGACGAGGTGCTGATGACGGGCGGCACCCTCGCCCGCGCCGCCGCCGAGGGACACCGGGTGGTCGTCGTCGTGGCCACCGACGGAGTGGTGGGTGAGGTCCCGGCGGCCGGGTCGGCGCGCATGGCCGAACTGCACGCGAGCGCGGCCGTCCTCGGCGTGGCCCGGGTGGTCCACCTGGGGTACGCGGACAGCGGCAACGGCCCGGACGTCCCCCCCGACCCGGCCGACCGGGTCCGCTTCGCCCGGGCCGACGTCGAGGAGGCGGCCCAGCGGCTGGCCGGCATCCTCCGGGAGGAACGGCCCCGGGCGCTGCTCAGCTACGACGCCAACGGCGGCTACGGACACCGCGACCACCTCCGCGTCCACCAGGTGGGCCGCCGGGCCGCCGAACTCGGCGGCGTCGACACGGTGCTGGAGGCGACGATGCCCCGCGACCTGGTCGTCCGCGTGCTGCGCCTGATCGACCGGCTGCGGCTGCCGATCCGCCACGACGCCGTCGCACCCGACGCGTACAGCCCCCGGGCGGCGATCACCCACCGGGTCGACGTCCGGCGGTACGCCCGCCAGAAGCAGGCCGCCCTCGCCGCCCACCGTTCCCAGGTGCGCGGCACCGGTCGGCTGGCCCCCCTGCTGCGCCTGCTCCTGCGCCTGCCGGCACCGGTCTTCGGCCTGGTCCTCGGGTACGAGTGGTTCACGGACGCCACCGCCCCCGGGACCCCCGCCCCCGGGACCCGCGCCCCCGGGACCCCGGCCCGTCCCGTGGAACCGGCCGCTCTCTTCGGCGGCCGATAGCCGTACGAGGCCGTGGCGTTGGTGACGCCGCCGGGCATCCGGCGGCGGCGGCGGTGGTCAGCCGGGCATCCGGTGGTGGCGGTGGTCGGCCGTTCGGCCGGTGGTGGCGGTGGTCAGCCGTTCGGACGGCGGGGGGCGCGGATGCCGGCCAGGACGGTGAGCAGTGCCGCGAGCGAGATGCCCGCGGCGGTGAGGAAGCCTGCCCGGTAACCGGCCAGCACGTCGCCACCGGCCGTGGCGGCGACGGTGGAGAGGACCGCGAGGCCGAGGCCGCCCCCGATCTGGAGCGCGGTGTTGAACATGGCGCCCGCCAGTGCCTGCTCTTCGGGTCCCGCACCGGACAGCGCGGTGATGTTCGCCGGCACGAAGGTCTGCGAGAGGCCGACGATGAGGACGACCAGGATCGGCAGGATGACAACCCAGTAGTTCGTTCCGGGGCCGACCAGGGAGAACAGCGCGAGGCCGACCGTGGAGCAGGCCAGCCCGAACAGCATGAGCCGGCGCACCCCCACGCGTGGGACCAGGCGCCCCGCGGCCAGGGGCAGGAGGGTGCCGCCGACGGCCAGCGGCAGGAAGGCCACGCCCGTGGCGAGCGGAGTGAACCCGAGGACGTTCTGCAGCAGGAGCGCGGCGAGGTAGTTCACCCCGACCCATCCCGCGTACATGAACACGGCGACCACCAGGGCCGCGGAGAGGTTCGGCCGCTTCCACACCGCCGGTGGGACCAGCGGTTGGGCCGCCCGCCGCTGCCAGAGCGCGAAGCCGGCGAGGAGGGCCACCGCCACGGCTGCGACCGCCCATCCAGGACCATCGGCCGCGTTCCCGCCCAGCCGGGTCAAGGCGAAGGAGAGCGCCAGCAGACCGAGGGTCACCAGCGCCGCACCGGGGAGATCGAGCCGTCCGCGCGACTGGTCCTGACGGCCGTCCGCCGGTATCAGCGCGAGCACTCCCGCGATGAGCGCGACCACCACGAGGACGTTGACGGCGAACATCGCCCGCCAGCCGACCGACCCCGCCAGCGCACCCCCGACGACCAGGCCGAACGCGAGGCCCACGCCGCCCATGGCACCGAACGCCCCCAGCGCCCGTGACCGCCCCGGTTCCTCGTCCCACAGCGCGCCGATCAGCCCGAGCGCGGCCGAGACCGTCACCGCCGCGCCGGCCCCCTGGACCGCACGGGCCACCACGGCGAGCACCAGCGAGGTGGAGGCCCACACCACCGCGGACGCACCCGCGAACACCACCATCCCGCACAGCAGCGCCCGGCGTCGCCCGTACAGGTCAGCGGCCCGCCCGGCCACCATCAGGAAACCGGCGAACACCAGGGAGTAGGCCGACACCACCCAGGAGAGCCGCTCGGGGGAGGCGTCCCAGTCCCGCGCCATCGCGGGCAGCGCCATGTTGACCGAGGAGAGGTTCATGATGTCGAGGGCCTGAGCGGTGCACAGGATGGCCAGTACCGCCGCGGAGCCATGCGCCGTCCGGCGGACGGGCGCGGCCACAGATTCCGATGTCGTCACACACCCAGTCTCCGGAGTACTGCGCTGACCAGGAAGTATGCACAATAAAGTGCCATACTATCCAAATGGATAGTGTCACCTCGCCGCGAGGCGTCGCCGAGGCCGCCGGCGGTATCACCCCGATGCGGCTGGAGCAGAGCTGCACGACCCGCCGGGTCTTCGACCTGGTCGCCGACAAGTGGATGCTGTCGATCCTGTGCACGCTGTCCGAGGGGAGAGCCCGCTACAGCGCGGTGCAGCGAGCCGTCGTCGGCATCACCCCCAAGGTGCTCACCCAGCACCTCCGTTCGCTGGAGACCAGCGGCCTCCTGACCCGCACCGTCTATCCGGTCGTCCCTCCCCACGTCGAATACGAACTCACCGACCTCGGGCGATCGCTCAGGCGGGCACTGCAACCCCTCCTTGCCTGGGGCGAGTCCCACCTCGACGAGGTCGAGCAAGCCCAAAGCGCCCACCACCAGTGACCTTTCGGGTCGGGTTCCCCGACCGCCGCCGGCGTGCGAACGGGCCGAGCGGTACGCCTGGAGCGGCACCGCCCGGCCCGCGCCGGCCCTGGTCCGGGGCTACTTCACCGTCTTGGGGTCGTGGCGGGTGAAGACGCAGTCGGAGTCGTACAGCACGGCGATATGACCGGCGTTCTGGACACCCAGTCCGATGCTCTCGTGGGACTTCGACAGATCCGCGCTCGTCCGCTTGTCCGGGGCATCGGAGTAGCCGACCCTGTAACCGCGCTTGGCGAAGAAGGCGTTGGCGGCTCGCATGACGGCAGCGGCCTTCGCCTGCGGAACCGCGAGCGACAGGCCGTAGACGTAGTCGAAGCGGTGCTGCCCGGGCGTCTCCGTCGAACACCGGGTCCAGCGCCGGTCGTAGACCGTCGCCTTCGTCGTCCCGGTGACGGGGCGAAGCGCGGCGACGGTCCGCTCGATGAGCGCGTCCGCCTTCTTCTCGACGTCGGTGGGCTGGACGTCGCCCTGGTGGACGGCGGCGCAGCCGCTGGTGAGGACGAGGAGGGCGACTGCCGCAGCAAGCGCCGCGGGGGCCGCCGTGCCTGCGGTGCGCGGGGTTCTGGTCATGGCTCCTGCTGTCAGAAGAAGTCGGTCACCGTGTGGAGAACGTCCTTGCCGTCGTTCCCAGAGCCGCGCCACTCCCGCGAGGCTGTTGCGCCTCCGCGTCGGCCCTGGTCCGGGGCTACTTCACCGTCTTGGGGTCGTGGCGGGTGAAGACGCAGTCGGAGTCCACGCCGAGCAGGACGGTCGCACCCTCGCCGGCGCCGACGTTGATCCGCCACTCACTCTTGGGCGGAGCGGCCACGGCACCTGTCGCTGGTTCGGGTACGTACTCGTTCGTGTAGCCACGATGTGCGAAGTCCGCCCGGGCGGCGGTCACGACGGAACCCAACTTCGACTTCGGTACCGCGACATCGACAAAGAAGGTGTACTCGAAGCGGTGCTGTCCTGGTGTCTCGGTCGCGCACTGGGTCCAGCCCTGGTCGTAGACCGTGGTCTTCGCCGTTCCGGTGACGGGTCGGATAGCGGCCAGGGTCTGCTGGACGAAGACGTGCCCCTTCTTCTCGACGTCGGTGGGCTGGACGTCGCCCTGGTGGACGGCGGCGCAGCCGCTGGTGAGGACGAGGAGGGCGACTGCCGCGACAAGCGCGGCGGTCGCCGTGCCTGCGGTGCGCGGGGTTCTGGTCATGGCTCCTGCTGTCAGAAGAAGTCGGTCACCGTGTGGAGAACGTCCTTGCCGTCGTTCCCAGAGCCGCGCCACTCCCGCGAGGCTGTTGCGCCTCCGCGTCGGCCCTGGTCCGGGGCTACTTCACCGTCTTGGGGGCGTGGCGGGTGAAGACGCAGTCGGAGTCCACGCTGACGCTGAGCGTCGTTGTCCCGCTGGCGTCGACGCCGAAGTGCCAATTGCTCTTGGGCAGGGTCGCCGAGACGCCGCTTTCCGGGTGAGGCAGGTACTCAAGGGTGTAGGAGTGACGCAGGTACTCCGCTTTCACGGCCGAGAGCGCCGCCTTGACCTTCGCAGCCGGGACGTCGGCCCGTACGGCGTAGGAGTAGTCGAAGCGGTGCTGTCCCGGGGTCTCGGTGGCGCACTTGGTCCACCCCTCGTCGAACACCGCGGTCCTGGGCGTGGCGGTGACGCTGCCTATGGCGGCCAACGTCTGCTGGACGAAGGCGTGCCCCTTCTTCTCGACGTCGGCCGGCTGGACGTCGCCCTGGTGGACCGCGGCGCAGCCGCTGGTGAGGACGAGGAGGGCGACTGCCGCGACAAGCGCGGCGGTCGCCGCGCCTGCGGTGCGCGGGGTTCTGGTCATGGCTCCTGCCGTCAGAAGAAGTCGGTCACGGTGTCAAGGGCGTTCTTGCCCATGTCGGTCACGGCGTCACCGGCGTCCTTGAGGTCGTGGACCGTCCCGTCGAGGCCACCGGTCTCAAGATCGCCGGCGATGCTCCCGACGTCGTCTGGGGCGGCTCCGAAGGCGTGTACGGAGTCCCCGGCGTCCTCCAGTGGCCTTCCCCAGTAACCGCCGATCTTGTGCCCCACGTTCTGCGCCGCCGAGCCGACGAGGTCGGCCTCGTTCAGCGGGTCCACCGGCAGGGCACCGGTCTTGTCCTCGTTCGGCATCGCGGTGACCTTGTCAGGCTGGCCCACCACGATGTCCGTCATGTTGGACAGGACGGCCCGTCATCCCAGTACTCGCTGTGAGCGTGCGCCGCGCCGCTTCCCTCGCCTGCCGAAGTCCCGCGCGGGCCGGTCCAGGACCGGCCGCATGGCATCCAGGTCGGTGTCCATGCTGGACAGCAGCTGCTGGAGCCAGGCGCGCCGCGGATTGTCGGCCATGGGACCGGTCACTGTGCCCCCGAACATCGCGATGAGTGATGACGGAAGCACCGTACGGAGGGAACGTGACGTTCCGCAATAGGAGAACTGCGCTCTGTCCGCAACGGTTGTAACGAGGTCGGTGACGGGCGGCTGCGGGAGGCGTCGAACCCTTGGGACGGTGGGCCGGGGGCGGCCTAGCATCGGGCCATGACGGGTGACGGTTCTGCGGCGAGGCGGCGGCCGGGGCGGCCGGGTGAGGCGACGGGGGCACGGGAGGCCATCCTCGCGGCAGCCCGGCGGCGGTTCCTCGCGCGCGGCTACGACGCGGTGACGCTGCGGTCCGTCGCCGAGGAGGCGGGCGTGGACACCGCACTCGTCAGCTACTACTTCGGCTCCAAGCGGGGGCTGTTCGGCGCCGCGATGGCGCTGGTGACCAACCCCGTCGAGGTGATCGCGGAGCTGCTCCGGGGCGACCCGGCCACGCTCGGCCCCCGGGCGCTGGGCACGATGGTCGCCGCGTGGGACTCCTCCGAGTCCGGCCCCGCGCTGCTGGCGATGCTGCGCGGCACCGCCGTCGACCCGTCCGCCGCCGCCCTGGTGAGGGAGGTGATGGAGCGTGAGGTGATCGGGCGGATAGCCGACAGGATCGGCGGACCGCACGCGCGGGCGCGGGCGATGGCGTTCTGCACCCAGATCGCGGGCATCATCGTCACCCGGTACCAGCTGCGGATGGAGCCGATCGCCTCCATGACGGCGGAGGAGGTCGTACGGCACTTCACGCCGTCCGTACGGGCGGCCCTCCAGGGCCCGGTGCGGCGGCGGCCCGCGCGTCCGCAGGACCTCTGACGCGCTGAGCGCCGGGGCCGGCCGCGGGTTGGCGCCGTGCGGCCGTCAAGCCCCGGACCGAGTAGGCGAATTCATCGCGGACGGTGCCCCGCCCGCCTTCCCGGCCGCCCGGCGGCGTGGGGCCGGTGCGTTGGCGTGCGGGTACCCGGCCGTCCGGGAGGGCGGTGTCTCCGCGGACCGGCCGCCACCGCCGCCGGTAATTCATCGGCGTGGCGACGGGCGGCCGGCCGGAGGGACCGTGGGCAGGTCAGCACGGAATCCTGACGGAGGGGGAACTCCATGCGCACCGTCGACCCGCGTCCCCGGGCGGCCGGGAAGCACCCCGCCGGACCGCCGGCGGGCACCCGGCCGGTCCGCCACGGCCTGGTCCTGTTCATCACCTGCCTCGCTCTCGGCGCGGTCGTCTCGGCGATGGCCTCGCTGAACGTCGCGCTGCCCGACCTGGCCCGCGACACCCACGCCGGCCAGACTCAACTGGCCTGGGTGGTGGACGCCTACAGCCTGGCGTTCGCCGCACTGCTGCTGCCGGCGGGGGCGTTGGGCGACCGCTTCGGCCGTCGGCTGCTGCTCTTCGCCGGCCTGGTCGTCTTCGCGGGCGGCTCCGTGCTGGCGACGCTCACCCGCAGCCCGGACCAACTCATCGCCCTGCGCGCCCTGCTGGGCGTCGGCGGGGCCATGGTGATGCCGGCGACGCTGTCCACCATCACCAGCACCTTCCCGCGCGAGCAGCGGACCCGGGCGGTCAGCGTGTGGACGGCGGTGGCCGCCGCCAGCGCGGTGGTCGGGGTGCTGTGCACGGGACTGCTGCTCCAGGAGTGGTCGTGGCGCTCGGCGTTCCTGCTGAACGTGGTGCTGGCGGTGGTCGCGGCCGCGGGCACGCTGGCGTTCGTGCCGGAGTCGGCGGAACCCGGTCAGCCCAGGCTGGACGTGGGCGGCGCGCTCCTCGCCGTGGCCGGCCTGCTGGCGCTGGTCTACTCGGTGATCGAGGCGCCGACCCGGGGCTGGGGCGACCCGCGCACCTCCGGCGGCATCGTGCTCGGCCTGGCCGTGCTGGCCGGCTTCACGCTCTGGGAGTTGCGCCGCGAGCACCCGCTGCTGGACCCGCGGCTGTTCCGCAACCGGCGGTTCGCGGCCGGTTCGGTGTCGGTGACGCTCCAGTTCATGGTCTTCTTCGGCTTCATCTTCGTGGCCATGCAGTACCTGCAACTGGTGCGCGGAGACAGCCCGTTGACAGCGGCAGTGGGCGTGCTGCCGATGGCGGCGGCACTGGTGCCGGCGACCCGGCTGACCCCGCGCCTGGTGGCGCGGATCGGCCTGCGGCGGCCGTGGACGGCCGGGCTGGTGCTGGTCGCGGCCGGAATGGCGGTGCTCTCCCGGCTGGCCGTGGACAGCCCGTACGGGCTGGTCGTCGCCGGACTGCTGCCGCTGGGCGCCGGCATGGGGCTGGCGATGACCCCGGCCACCACCGAGATCACCGACGCGCTGCCACGGGCCCTGCAGAACGTGGGCTCGGCGATGAACGACCTCTCCCGCGAACTGGGCGGGGCGCTGGGCATCGCGATCTTCGGCAGCGTGCTGAGCGCGGGCTACCGCAACAACCTGGACCTGCCGGCCGGGCTCCCGCCGAAGGCGGCGGGCGCGGCGCACGCCTCGCTGGCCGGCGCGGAGGCCGTCGGCGGCACCGTCGCGCGGGACGCGCGCGGGGCCTTCGTCGACGGGCTCCACCAGGCGTTCGCCGCCGGCGCCGGGGTGGCCCTGGTCGCGGCGGTCGTGGTGGCCCTGCTGCTGCGCCGTGTTCCCAGCCGACAGGCCGAGACGGCCGACGCCGCCGAGCCCTCGGCCGCCGCGCCCGAGTCGGCGGCCCCGTCGGAGACGGCCACTGCCCCGCACTGAGGCGCCAACCGGCCGTCACGGGCGGGTGAGCCGGGCCGTCCGGCCGCCCCGTCCGCGGTGGCCGACGGCCCTCCTAGCCAGCTCACGGTCGAGTTGGGGGGCGGAAACGATCGAGGGTCACCTTTTCGTGAGTAGTCCCTGACATTACGTGAACGCGGGTGAACTCCAGCCTCTACGATCACCATCACTGATCCGTTATTCCGGTAATTGGTCTAATTTGCCTGCACCTTGAGGCAAGCCCGGGACCGGAAAAGGGTCGGCCGGAGGGAGGAAGTCCCGGTGGGGCGCTCGTCCGCCATGAGTGGAAGGGGCGCTTGTCCGGGACTCCAGGCAAGGGGAAGGAGCTGCACTCTGATGGACAGCAACAGCAACAGCACGATGGACGACGGCGAGAGCGTCTCGGCCCGGAAGGTCTACCACTCGGAGCTGGCCCGGCAGCGGGAGCGCTCGGGCCTGTCGTTGGGGGAGCTGAACAGCCGGACCAAGTACGACCCGTCGTACCTCTTCCGGCTGGAGAACGGCGAGCGGCTCGGCTCCATCGACGCCGCCCGCGTGCTGGACCGCTACTACGACACCGGCAACCTCATCGTCGGACTGTGGAAGTTGGCCAAGCGCGAGGGCGCGAAGAGCCGCTACGAGGGCTTCATGGAGGTCGAGGCCGAGGCCGGAAGTATGCAGCAGTTCGTGGCCGGGGTGATCCCCGGACTGCTCCAGACCGAGCGGTACGCGCAGGTACAGCTGGGATCGTCCTGGGGGGCCACCGAGGAGCAGTGCGCCGAGTGGGTCCGTGAGCGGATGGCCCGGCAGGAGCGGATCCTCGGAACGGCCAACCTGCTCACCTACCGGGTGCTGATCGACGAGTCGGCGCTCCGCCGCCGGCTGCCCGACGACGACGCGTGGACCGAGCAGCTCGAACGGCTGATCCATGCCGCGCAGCTGCCGCATGTGACCGTGCACCTCGTGGACTTCGCGTCCGGGCCGCATCCCATGCTGGGCGGTTCGCTGACCCTGCTGTGGCTGCCCAGCGGCCGCAACATCGCCTATCTGGAAGGCAGCGTGAGCGGCCAACTCATCGAGGAATCAGAGGAGGTGGAGACCCTGCGGTTGGCCTACGATCAGCTCAGGGACTTCGCGTTGTCGCCGGAGAGAACCCTGGCAGTGCTCCGATCCGTACTGGAGGACCACACATCATGTTCATCGCAGCCTCAGAGCTGAAGGCCGCCGCCTGGCGCAAGTCGTCCTACAGCAACGGCAACGGGGGCGACTGCGTCGAGGTGGCGGACGGCTTCGCCGGTGCGGTGCCCGTGCGGGACTCGAAGGACCCGCAGGGGCCCGCGCTGGTGTTCTCGGCCGAGGCGTGGGCGTCGTTCGTCGGTGCCGTGCGCGCCGACGCGTTCCCGGGGGCCTGAACCGGGGCCTTCCGGGGCCCCTGACACGTCGCCGACACGCCGTTGTGCGTTTCCCGGATGCGGGAGGTGCCCTGTGTCGGGTTGGCTGGGGGCATGTCGATCATCTACAAGACCACGTTGAAGCCCGGGAAGCTGGAGCTCATCGCACCGTGGCTGCCCGCCCAGCCCTGGTACCAGGGCGCGGACGGCGGCGTGCCCGCCCCCGGAACGGAGCTGGTGAAGACCGGGGGCTTCCGGCTGGACGACCCGGAGGGCGAGGTGGGGATCGAGTTCATGGTGGCCACCGACATCTCGGGCGGCGAGCCGCGGCACTACCTCGTGCCGCTGACGTACCGCTCCGCGCCGCTGGAGGGCGCGGAGCACGCGTTGATAGGGGAGACCGAGCACGGCGTGCTGGGACACCGGTACGTCTACGACGGGACGTACGACCCCGTCCTCCAGGCCGAGTTGCTGGCGCTGCTCGCCCTGCGCTCCGACGCGCAGATGCAGTCGGTCGGGGACACCCCGGACCCCACCGTCACCCCGCTGCTCAGCGGTCCCGCGCTGCCCGCGCAGGCCGCCGTCACCGCCGTGGAACACGGGCCGGACGGGACCGACCTGACCGTGGAGACGCCCGCGTTCGCGCCGTTCACCCTGCACCTGGTGCGGGTGCTGCGGCCGGAGCAGTCGGCGCCGTCCGGGGCGGCGCCACGGGCCCAGCTCACGGCCGAGTGGTGCGGCGGCCAGGAGGAGGAGCGGGTGCGCGGGCTGTTCGCCGTCCTGCACCCCGCCGCCGGCTGAGTCGCCGGCCGAGTCGCCGGCCGAGTCGCCGGGAACGGCCGCGTACGCCCCCGTCGCCCGGGTCAGCCCCGGCGCGGCCAGGTGCCGGGTGCGGGGAACACCGTGGTTCCCCGCACCCCGGGAACGGCCTCAGTGGCCGCCGTTCTCCTGCAGGCGGCGGCGGGACGCCTCGATCTCGGCCTCCGCCTCCTTGCGGCCGACCCAGTCGGCGCCCTCGACGGACTTGCCGGGCTCCAGGTCCTTGTAGACCTCGAAGAAGTGCTGGATCTCCAGCCGGTCGAACTCCGAGACGTGGTGGATGTCGCGCAGGTGCTCCATCCGCGGGTCGGACGCCGGCACGACCAGCACCTTGTCGTCGCCGCCGGCCTCGTCGGTCATCCGGAACATGCCGATCGCCCGGCAGGTGATCAGGCAGCCCGGGAAGGTCGGCTCGTCGAGCAGGACCAGCGCGTCCAGCGGGTCGCCGTCCTCGCCGAGGGTGTTCTCGATGAAGCCGTAGTCCGCGGGGTAGCTGGTGGACGTGAAGAGCCGCCGGTCCAGGCGGATGCGACCCGTCTCGTGGTCCACCTCGTACTTGTTGCGCGAACCCTTCGGGATCTCGATCGTGACGTCGAACTCCACGGACCTACTCCTCAAGTCATCAGCACACGTGTGGGTGGTTAAGTGTCTCCCACGCATCGGGGTGGTCGCGAAAGGGGCTGGTCGGCAGTGCCGCTCGGCAGGACGTGGCAGGTGGTGGCGGGCTCCGCCGCGATAGGGGTGCTGGTCGCCGGCGGCGCGATCGCGGCCTCGGGGCCCTGGCGGGGCGGCCAGCGCACCGCGGAGCGCTCCTCCGCCGCCGCCCGGGACGCCACCGGGAGACCGCGCGCCGCGCAAGCCGGCCAGGCGGCAGCCGCCGCCCCGCAGGGCGCGGCGCCCGCCGTCGTACCCGCGGCCGCGCCCGTGCTCGCCCCGGCCGGGGCCGGCACCGGCGCCGCGCCCTCCTCGGCCGCCGAGCGCACCCGGCTCGACCCGCTGCTCACCGCCTACGGCATGGGCACCCTCTCCACCGGGGTGGTCGTGGACGCCGCCACCGGCAAGGTCCTCTACGACCACGGCGACGGCACGGCCACCACCCCCGCCTCCACCACGAAGCTCGCCACCGCGACCGCCGCGCTCGGCCTGCTCGGCCCGGACGCCCGGCTGACCACCGACGTCGTGGCCGCGGGCGGCGACCGCGTCGTCCTGGTCGGCGGCGGCGATCCGACGCTCCGGCTGGAACAGCTCGCCGCCGACACCGCCGCCGCCCTGAAGGCCCGCGGTACCACCACCGTCCGCCTCGGCTACGACACCTCGCTCTACACCGGCGCGCTGCTCCACCCGATCGGGCGTAACGACAACCTCGCCCCCGTCACACCCCTGATGGAGAACGAGGGCCGGCTCGACACCAGCACCAGCGGCCCCGCCCCCGCGCCTACGACCCGGCCGCCACGGCGGCGGCCGACTTCGCGACGCTGCTCGGCAAGCACGGCGTCACCGTGCGGGGCACGCCGGCGGCGGCGAGCGGCCACGGCGGCAGCGTGCTGGCCGCCCACCGGTCGGCGCCGCTGTCCGACCTCGTCGAGCAGATGCTGACCGAAAGCGACAACGACCTGGCCGAGGCGCTGGCCCGGCAGGCCGCCCTGGCCTCCGGCCGCCCGGTCAGCTTCGCCGGCGGCGCCGCCGCGATCAGGGCGGCGCTGACCCGTTACGGGGTGCCGCTGCCGCACGCGTCCTTCAACGACGGCAGCGGGCTGGACCACAGCGACGCGCTCGCCCCGCTGACCCTGGCCCGGCTGCTGGCGCTGGCCGCCTCCCCGGACCACCATGAGCTGCGGCCGGTCCTCAGCGGCATCCCGGTCGCGGGCTTCACCGGCACCCTCAGCACCCGGTTCCAGGGCTCCGGGGAGGCCGGGCTGATCCGCGCCAAGACCGGCACGCTCACGGGCACGAACACCATCGCGGGCACCACGACCACCGCCTCGGGGCGGCTGCTGGTCTTCGCTTTCATGACCCAGGGCACCTCCCTGCCGACCGCCGCCGAGACCGCGCTGGACCACCTCGCCGAGGCCGTCGCCGGCCCCTGAGACCAGGCCGGGGCCGGACCGGGAGCGCGCTAAGACCGGTCCGGAGCCGGCCCGGGACCGCCCTAAGACCGGTCCGGAGCCGGCCCGGGACCGGACCGGTGTCGGCCCGGGGAGCCGAGCCGAGCGGTCCGCCGAGCGGTCACTGAGGGCGCGCCGTCTACAGCTTCTGAACGCGGCCGGGCGACCAAGGCCGCCGAACCCTCTGAACGGTGCCTGAACGCCCCCTGAACGCGCCCGCCCCGTCCCGCCCCGCCCTGTCCCGCCCGGCGCGATCGACGCGGTGCCGGGCGGGAGGAGGCGGGAGGAGGCGGGATGGGACGGGCGGGACAGCGGTGGCGGGACGGATCAGCCGTCGGCCGCCACCCGGACGTCCGGGGCCGGGGTCGCCGGAGTGGCGGCAGCCGTGGCCGACGCGGTCGCGGCGGTCGCGGTCGCGGTGGCTGCCGTGGTGCCGGGCGTCCGGGCGGAGCGGCGCAGCAGGCCGTCGAGCGAGAAGGCGCCGGCCCCGGTCACGACCAGCACCAGGAAGGCCCAGCAGAACATCACGGCGGGCTCGCCGTGGTTCTGTATCGGCAGCAGGGCGTGGCGCTGGTGCACGTCGAAGTACGCGAACGCCATGGAGCCCGAGGCCACGAGGGCGGACAGCCGGGTGCCGAGCCCGACCGCCGCCAGCACGCCGCAGACCAGCTGGATGGCCGCCGCCCACCAGCTCGGCCAGACGAACGCGGCAGGGCCGGGGCCGCCGCCCTCGGGGCCGCCGAAGACGCCGAAGAGGCTGGCGGCGCCGTGGCAGGCGAACAGCAGGCCGACGATGATCCGGAACAGCCCGACCACCAGCGGCCCGACCCGGTCGGGGGCCAGCGCGGGGACGGCGAACGGGCGGGGGACGGCGGACCCGGCGGGGGTGCCGTGGCCGGTGGCGGAGGTGGTGCCGGGCAGTTTTCCGAGCGCTCTCATGGTGACTCCTGGGGGGAGATGCGGCCGGCCCTTGGCGGAGGCTGACGCCAGAGGGGGGACCCGAGCCGCGTGCTCGACGCGCCGAGGGTGCCGCATGGGCCGGACGTGCTGAAGGTGCTGGACGGTGCCGGACGTGCCGAAGGTGCTGGAGGGTTTTGGGCACGCCGAAGGTGCGTGACGGTCACGCGGTGTGCGGGAGCCCCTCGGTATCCGTGAGATACGGAGGGATGTGCTGAAGGTGCCCGCTCGGCCCCGGGCGCCGCAAGACCCCCATTTCGGCCTCGAAGATCGGTCCGGGAAAATTTCGCGCGTGCCGTCAGAAGGTGAACGCGGCGCCCCCGTCCGCCGCCCCCTCGAAACCTCCGTCGCCCCAGGCGGCGCGGGGTGGCGGCCGCTGCCGGACCGTCCTGCCGGACCTCCCGCCGTCGGGCCCGGGGAGGGCGCGCGGATCACCGCCGACCGCCCCCCGACCGCCGCTGAACGCCCCCGACCGCCCCCCGACCGCCCTTGACCGTCCGGTCCGTCCGCCGGGGAGCCGGAAACCGATCCCGAACCGCCCGGAGCAGCCCCAAAGCCGAGGCGGCAACGTACGGTGAAGGCATGACGAGCATCGGTGGAAGCGAGATGGTCGACTGGAGCCTCGCCGAGGCGACCGCGCAGCGGCTGACGCGGCCGGGGCCGGAGGTGAGCCGGGACGAGGCGCGCGCGATCGTGGCCGAACTGCGCGAGCACGCGCGGGAGTCGGAGGAGCACGTCAGGGCGTTCACCCGGATGTACGAGGGTCAGGAGGCGCCCGGGCCGCGCGGCACCCCGGTGCTGATCGTCGACCGCCCGGGCTGGGTGCGGGCCAACGTGGCCGGCTTCCGCGAGGTGCTCAAGCCGCTGACCGGCAAGATGCAGGCGCGCCGCCCCGGCGGCCCCGGCGGCGCGGTGCTCGGCACGGTGGGCGGCAAGGTCACCGGGGTCGAGGTGGGGATGCTGCTGAGCTTCCTGTCCTCCCGGGTGCTCGGCCAGTACGAGACCTTCGCCCCGCCCAGCCGCGACCTGCCGGCCGGCCCGGTCCGGCCGGAGCCGGGGCAGTCGCGGGCCGGCCGGCTGCTGCTGGTGGCGCCGAACATCGTCCACGTCGAGCGGGAGCTGGACGTCGACCCGCACCACTTCCGGCTCTGGGTGTGCCTGCACGAGGAGACGCACCGCACCCAGTTCACCGCCGTGCCGTGGCTGCGCGACCACATCGAGGGCGAGATCCAGGCGTTCCTCGCCGAGACCGACCTCGACGCCTCCACCGTGATCGAACGGGTACGGCAGGCCGTGCAGACCTTCACCGGCGGCCGGGAACGCGACGGCGCCGACCCGGCCGACGGCGTGGACGGCGTGGACGGCACTGCGGACGGCACCGCCGGCGCGGGCGGGCCGGACGACGGGCGCAGCCTGGTCGACCTCGTGCAGACGCCGGCCCAGCGCGAGATCCTGGCCCGGCTGACCGCCGTGATGTCCCTGCTCGAAGGCCACGCCGACTACGTGATGGACGGTGTCGGGCCCGAGGTGGTGCCCTCCGTCGCGGAGATCCGGGAGAAGTTCGGCCGCCGCCGGGCCACCGGCGCCGGCCGGCTCGACCAGGCGCTGCGCCGGCTGCTCGGCCTGGACGCCAAGATGCGCCAGTACCGGGACGGCGAGCGGTTCGTCCGGGCCGTGGTCGACGAGATCGGCATGGACGGGTTCAACCGCGTGTGGACCTCTCCGAACACCCTTCCGACGAAGGCCGAGATCGCCGCGCCCGCCGAGTGGGTGGGGCGCGTCGCCGGTCACGGCACCGCCTGACCCGCCCGACCCGCGCGCCCGTCAGGGCGCCCCGGTGCCGGAAGCGGCCACGTACGCCGAGCCCGCAGGGCCCCCGCCGGGGTGCCCTGCGGGCTCGGCGTGTCCGGGCGCCCGGTAGCGTGCGGGAGGTGCGGTCCCGGCCGGGCGGGGCCCGCCCTGAGGCGGCCGTCAGCGTCCGCCGCCGGTGTCGGCGAGGGTACTCGCGGGCGGGCGGCGGGGGCACCAGCGGGCAGCGAGGGCGCGGGCGGGCTCGGGCCGGCGCGGAAGAGGGCGCGCGGCGCGGACAGCGCGGACCGGCGCGCGCGGGGGTGGTGAGGGCGAAGGGCGGCAGACGGCGGGTGGCGGCACGCAGGGGGCGCCGTCCGCCACGGGTGCGACCGGTTCACCCGTCCGAGGGAGCGTTGGCGTGGGGTGCCGCGTGCGATGCTCGGGTTGTGCCCGGGGTTCTGTCACCATCTGAACACCCTGAGTCAACAACCGCCGCCGCGGCGGTCGCCACGGCCGGCGTCCGCACCCCGCCCGCGGCGCGCGGCGGGCGACCGCCGCGGCCCCGGCCGTACGAAGCAGCGCCACTCCGAACGCCCCCGCTCGTTCTCCTTGCAGCCCCCGCACCGCAAGCCCAAGCCCCGCACCGCAAGCCCAAGCCCCGCACCGCGAGCCCGCACAGCAGAGCCCACCCCCCACGCCACCCGCATCCACCGCTCGACCGGCTCCGCGCCCGCCGCGGGGCCCAAACAGCCTCCCCAGGAGGGAACCGGACATGGGACCCCACCCCACGGTCGCGGCGATACGCCTGGCGGTCCGCCGCGTCCTTCAGGACGTGCTCACCGCTGCCGCCGACCCGAACCCCGTCGTACTCGCCGCGTCCAGCGGCGGGGCCGACTCCATGGCGCTGGCCGCAGCGCTCGCCTTCGAAGCCCCCCGGCTCGGTGTCCGGGCCGGCGCCGTCACCGTGGACCACGGCCTCCAGGACGGCTCGGCACGCCGCGCCCAGGAGGTCGCGACGCGCCTGCGCGACCTCGGACTCGACCCCGTCGACGTGGTCAGGGTGACCGTCGGGCGGCAGTCCGGCGCGCCCGCCCACAGCCACGCCTACACCGGTGGGACCGCCCGCCGCGTCGGCCCCGAGGCCGCCGCCCGGGACGCCCGCTACGCCGCCCTGGACGCCACCGCCGAGCGCCGCGGTGCCGCCGCCGTCCTGCTCGGGCACACCCGGGACGACCAGGCCGAGACGGTGCTGCTCGGCCTCGCCCGCGGCTCCGGCACCCGCTCGCTGTCCGGCATGGCCGCCGTCTCGGGCGCCGGCGGGCGCTACCGCCGGCCGTTCCTGCTGCTGGACCGCGACACCGTCCGCCAGGGCTGCCTGGCCCAGGGCATCACGGTGTGGGAGGACCCGCACAACCACGACCCCGCCTACACCCGCTCCCGGGTCCGGCACGAGGCGCTGCCGGTCCTGGAGAAGTCGCTCGGCAAGGGCGTCGTCGAGGCGCTGGCCCGCACCGCGCAGCTCTCCCGGGACGACGCCGACGCGCTCGACCAGTGGGCCGCGGACGCCGAGGCGGACGCCGCCGGGGACGACGGCAGCCTGGACGTCGGACGGCTGCACACGCTGCCCGCCGCGGTGCGCCGCCGCGTGCTGCGCCGCGCCGCGGTCGCCGCCGGCTCGCCGCCCGGCTTCCTCTTCGCGCGCCACATCGAGGAGGTGGACCGCCTGGTGACCGGCTGGAGGGGCCAGAAAGCACTCAACCTGCCCGGGGGCGTCACCGCCAGGCGGGCCAATGGCAGACTGTTCTTCACGGCGTCGTGAACGCCGCGCCGCGTCCCGTGGCGCGGTCCGGCCCGGGCCGGACCGCGCGTCCGGCGAACCAGGACCGTACACAGCCGAGCAGCAGCCGCACAGCCAGCGAGGGACGTACCGCGTAGTGAACGAGACCGACATGGGCGCCGACCTGGAGAAGGTGCTCCTGACCAAGGCAGAGATCGACGCGAAGCTGGCCGAGCTGGCCGCGCAGATCGACCGGGACTACGCGGGCGAGGACCTGCTCATCGTGGGCGTGCTCAAGGGCGCGGTCATGGTGATGGCCGACCTCGCGCGGGCGCTGTCCAGCAACGTCACGATGGACTGGATGGCGGTGTCCTCCTACGGCGCCGGCACCAAGTCCTCCGGCGTCGTGCGCATCCTCAAGGACCTGGACACCGACATCGCCGGCCGGCACGTCCTGATCGTCGAGGACATCATCGACTCCGGGCTGACGCTCGGCTGGCTGATCAGCAACCTCGGCTCGCGCGGCCCGGCCTCCCTGGAGGTGTGCGCGCTGCTGCGCAAGCCCGAGGCCGCCAAGGTCGAGATCGATGTCAAATACACTGGCTTCGACATCCCCAACGAGTTCGTGGTCGGCTACGGCCTCGACTACGCCGAGAAGTACCGCAACCTGCCCTTCGTGGGCACCCTCGCCCCGCACGTCTACGGCGGCTGAGGCCCGGGTCGCCCCGCGCGGCGCCCGCCCTCTCCCGTCCCGACGGGACCGGGCGCGGCGACCACGCGGGACCTGGGAGGTTCCTGTGGGAACCTCCACCGGTCTCCCGCCGTTGGAGCAGGGGAAAGCCGGATAGTTAACGGTCGGCGGCCACCTCGGGTGACAATACTTGGGGAACCGTCCGAAGGTCGGGTCATACACCGGATGCACGCACCGCCACGCGGTGGCCGTGCCTCACTGCGGCAGGAGGGACGGGGCGTCGCCGCCCCGCATGGATGGACGTGAAGCGCTACTTCCGTGGGCCGGTCATGTGGATCGTGCTCATTGTCCTTGCCGTGGTCGTGTTGATGGAAGTCGTGAGCTCCGGCAACGGCTACAAGACAGCCGACACCGGCCAGGTCCTGCACGCGATCGAGGCCAACCACGCCAAATCGGCACAGCTCACCACCGGAGACGACAACTCCATCAAGGTGCAGCTGCGGGACGGCTACAAGATCAAGAACAGCGACAAGGTTCGCGCCAGCTACATCGGCAACCAGGGCTCCGCCATCGCCGCGGAGCTCCAGAAGATCCAGAACGGGAAGGTCAAGGGCGTCTCGCTGCCCGACGGCTACACCGTCTCGCCGTCCAAGCAGAACGCCCTCGTCGGCATCCTGCTGTCGCTGCTGCCGTTCGCGCTGATCGTGATCGTCTTCTTCCTGCTGATGAACCAGATGCAGGGCGGCGGCTCGCGCGTCATGCAGTTCGGCAAGTCGAAGGCGAAGCTGATCACCAAGGACACGCCGAAGACCACCTTCGCCGACGTGGCCGGCTGCGACGAGGCCGTCGAGGAGCTCCAGGAGATCAAGGAGTTCCTCCAGGAGCCGGCGAAGTTCCAGGCCGTCGGCGCCAAGATCCCCAAGGGCGTGCTGCTCTACGGCCGCCCCGGCACCGGCAAGACCCTGCTGGCGCGGGCGGTGGCCGGTGAGGCCGGCGTGCCGTTCTACTCGATCTCCGGTTCCGACTTCGTCGAGATGTTCGTCGGCGTCGGCGCCTCCCGGGTGCGCGACCTCTTCGAGCAGGCCAAGGCGAACGCCCCGGCGATCGTCTTCGTCGACGAGATCGACGCGGTCGGCCGCCACCGCGGCGCCGGCCTCGGCGGCGGTCACGACGAGCGCGAGCAGACGCTCAACCAGCTGCTCGTCGAGATGGACGGATTCGACGTCAAGGGCGGTGTGATCCTCATCGCCGCCACCAACCGTCCCGACATCCTCGACCCCGCGCTGCTGCGCCCCGGCCGGTTCGACCGGCAGATCGCGGTGGACCCGCCGGACCTCCAGGGCCGCCTGGAGATCCTCACGGTGCACCAGAAGGGCAAGCCGATCGCCCCGGACGTCGACCTCATGGCCGTCGCCCGCCGCACCCCCGGCTTCACCGGTGCCGACCTGAGCAACGTCCTCAACGAGGCCGCGCTGCTCACCGCCCGCAGCGACAAGAAGGTCATCGACAACGCGGTGCTCGACGAGGCCATCGACCGTGTGGTCGCCGGCCCCCAGAAGCGCACCCGCATCATGTCGGACAAGGAGAAGAAGACCACCGCGTACCACGAGGGCGGCCACGCCCTGGTCGCGGCGGCCTCGCCCAGCTCCGACCCGGTGCACAAGATCACCATCCTGTCCCGCGGCCGGGCGCTCGGCTACACCATGGTGCTGCCCGACGAGGACAAGTACTCCACCTCGCGCAACGAGATGCTCGACAAGCTCGCCTACATGCTGGGCGGCCGCGCGGCGGAGGAACTGGTCTTCCACGACCCGACCACCGGCGCCTCCGACGACATCGAGAAGGCCACCTCCACGGCCCGTGCGATGGTCACCCAGTACGGCATGACCGAGCGGCTGGGCGCGATCAAGTTCGGCTCCGACAACTCCGAGCCGTTCCTGGGCCGCGAGATGGGCCACCAGCGCGACTACTCCGAGGAGGTCGCCGGGCTGGTGGACGAGGAGGTCAAGAAGCTCATCGAGACGGCGCACAACGAGGCGTGGGAGATCCTGGTGGAGAACCGGGACGTCCTGGACAACCTCGTGCTGGCGCTGCTGGAGCGGGAGACGCTGAACAAGGAGGAGATCGCCGAGATCTTCACCCCCGTCGTCAAGCGTCCGCCGCGGCCGGCCTGGACGGGTTCGGCGCGCCGCACCCCCTCCACCCGTCCGCCGGTGCTCTCGCCGAAGGAGCTGGCGCTGACCAACAGCGCCGGCGGCCCGCAGGCGATCAACGGCACGGGCACCCCGCCGGTCTCCACCACCAAGCCGGCGGAGCCCACGGACCTGCCCGAGGACAGGCCGGAGAGCTGACGGAATGCACGCGGCGGTCCCCGGGGTTTCGTCCCTGGGGGCCGCTGCGGCGTTCCGGGCGGATTGCGGACGGCGGTCCGGACGGATTCCGGACGGATTCCGGACGGCGGTCCGGGCGGTACGGCGGCCGACGGCCCCGGGCCGGCCCACCGGGCAGCGGTGCGCGGCGCACCGGACAGACGAAACGAGGCACCCATGATCGATCCCGTGACGCTCGACAGTGACGGCGCCCCCGTCGGGGAGTTCGACGAGAAGCGCGCCGAGGCGGCGGTCCGCGAGCTGCTCCTCGCGGTGGGGGAGGACCCCGACCGGGAGGGCCTGCGGGAGACCCCGGCCCGGGTGGCACGCGCCTACCGCGAGATATTCGCCGGACTGTGGCAGAGCCCCGAGGACGTCCTGACCACCACCTTCGACCTCGGCCACGACGAGATGGTGCTGGTCAAGGACATCGAGGTGATGTCCTCCTGCGAGCACCACCTGGTGCCCTTCGTCGGGGTCGCCCACATCGGCTACATCCCGTCGGTCAACGGCAAGATCACCGGGCTGTCCAAGCTGGCCCGGCTGGTCGACGTCTACGCCCGCCGCCCCCAGGTGCAGGAGCGGCTGACCACCCAGATCGCCGACGCGCTCATGCGCATCCTGGAGCCGCGCGGGGTGATCGTCGTCGTGGAGTGCGAGCACATGTGCATGACGATGCGCGGCGTCCGCAAGCCCGGCGCGAAGACCATCACCTCGGCCGTCCGCGGCCAGCTGCGCGACCCGGCCACCCGTTCCGAGGCGATGAGCCTGATCATCGGCCGCTGAGCCGGCCGGCCGCCGTCCGGCCGTCCTGTGCCCGTCTGCCGCCGTCCCGCGCCCGTCCGCCGTCCTGGCCGGCTGCCCGCCCGCCGGCCCGCTCCGCCCGTACGGTCGCGAAAGCGCCCCGCTGACTCCCAGCCGGGGCGCTTTCGCCGTTCCACCGCCCGTCCGCCGAACGCCGTCCGCCGTCTGCCCGCCCGCCGCCCACCGGCCCGGGGAGGGGCCCTTCCGCGGCACCGGCCGGATTGACACGCCCCGCACGCAACCCGTAAACGGGAGTGGCCGTCCTATTGGACGCCCGCGTCCCCACCGGTCCCCTGTGAGCCTTCCGTGTCCGCTGACCGTCCCCGCCCGCTGCCGCACTCCCGGCTGCTGCCGAACGCCTCCTCCGTCCCGAAGATCTTCGGCACCGCCGCCGCCCTCATCGGCCTGCTGGACGTGGTCTCCACGGTCTTCCCGGCGTTCCGCACCGGGCGGATGCACCAGCTGGCCGTGTTCTTCCCCGGCACCGTCAGCTCGCTGGCGGCAGCCGCCTCGCTGGTCACCGGCGTCCTGCTGCTCATGCTCGCCCACGCCCTCAAGCGCGGAAAGCAACGTGCCTGGTGGGCGGCGGTGCTGCTGCTGCCGGTCGGCGCCGCCACCCAGCTGGCGTACCGGCACTCGCTGTGCGGGGCACTGGTCTCGCTGGCGCTGCTGGCGCTGCTGATCCGGCACCGAGGGCAGTTCACCGCCCTCTCCGACCCGCAGACCCGCTGGCGGGCCCTGTTCAACCTGGTCGGCCTGACCGCCGCCTCCTTCTGCCTCGGCCTGGTGATCACCAGCGCCCACCCCGCGTCCGAACAGGGCGCCCCCGGCTTCACCGACCGCTGCCAGCACGTCCTCTTCGGGCTCTTCGGCTTCCAGGGGCCCGTGCACTACACCAACGACCGGGTCAGCGACGTCGTGGGCTTCTCGCTGGGCGGCCTCGGCCTGCTCATCGCCTGCTCCACCGCCTACCTGCTGCTGCGCCCGGCCCAGCCGGCCGCCGAGCTCGGCGAGGCCGACGAGGCGCGGCTGCGCGGGCTGCTGGCCCGGCACGGCGAACGGGACTCCCTCGGCCACTTCGCGCTGCGCCGCGACAAGTCCGTCGTCTTCTCCACCAGCGGCAAGGCGGCCGTCTGCTACCGGGTGGTGTCCGGGGTGGCGCTGGCCGGCGGCGACCCGGTCGGCGACGTGGAGGCGTGGCCCGGCGCGATCAGCGCCTTCATGGACCTGGCCCGCGCGCACGCCTGGCTGCCCGCCGTCGTCGGGTGCAGCGAGACCGGCGGCGAGGTGTGGACCCGGGAGACCGGGCTGGACGCGCTGGAGCTGGGCGACGAGGCCGTCGTCGACACCGCCGCCTTCACCCTGGACGGCCGGGCCATGCGCAACGTCCGGCAGATGGTCGGCCGGATCGAGCGCTCCGGCTACACCTGCCGGGTGCGGCGGGTGAGCGAGCTGGACGAGGACGAGCGGCAGCGGGTGCGGCTGGCCGCCGACGCCTGGCGCGGCACCGACACCGAGCGGGGCTTCTCCATGGCGCTCGGCCGGTTCGGCGAGGCCGCCGACGGCGACTGCGTCGTCGTCACCGCCCACAAGGCCCCTGACGGCGGCGAGGCCGGGCAGGGCGGCGGCCACCCCGAGCTGGGCGACCTGCGGGCGGTGCTGCACTTCGTGCCGTGGGGCCCGCACGGGATGTCGCTGGAGCTGATGCGGCGCGACCGCGCGGCCGACCCCGGCCTCAACGAGCTGCTGATCGTCGCCGCGCTGCGGCAGGCGCCCTCGCTCGGCGTGCGGCGGGTCTCGCTGAACTTCGCGATGTTCCGCTCCGCGCTGGCCCGCGGCGAGCGGCTGGGCGCCGGGCCGGTGCTGCGCGGCTGGCGGGGCCTGCTGGTGTTCCTCTCCCGCTGGTTCCAGATCGAGTCGCTGTACCGCTTCAACGCCAAGTTCCAGCCCGAGTGGGTGCCCCGCTTCCTGGTCTTCCCGAACTCGCGCGACCTGCCCCGGATCGGCCTGGCGATCATGCAGGCCGAGGGGTTCGTGACCCTCGCGCTGCCGCTGCCCGCGGCCCTCCAGCGCCTGCTGCCCGGGCGGGCGCGCCGGGCCGGCGGAAGCCGTCAGCCGGGGTACGCCGCCCCCGCGCCCGCGGGCACCCGCCAGAAGGCGGCCGTGTGACACGTACGCTGGGCTCATGAGTACGTCACAGGGCCGGCCGCAGGACCACCAGCGCGGCACCGTCCCGAACCCGTCCGGGGACCCGGCGCAGCCGCGACGCCACGGCGGGCCGCTCGGGCTGCCCGCGTGGGACCGCTGCGCCGTGATGGGCGTGGTCAACGTCACCCCGGACTCCTTCTCCGACGGCGGGCAGTGGTTCGACCGCGAGCTGGCCGTCAAGCACGGCCTGGACCTGGTGGCGCAGGGCGCCGACCTGGTGGACGTCGGCGGCGAGTCGACCCGCCCGGGCGCGGCCCGGGTGGACGAGGCCGAGGAGCTGCGCCGGGTCGTCCCGGTGGTCCGCGAGCTGGCCGCCGCCGGGGTGCTGGTCAGCGTGGACACGATGCGCGCCTCGGTCGCGGAGCAGGCCGTCGACGCCGGCGCGGTGCTGGTCAACGACGTGAGCGGCGGGCAGGCCGACCCGGCGATGGTGCCGGTGGTGGCCGCCGCCGGGGTGCCGTTCGTGGTGATGCACTGGCGCGGCCAGAGCATCGACATGAACAACCGGGCCGTCTACGCCGACGTGCTCGGCGAGGTGCTGGACGAGCTGCGGACCGGCCTGGACCGAGCGGTGGCCGGGGGCATCGCGCCCGAGCGGGTGGTGCTCGACCCCGGACTGGGCTTCGCCAAGGACGCCGACCACGACCTGGCGCTGCTCGCCCACCTGTCCCGGCTGGAGGCCCTGGGCCGACCGCTGCTGGTGGCCGCCTCGCGTAAACGGTTCCTCGGCCGGGTGCTGGCCCGTGACGCGCACGCCGCCCCGCCGCCGGCCCGCGAACGGGACGCCGCCACGGCCGCCGTCACCGCCATCGCCGCCCGCGAGGGCGCCTGGGCGGTGCGGGTCCACGAGGTGCGGGCCAGCGCCGACGCCGTCCGGGTGGCGCACGCCATCGAGGCCGCGGCCGGCGGCGCGGACGCGGGTGCCAGGTGACCGCCCGTACCGCGGAGGCGCGCGCCGTCGAGCGCGCCAACCAGGCGTTCTACGACGCGATCGAGAACTCCGACCTGGACGGCCTGGAGAAGATCGTGCTCTCCGGCCCGCTCGCCGAGTCGGTGACCACCGTCCACCCGGGCTGGCCCGCGCTGCGCGGCCGCGGCGAGGTCATGCGCTCGTACGCGCTGATCATGGCCAACACCGACTACATCCAGTTCTTCCTCACCGACGTCGAGGTCGCGGTCGACGGCGACGCCGCTCTGGTGACCTGCACCGAGAACATCCTCACCGGCGGTCCCGCCGAGGACGACGGCTCGGCCGGCTCGCTGGTCGGCGGCCTGGTGGTGGCCACCAACGTCTTCCGCCGCAGCGGCGGCAGCTGGCAGCTGTGGGCGCACCACGGCTCCCCGGTGCTGGCCGAGGAGGACCCGGAGGAGTCGGACGAGCCGGAGGCCGGCGAGGACCCGCCCGGCGGCACCGCGGTCGGTGACCTGGACGACCTCGGCGATCTCGACGGCCTCGACACCATCGAGGACCTGAAGGACATCGCCGGCATCGACGACATCTCCGGGATCGTCGGTGGCGGCGGGAAACCGGACGGCGACGACGGCCACGACGACGACGCGGACGGCGACGGCAGCCACGACACCGGCCACGGCGGCCACGCCGACGGCGACGACAGCCACGACGGCGAAGACGACGACGGCAGTGACGGCAGTGACGGCCAAGACGACAGCGGCAGTGACGACGACGAGGACGGCGACGGGCCCGAGGGCACCAGCGGCCGGGCGAGGGAGTGAGACGGTGGACCGGGTGACGCTGCGCGGACTGCGGGTCCGCGGCAACCACGGGGTGTTCGAGCACGAGCGCGAGGAGGGCCAGACCTTCGTCGTGGACCTCGCGCTGGGCCTGGACACCGCGCCGGCCGCCGCCACGGACGACCTCACGCGAACCGTGCACTACGGGGAGCTGGCGGAAGAGGTCGCCGCGGTCGTGGCGGGTGAGCCGGTCGACCTGATCGAGACCCTCGCCCAGCGGATAGCCGACACCTGCCTCGCCCACACCCTGGTCGAGGAGGTCGAGGTGACCGTGCACAAGCCGGAGGCGCCGATCGCCCTGCCGTTCGACGACGTCACCGTCACGATCACCCGGAGGCGCGCGTGACCGGCCAGTACCCCGAGCCCGTGGCCCGCGGCGAGTTCGACGGACCCGTCGACCCGATCGTCCAGCCCGTGCCCGCGGCCGTCAGCGCCCGCGTCGACGCGGCCGACACGACCCTGCAGAACCCGAAGTGGGCCGTGGTGGCCCTCGGCGCGAACCTCGGCAACCGGCTGGAGACCCTGCAAGGGGCCGTGGACGCCCTGGAGGACACCCCGGGCGTGCGGGTCAGGGCCGTCTCGCCGGTCTACGAGACCGACCCGTGGGGCGTCCCCGAGGGCAGCCAGCCCGCCTACTTCAACGCGGTCGTCCTGCTGCGCACCACCCTGCCGCCCGAGTCGCTGCTGGAACGCGGCCACGCCATCGAGGACGCCTTCCTGCGGCTGCGCACCGAGCGGTGGGGGGCACGCACCCTCGACGTCGACATCGTCGCGTACGAGGGCGTGGTGAGCGACGACCCCGACCTCACCCTGCCGCATCCGCGTGCCCACGAGCGGGCGTTCGTCCTCGTACCGTGGTACGACGTGGACCCGGCGGCCGGACTGCCGGGCCGCGGCCCGGTCGCCGAGCTGCTGGCGCGGGTCGGCCGCGAGGGCGTGCGGTCGCGCACGGACGTGGAACTCCGACTGCCCGAGTGAGCGTTGGCATCACAGCCGGGCCACAGCGTCCGGACGGCGGGCCAGGCGGTTCGTCGGTCCGTCAGCTCGTCGGTCCGTCGGATCATCGGCTCTCCGGCCATCTGACGACTACCGACGACTACCGACGACGGCTGTGCACGACGGCTGACCGAGCACGACGACGGACGGGGAACGACGCCGGCCGGCGTCGGCGAACATGGAACTGTGGAGGCGGACACCCGGTGAGGACCCTGCGGATCAGGCAGCTGGCCGGCATCTTCGTGATCGCGGGCGTGCTGGCCTGGGGCGGCGCGCGGCTGTGGGACACCGTGGGCACCCTGCCCGGCGTCCCCGTCGCGGCGCCGATCGTGCTCACGCTGATCGCCGCCGTGCTCTTCGCCACGGCCCTGAACATCCGCTCCCGGCTGCGGGCCCAGCGCGAGCGGCGCCCCGGCGCCAAGGGCGTCGACCCGCTGGCCGCCGCCCGCGCGGTCGTCTTCGGCCAGGCCAGCGCCCTGGTGGCGGCGCTGGTGTCGGGCCTGTACGGGGGCGCCTGCGTCTTCCTCATCATGTACAAGCTGGACATGGACCCGCGCCGGACGCAGGCGGTGTACGCCGGCCTGTCGGTGCTCGCCGGCATCGCGGTGGTGGCCGCCGCGGTCTTCCTGGAGCGGGTCTGCCGGCTGCCCGAGGACGACGACCGCTCCTCCGGCACCGGGGCCGGCCGCCAGCCGCAGCGCGAGCGGGGCCGCCGGTAGCCGGTTCCCACAGGGAAGCCGGGAAGCCGGGAAGCCGCGCCGGGCGTACCGGGGTATCGGGGGTACCGGTCAGGCGCGCCGGCGCGTGCGGCCGTCAGCCCGTGGCGCTCACCCTCAGGGGTGACAGAGGGTTGACCGGCGACCCGGCTCCGTGGTTCGCTCCCCGTGTGGTGAACGCTACGCGCCTGCGCCTGCACCGGAGGGTCCATCTGGACCTGGTCCGGCATGCCAGCAGCGTGTGTACGCCCGCGCGTCGCGGTTGACCCGTCCGAGGTCCCGCGCGCGCTCCGCGGCCTCCCGACGTTCACCCGGCGCCGGCCCGTAGCGGCGGCGTCCCCTTTTCAGGGTGGTTTCCCCATGTCCGCAGTGCCCCTCTCGCCAGCGCGCCCGCCGTCGAGGCCCCGCCGGGCCCGAGTCCTCGGCGCCCCCACGGTCCCCTCTTCCGTCGGCGGCCCCGTCCCGACGCCGCCCCACCCTCGCCGACCTCCTCGACTTCGCCCGCTCCGTGGCCGCCGACCCGGCGGCCGTGGCTCGCCTGGTGCTGGACCCGGAGGGCCGCACCTGGCGGCGGCTGGAGGGGCCCGGCGGCTGCGAGGCGTGGCTGATCGGCTGGCCGCCCGGCGCCGAGACCGGGTGGCACGACCACGGCGGCTCCTACGGCGCCTTCGTCACCGCCGCGGGCGAGCTGACCGAGGATTCGCTGTCGGTGGCGCTGCCCACCGAGGGCTGGCGGTCGCTCGAACTGGCCGACGGCGTCGACCGGCACCGGGTACTGCCCGCGGGCCGGGGCCGCGCCTTCGGCAGCCACCACGTGCACCAGGTCGTCAACCACTCCGCCACCGTCCACGCGGTCTCCGTGCACGCCTACTACCCGCCGCTGCCGCTGATGCGCCGCTTCAGCCGCGACGGCGGCACGCTGCGGCTGGCGGCCGTCGAGCGCGCCGAGGAGTGGTGACGGTGGCCGGCATACCCGGCCCGCAGGGCCGCCCGCGCGGGATCGACGAGCACCTGGCCACCGTGCGGACCCGGCTGGCGCGGCTGACGCCCCGGCAGGCGGCCGAGGCCGCGCGGGCCGGCGCCCTGCTGGTGGACATCCGCTACGCCGCCCTGCGCGACCGGGACGGCACCGTGCCCGGCGCCGTGATCGTCGAACGCAACGAGCTGGAGTGGCGGCTCGACCCGGCCGGCTCGCACCGCGTCCGCGAGGCGACCGGCCACGGCCTGCACGTCATCGTCTTCTGCAACGAGGGGTACGCCTCCTCGCTGGCCGCCGCCTCCCTCCACGACCTCGGGCTGGGCCGGGCCACCGACATCGACGGCGGCTTCCAGGCGTGGCGCGCCGCCGGCCTCCCCGTCACCGCCCCCGACGGCCGGCCGACCGTCCCCGCGCCGCCCCTGTCCGGCACCGACCCCGACCCGGGCTCCGACTCCGGCACCGGCTCCGGCACCGACTCCGACTCCGGCTCCGGCACCGACTCCGGCTCCGGCTCCGGCTGAAGCCGACGGGTGCGGGGAGCCGGACAGGGGCTCGGCGGTCGGTCCGGAGGATGTCCGCGGCGGTCCCGCGGTCCGCGACCGGACGACTACCAGCCGGACCCGCTGAGGATGTCCAGGCCGGGGTACGCGGGGTCGCGCCGGTGGGCGCCGCCCGGCGCGAGGTAGCGGACGTTCAGGCCGACGCGCGCGCCTTCGCGGCCGGCGGAGCCCGATCGGTGCAGCAGACGGACGTCGAACAGGAAGGCGTGGCCGGCCCGGAGCGGCAGAGGCACCGCGTTCCCGGAGTCGGGGACGTTCGTGGTCCCCTGTGCCTGAGGTGCCTGACCGGGGGCCGCGCCCATGGGCGCCTCCGCCGCGTAGGGGAGGTAGCCCCTGCGGTGGGAGCCCGGCAGGACCTGGAGGCAACCGTTGTCGACGCCGGTGTCGGTCAGGGCGAGCCACGCGGACACCGACCGGGCGGGGTCCAGCTCGACGCGCTGGCCGATCCCGTCCTGGTGCCAGGGGATCTCGAAGGGGTGGCCCGACCCCGTGATGACGAGGAAGGTGTTCTCGACCGCGACGGCCGGGCCTATCACCGACCGGGCGGCGCCGGCCAGGGCGCGCACGGCCGCGCGGGCCCAGGGCTGGCTGAGGTGCGGGTTGCGGACGATCTCCGGGCCGAGCGTCCGCTGCTCGGCGACGATCCGCGCCGCGCGGGTGCGGGCCGCGCCCGGCGACGTCCACTCGATCGGCGCGCTCACGCCTGAGCCGCCCAGGAGAGGACGGGTGGTCGACCGCGCATCGGTTTTCGTGATGCCCATAGAGGGCGCTCCCCTCGCGTCAGTCCGTGGGGTGCAGAGAGAAGCGCCCCGTACCGCTGTGCGGGACGATGCCGTGCCGCCTGGCGATGCTCGGAGTATGACTCCGGGAATCCCTCCACGGGAATCCCGTGGAGGGATTCTCCGTCCGGCGACGGGCGTGAACCGGACACCCGGGCGTCCGGGCGTCCAGCCGCAGGTGGCGGCGGCAGCGGTTGGCGGCGAGGGGGAGTGGCGCGCCGCGCGGCCGCCTTCCAGGGCCTACCGCCCGACGCCCGTCACCGCACGTGAAGAGGTCCCGGCAGGCCAACGGGCGTACCGGGACCCCGGGGTGCGGCTCGGCCGTCAGAGCGTCCGGAACCGGTCCCTGGCGACGGCGTCCACGAACTCCGCGAACGCGTTCGCGGAGAAGCAGAGGCGCGGCCCCTCCGGGTCCTTGGAGTCACGCACCAGCGTCCGGTCGGACGCCCCCGCCGCGACCTCCACGCAGTCGTTGCCGGCTCCGCCGCTGTAGCTGCTCTTGCGCCACTCGGGCTCGTTATTGGGTGGGTTCGTCATCGGGACTCCCGTCGTGCTGCAGCTTCGTAAGCGTGGCCAAGCTTTGTCATCACTTCGGATGATTCGGCCGGTCCGAGTGCCTGGGAACGCAGGTCGTCAAACGCCTCGCGGTACGTCTCCACCTCTGCCGTCTTGTCCAGATACAGGGCGGCGGAGCCCACCAGGGGCACGTGAACGAGGTCGAGGCCCGGCTCGGAGCCGCGCAGGTAGACGAAGCCGGGCTCGCCGGCTGCGTGGGCGCCCGAGGCCAACTCCAGGACCTGGATGGTCATGTGCGGTCTGCGGGCACACTCCACCAGGTACGCGAGCTGGCCGGCCATCACCTCGTTCGAGCCCACCCGCCGGCGGAGGACGGCCTCGTCCAGGATCGCGCACAGGAGCGGCGGGTCGGGGCGCTCCAGTACGGCCCGGCGCCGCATGCGCACGTCCACCATCTGCCTGATCTCGGCGGGCTCGGCGCGGACCTCGGCCGCGCTGATGACCGCGGTGGCGTACTCCTCGGTCTGGAGCATGCCCGGCGTGCGCCCGGGTGCCCAGTAGAGGAGTTCCGCCGCTTCGGCCTCGAAGCCCAGGAGCGGGGTGACGCTGTCCGGCGCGGCCGACCCGAACGGCTCCCACCACCCCTCCACGCGGGCGTTCTTCGCCAACTCGACCAGCTCGGCCGTGACATCGGGGTCCGCCTGGTACGCGTCCGCGCAGAGCGCCTTGACGGCGGCCCACTTCACGGCGCCCTTGTCGTCCTTCTTCTCGTAGCGGTTGATGCTCGACTTGGACACGCCGGCCAGTTCGGCGGCCGCCTCCAGCGTGAGGCCGCGCCCTTCCCTCAGCTCCCTGAGGCGACGCGCGAGTTGGCGCCGTCGTGCGGTCGGGCCGGGTGGCATGGCGTCTCCCTCGCTCTGGTCGCGCTCAGTCTCCCGAGCCGTCCGTGGAACGGCAAGTGGTGATCATTCCCGGCACCGGTTCTCCGCGGTTCCCGCGTCGGGATGCCCAAAGGGGGGACCCCTGCCATGTCCCCGGGGCGCCGCGTCGAGCCGGGCCGTCGCGCTCCGTGATCCACCGGGTTCCCTCCGCTCCTGCCGTGGGCCGCGGGCGGGAGGAGCCGACCCCGGTGAGCCGGCCGGCGATCGGAGGACCGCCGCTCCAGCCGCCCCCGCCGCCCCCGCCGCCCCGCCGACGCCGCGGGCCCGCGGGCCCGCCGGCCGCCGCGGGGGTCGGCGCGGCCCGGAACAGCGGTTACCCGTGGGCTGGAAAGGGCTGTTGGGGAGGCCGCCCGGGGCCGGTTGGCGAGGGCCGGGCCGTTGGTACCGGAAGTTACGCCCCCACCGCCCCGCGGGCGGCCGTCGCGCGCTAGATTTCTGGCCATGCCCCGTGGACGTCACCGCCATTCCCAGCCGCTGCACCGGATGCTGCCGCCGCTGACCGTCGCCGGTACCGCGGCCGTGCTCGCCCTCGCCTCGCTCATCTGCGCTGATACCGCCCTGGTGCGGGTGCTCGCCGTCGCCGCCGCGCTCGTCGCCGGGGCCGGCGCGGCGCTGGCCCGGGTCTGGGACCGCTCCGCCGGCCGCGAGGTGGGCGAGCTGACCGCACGGCAGGTCCGCGACGAGCGGAAGGCCGAGGAGCGCGAGGCGGAGCTGGAGACGGACCTGGAGGAGTCCCGGGAGATCCGCGGCAGGCTGGAGAAGAAGCTGCGGGCCAAGCGGGCCGAGCTGGGCCGGCTGCGCACCGAGCACGCCGACCTGCTGCGCCGCTACGCCACCGCCGAGACCGAGCGGGCCCGCGCCCTGGAGGCACGGCGCCGGGTGCAGCGCGAGGGAGCGGCCGCCGGCCGGCTCGCCCTCGGCACGGGACCGGCCCCCGTCGGCCCCGCCGCCTACCTCAAGGCGGCCGACGCGCTGCGCAACCTCGCCCGCAACGCCGCCACCCAGCAGGCGCGGCGCACCGTCGAGGAGGCCCGTCGCCGGGACGCCGCCCCCGACGGACGGCAGGCCCGGCACGCCTGGGGCGCGCCCGTGCCGCGGCCCGGCGAGCCCCGGACGGCGCCGACCGCTTCGGCGGTGCTGCCGTACGCGCAGCCGACCCGCCCGAACGCGACGGCGAGCCGCGCGATCGGCGGCTTCGACTTCTTCGGCTCGGGCACCGGCCTCAAGCCCGCGCCGCCGCAGGGCCTGGCGCCGGTCGGCCCCGTCGTCCAGCACCCGGCCGCACCGGTCGAGCACGCGCAGGCGTCCGAGGTGATCGACCTGACCGCGCACGACGAGACCGAGCAGCTCGACGTCCGCGACCTGCGCGCCCAGGCGTAGCCGCGACGGCGCCCACGAAGCTGGTCAAAGGAGAGGGAGCCGGACCCGAGGCGGGTCCGGCTCCCTCGTCGTCCACCGGCGGCCCGTGGCCGAGGGCCGCCACGCCGCCGCCCGGCCGCCTGGGGCCCGCGCGTCGGCGTCCCCTACGTGTCGACGCTCCTGGGCGCCGGCGTCGCCCGCGCGTCGATGGCGCCTACTTGTCGATGTCGCCGACCACGAAGAACATCGAGCCCAGGATCGCCACCATGTCCGCCACCAGCGTCCCCGGCAGCAGCACCGTCAGGGCCTGGATGTTGTTGAACGACGCGGAGCGCAGCTTGAGCCGGTACGGCGTCTTCTCGCCCTTGGAGACGAGGTAGTAGCCGTTGAGGCCGAGCGGGTTCTCCGTCCAGGCGTAGGTGTGGCCCTCGGGGGCCTTGAGGACCTTCGGCAGGCGCTGGTTGACCGGGCCGGGCGGCAGCTGCGTGATCCGGTCCAGGCAGGCGGTGGCCAGGTCGAGGGCGTTGTGGGTCTGCTCCAGCAGCACCTCGAAGCGGGCCAGGCAGTCCCCCTCGGTGCGGACCGGCACCCGCAGCGTGTCGGCCAGCTCGCCGTACGCCAGGTACGGCTCGTCGCGGCGCAGGTCGAAGTCGACGCCGGAGGCGCGGGCGATCGGACCGCTCACCCCGAACGCGTGCACGTCGGCGGAGGACAGCACGCCGACGCCGCGGGTGCGGCCGCGGAAGATCTCGTTGCCGAGCACCAGGTCGTCGAACCGGCCCATCCGGGAGCGGACCCCGGCCACGGCCGTGCGGGCCCGGTCCAGCCAGCCGGCCGGCAGGTCCTCCTTCAGGCCGCCGACCCGGTTGAACATGTAGTGCATGCGCCCGCCGGAGACCTCCTCCATCACGTGCTGGAGCTCCTCGCGCTCGGTGAACGCGTAGAAGATCGGCGTGATGCCGCCGAGCTCCAGCGGGTAGGAGCCGAGGAACATCAGGTGGTTGAGCACCCGGTTCAGCTCGGCCAGCAGGGTGCGCAGCCACACCGCGCGGTCCGGCACCTCCATGCCGAGCATCCGCTCGACGCCCAGCACCACGCCCAGCTCGTTGGAGAAGGCCGACAGCCAGTCGTGGCGGTTGGCCAGCATGATGATCTGCCGGTAGTCCCGCGCCTCGAAGAGCTTCTCCGCGCCCCGGTGCATGTATCCGACGATCGGCTCGGCGCTGCGGATCCGCTCGCCGTCCAGCACCAGGCGCAGCCTCAGCACACCGTGGGTCGACGGGTGCTGAGGACCGATGTTCAGCACCATGTCGGTACCCTCGGCCGCGCCACCCACCCCGATCGTCGTCTCCGTCATGGGTCCCATCCTCTCAGGGCCGGCAGGGGCGTTGCGCCGTGGGCGGAATCCGCCGCGGGCGTTCCCGCCTTCCCGAGCGGCGGCGGCCGGGCCAGGGTGGAGGGCATGGAGATCCTTGTGCTGGGCGGGACGGAGTTCGTCGGAAGGGCGGTGGCGGAGGCCGCGGTGGCGCGCAGCTGGGGGGTGACGGTCTTCCACCGCGGCCGGCACCCCGCGCCCGAGGGAGCGCGGACGCTGCTCGGCGACCGCGCCACCGGGGATCTCGGCGCGCTGGCCGCGGGGGAGTGGGACGCCGTGGTGGACACCTGGTCGGCCGCGGCGGGACCGGTCGCCGAGGCGGCACGGGCGCTGCGCGGTCGGGTCGGGGGCTACGCGTACGTCTCCAGCCGGTCGGTGTACGCCGAGCCCGCCCCGGCCCGGCTCGACGAGAGCGCGCCCGTGGTGAGCGGCGAGGGCGAGGACTACGCGGCGGTGAAGCGGGCGGGCGAGCTGGCGGCGCAGCGGGTCTACGGGGACGCGGCGCTGCTGGTGCGGGCCGGGCTGATCCTGGGCCCGCGCGAGAACGTCGGGCGGCTGCCCTGGTGGCTGAACCGGATCGCGCGCGGCGGCGACGTGCTCGCCCCCGGCCCCCGGGACCTGCCGTTGCAGTACGTCGACGCCCGCGACCTGGCCGCCTGGACGCTGGACGCGCTCGCCGCCGGGCGCGGCGGCCCCTACAACGTCGTCAGCCCGCCCGGCCACACCACCATGGGGGAGCTGCTGGCGGAGTGCGCGGCCGTGACGGGGTCGGACGCGGTGCTGCGCTGGGCGGCGCCCGAGACGGTCCTGGCCGCCGGCATCGAGCCGTGGACGCAGCTGCCGGTGTGGCTGCCGCCGGGCGCGGACCACGTCACGATGCACCAGGGAGACGTCGGCAAGGCGCTGGCCGCGGGGCTGCGGTGCCGCCCGGTCGGCGAGACCGTCGCCGACACCTGGCGGTGGCTGGCCTCGATCGGCGGCAGCGCGCCGCAGCGTCCCGACCGGGCACCGGTCGGGCTCGACCCGGCGGTGGAGGCCCGGGTGCTGGCCGCGCTCGGCGGCTGACGCGCGGCCGACGTGTCGCTGGGGGTCTCCGGGCCCGGCCTCGTGCTCAGGGTGCCAGCAGGTCCGCGCAGCCCGGGTCGGCAGGCGTGGCCAGCCAGAGGAAGCCGCCCAGACCGTGCGGGTCGGTCAGCTCGGCCGCCTCGCCGGCCGCGGCCAGCGCCCGCACGTAGCCGGCCGGGTCCCGCGAGGCCAGCGCGAGCGGCGGCCGGGCGCCGCTGACACCGAGGGCGCGCAGGGCCGCCCGCTGGGTGGTGAGGGTGCCCGGGAGGGCGTCCATGGCGACGTGCGAGGTCAGGTCGCGGGAGCCGTCGGGCACGGGCGGGACCTGGCGGCCGTCCCGGTAGCCGGTGAGGGTGCCGGCGGCCGGACGGGTGTCCCGGGTGTGGCCGTAGTCCACGGCGACCGCCAGCCCCGCGCGGAGCGTGCCCGCGGCCTCGCGCCACGCCGCCTCCCGGGGCGGCCCCAGCTCGACCCGGCGGCCGGCGGGGCCGAGGTCCTCGCCGACGGCGTCGTCGGTCCCGTCCGGCCCGTCCGGCCCGTCCGGCCCGTCCGGCCCGTCCGGGGCCGGCCACCAGCGCGCCAGCCACTCGGCGTCCCGCGCGTCCAGCGGCGCGCCCAGCCGCTCGGCGCCGTCGCGGGGGCGGACCTCGACGTAGCGGGGGGTGCCGTCGGGGCCGGGGGCGGCCACGTCGACGGGCACGTTGTCCAGCCACTCGTTGGCGAAGAGCAGGCCCGCCACGCCCGGCGGCGGACGGTCCGACCACGCCACCCGCGGGTCCAGCCGGTCCGGGCGCGGCCCGAGGTCGACGGCGTGCACCCGGACCCGGGCGGCCAGCCCGGCCGGCAGCGCGGCCAGCACCCCGGCGGCCAGCTCGCCGCCGCCCGCCCCCATGTCCACGAAGGCCGGCTCCGCCGGGTGCCCGAGCGCCGCGTCGACCCGGACGAGCAGCCGGGCCACCGCCGCGGCGAAGAGCGGCGAGGCGTGCACGGAGGTGCGGAAGTGGGCGGCCGGCCGTTCGCGGACGAAGAAGCCGCCCGGCCCGTAGAGGGCCCGCTCGGTGGCCGTCCGCCACCGCAGCCAGCCGTCACCAGCCGAGCCGTCGACGGGGCTCACGCCGGGTCCGCCCGTCATCGCGCCGCCACCGGCCTGCTGCCTTCCGCCACCGGCCTGCTGCCTTCTGTCACCGATCCGCCCGCCCTTCCCCACCGCTCGCCGTCCGCTCGCCGTCCGCCTGCCGTCCCCCGTCCGCCGCCCGGCCGTGCCGCCCCGAGCGCCCCGCGCCCCGCGCCGTCCACCCCGTTTCACCGCGCGTTCACCGCTGCTCCGCGGCCCCGTCACCGCCGGGGCGCGCGGGCCGCCGGGGGGAACCCGCGCACCCCGCGCCGGCGTCGAAGAGCTGGACGGTGTGTCCCATGGGGCCGGTAGGGTCGTGGGATACCACAGTACGAGGGAGTGGAAAGCCGATGACTGCCGGAAACGACGGCACCCCGGAGGACGACGACCCGTTCGCGTACCTCTACCGGTCCGAGGGCGGCGAGCAGCCGGGCCAGACCGCGGGGCAGCCAGGCGTGCCCCGGACCTCGTACCACCAGGTGCAGCGGGTCGGCGAGCGCCGCAGCCCGGCGCAGGGCGGTTACGGCTACCCGCCGCAGGCCCAGCCCGGTGCCGGCCAGCAGCAGGGCGGCTACGGCTACCCGCCGCAGGCCCAGCCGGGCGCCGGTCAGCAGCAGGGTGGCTACGGCTACCCGCCCCAGGCGCCCGCGCAGGCCCCCTACGGCTACGACCAGGGCCAGGGTCAGGGCCAGGGCCAGGGCCGCCAGGGTTACGCGGGCCAGTACGCCGGGCCCACGCAGGCGGTCCCCGGCCAGCCGGGGCAGCCCGGCGGGTTCCAGCAGCCGGGCGGGCCGCAGCAGCCGGGCGGTCCGGGCGGCCCGGGCGGCCCGGCGGGGTCCGGCAACCGCCGGGGCCTGCTCATCGGCGCCGTCGCCGTGGTGGCCGCGGTCGCCGTCGGCATCGCCTTCGCGATGACCAACGGCTCGGGCGGCAAGGACAAGGCCGAGGCGAGCAGCACCTCCGCGCCGGCCGTCACCTCCGCGCCCCCCACCAGCGCCTCCGCCTCGCCCACCGCGACCCCCTTCGGCTCGTTGAAGGCGGACGCGGCCACGCTGGCGCTCGCCGGGGGCGCCGCGACCTCCACCGAGCACCCGGGCGCCCAGGCGGCCGGCGGCACCTACGTGGACAACATGGCCACGCAGGGCGCCTCGGCGACGTGGACCGTCACCGTGCCCGAGGACGGCAAGTACACGTACTTCATCAGCTACGGCAACGCCGGTCCGGACGCCACGCTCACGCTCGGCGTCGACGGCAAGCCGCACACCGGCCCGGTGAAGATGAACAACTGGAGCCACGCCACCGACTGGGCCAAGGCGTGGAGCATGTCCACGTACTCGTGGGTGGACCTGAAGAAGGGCGCCAACACGCTCTCCCTGTCCTGCACCCCGGCCGACACCAACTGCGGCGTCAACCTGGACCAGGTCTGGCTCAAGCAGGGCTACGTCACGAAGTAGCGGGTCCGCGTCCGCCGAGTCCGCGTCCGCGGGTCCGCGTCCGGCGGGCTCCGGGCGCGTCGGCCGGACGCCGTCGTCGCCCTCAGCCGAGCGGCCTGACCGCCACCTTCGGCAGCAGGTCCGCGTAGGCGGCCCGGTCGTACTCGCCCGCGGCCGGCGCCAGTACGGTCGCCGCCGACAGCGCCACCGCGCGGGCCACCCGCGACGGCCAGTCCAGGCCCTCGACGAGTCCGGAGAGCAGCCCGGCCACGGCCGAGTCGCCGGCCCCGGCCGGGTTCCCGCGCAGCCGGGCGGGCGGTTCGGCCCGCCAGCCGCCGTCCTCGGCGAGCACCAGCATCCCGTCAGCGCCCAGCGACGCCGCGACCGTGCGCGCGCCGCGGCGGCGGGCGTCCAGCGCCGCCCGGGCCGGCTCGGCGAAGCCGGTGAGGCCGGCCAGCTCGGCCGTGTTCGGCTTGATCAGGTCCGGGCGGGCGGCCAGACCCCGGCGCAGCGGTTCGCCGCCGGTGTCCAGCAGGACGTGGACGCCGGCCGTCCGGGCCTCCCGCACCAGGTCCGCGTAGGCGCCGACCGGCACGCCCGGCGGCAGGCTGCCGCACAGCGCCACCGCCCGGGTGTCCGGGCCGGCCAGCAGCTCCCGGTACCGGTCCTGGAAGGCGGCCCACTCGGCCGCGGAGACCGCCGGGCCCGGCTCGTTGAACATCGTGGTGTCGCCGGTGTCCTCGGCCGCCACGGCCACCGTCCGCCGGGTCCGCCCGGCCACCGGTACCAGCGCGTCCGTCAGCCGGTCCGCGTGCGGCACCGCCGCCAGGCCGCGCCGCAGCTCCTGCCCGGCCGGCCCGCCGGCGAAGCCCGTCACGGTGGCGCGGTGGCCGAGCGCCGCCAGCACCCGGGCGACGTTCACCCCCTTCCCGCCGGGCCGCTCCACCACGGCCGGCACCCGGTGGGTGGAGCGCGGCACCAGCGACGGGACCCGGTAGGTGAGGTCGAGCGCGGCGTTCAGCGTGACGGTGATGATCACCCGTCGATTCTGGCAAGACAACGGCGGCCGGCCCAGAGCGGACCGGCCGCCTTTACGGCCCGGGGTGCGGCCCTTGCCGAGCCGTTGAACATTCCGGCCCGCCGTACGACCGCGGCGGTACCGCGCGGGGTCAGAGCACCCCGTCGGGGCGGACCACCCACGCGCCCCCGCGCATCACACCCACCAGGTCGTACTGCGCGTCGAGCACCACCAGGTCCGCGTCCTTGCCCGGCTCCAGCGAGCCGATCCGGTCGGACAGGCCCAGCAGCCGCGCCGGGTTGGCGGACAGCGCCTTCACCGCGTGCTCCAGCGGCAGCCGGTCCACCGTCACCGCCCGCTTGAAGGCGGTGTCCAGGGTGAGCGTGGAGCCGGCGATCGAGCCGCCCTCCACCAGCCGGGCCACGCCCTCCAGCACCTCGACCTTGAGCGGGCCCAGGTCGTAGAGGCCGTCGCCGAAGCCGGCCGCGTCCATCGCGTCGGTGATGAACGCGACCCGGTCCGGTCCGGCGCTGGCGAAGGCGAGTTCGAGGACGGCCGGGTGCAGGTGGGTGCCGTCGTTGATCAGCTCGACGGTGACCCGCTCGTCGGCCAGCAGCGCCGTGATCGGGCCGGGGGCGCGGTGCTGGAGCGGCGGCATCGCGTTGAACAGGTGGGTGGCCACCGTGGCGCCGGCGTCGATCGCCGCGACGGTCTGCTCGTAGTCGCCGTCGGTGTGCCCGACGGCGGCGATCACGCCGAGGTCGGCCAGCAGCCGCACCGACTCGATGCCGCCGGGCAGCTCGGTGGCGAGGGTGACCATCCGCACCGCGCCGCGGCCCGCCTCCACCAGCCGGCGCACCGCGGCCGGGTCCGGGTGGCGCAGCAGCGTCTCGTCGTGCGCGCCCTTGCGGCAGGGCGAGATGAACGGGCCCTCGTAGTGGATGCCGGCCAGGTCGCCCTGCTCCACCAGCTCCGAGAGCAGCCCCGCCTGCCGGGTCAGCGCCTCTTCCGACTCGGTGACCGTGGAGGCCACCAGAGTGGTGGTGCCGTGCTCGCGGTGGGTGCGCACCCCGGTGAGGACGTCCTCGGCGGTGCCGGAGGTGAACGAGGCGCCGCCGCCGCCGTGGTTGTGCAGGTCCACGAAGCCCGGCACGACCGTCCAGCCGCGCCCGGAGAGGTCCACGACCGCCTCGTCGGGCCGTGCGGCCTCCGGCTCGGCGATCCGGGTGCCCTCGACGGCGATCCGGCCGTCCTCCAGCACCCCGGAGGGCAGCACGGCGCGGACCCCCGCCAGTACGGTGCGCCGCGCGGCCGAGGGGGTCGACGGCGACGGCGGTACCGCCGGTGTGGGCGGTGTCGTTACGGGGGCCATCAGGCGTCCACCTCCGTGGTGATCAGATCCCAGGCGAGCAGGCCCGCGCCCAGGCAGCCGGCGGTGTCCCCGAGCGCGGCGGGGACGATGTGCGGGAGCTTCTGGAAGGTCAGCCGGGTTTCGACGGCCTCCCGCAGCGGGTCGAAGAGGGTGGCGCCGGCCTCGGCCATGCCGCCGCCGACGACCACCGTCCGGGGGTCGAGCAGCGTCAGGCCGGTGACCAGGCCGTCGGCGAGGGCGTCCACAGCCTCCTGCCACACCCGCGCCGCCCGCGGGTCGCCGTCCGCGACCGCCCGCGCGCACGCGGCGGCGTCCGCCGCCGGGTCGCCGCTGGCCCGCGCCCAGGTGCGGGAGACCGCGCCGGCCGAGGCGTACGCCTCCAGGCAGCCGAGCTGGCCGCAGCCGCAGACGCGGCCGCCGGGGCGGACCACGATGTGCCCGATCTCGCCGGCGCAGCCGTGCGCGCCGGCCTCGATCCGCCCGTCGATGCCGATGGCGCCGGCGATGCCGGTGCCCAGCGGCACGAACAGGAAGCGGTCGGCGCCCCGGCCGGCGCCGATCCGGCCCTCGGCCAGCCCGCCGGTCCGCACGTCGTGGCCGAGCGCCACCGGCAGGCCGCCCAGCCGGGCGGAGACCAGGTCGCGCAGCGGCAGGTCCTTCCAGCGCAGGTTGGCCGAGTACACCGCGGTGCCGGAGTCCTCGTCCACGATCCCCGGTACCGCCACCCCGGCCGCGAGGGCGCCGTGGCCGAAGGCGGCGGCGCCGTGGGCGTAGAGGTCCGCGGCGAAGTCCAGGACGGCCTCGGCCACCGCCTCGGGCCCGCGTTCGCGACCGGTCGGGCGGCGTGCCTGGTACAGCAGCGCGCCGTCCTCGCCGACCAGCGCTGCCTTCATCCCGGTGCCGCCCACATCGAGAGCGATGACGTGTCTCACGGGTACAGTCTCGCGTCTCACCCCAGAACAGGTCTAGTCCACTCGGAGGGCAAGATCCGTTTCCGCCCCGATGGACGAGGAAACCGCACGTCGCGGGGGTGGGCCGAGAATGCCGCTGCCCCCGGCGACGGAGAACGATCACTCATGGTGTAGACCTTGGCTAAAGGTATGCGGAAGACTCTCCCCTTCCGCGGTGCCCGCCGAGCGGGCGCCCGCGCACGTCTCGGTGAAGTCCAAGGATGGTAGGAACAGTGCAGCGGCGACGACTCCTCGGCATCACGGCTTGCCTCTCATCGGCCCTGGCCCTGACCGGAGTCAGCGCGTGCGGGGCGAGCTCCCCGCTGAGCAAGGACGTCACGATCCACATGGTCGCCGCCGACTACGGCGACCCGAAGGCGCACACCAGCTCCACGAGCTACTGGAACGGCATCGTCTCCGCCTTCGAGAAGCAGAACCCGCGCATCACCGTGGACGTCCAGGTGGTCGACTGGACGCACGTCGACGCGACGGTCGCCGACATGGTCAAGAAGGGCACCCCGCCGGACATCGCGCAGATCGGCTCCTACGCCTCCTACGCCGCCGCGGGCCAGCTCTACAGCGCCGACGACCTCTTCACGGTGAGCGAGCAGGCCGACTTCATCCCCTCGCTGGCGCAGGCCGGCACGGTCGACCACACCCAGTACGGCATCCCGTGGGTGTCCAGCTCCCGGATGTTCTTCTACAACAAGAAGCTCTTCGCGCACGCCGGCATCGAGAAGGCCCCGCAGACCTGGGCGGAGCTGGCCGAGGACGCCAAGCTGCTCAAGGACGCCGGCGTCAAGGTCCCCTACGGCCTGCCGCTCGGCCCCGAGGAGGCCCAGGCCGAGTCGCTGATGTGGATGCTCGGCGCGACCGGCAGCAGCGGCAGCGGCGGGCTGACCGACTCGGCCGACAACTACACCTTCGACAGCGCCGCCAACGTCGAGGCGTTCAGCTGGCTGACGAAGAACCTGGTCAAGCCCGGCCTCGTCGGCCCCAAGGACCCGGCCAAGACCAACCGGCAGGACGTCTTCGACGAGTTCCTGGCCGGCGACGCCGCCATGATCAACGGCCACCCCACCCTGCTGGCCCAGGCCAAGCAGAAGGGCATCGACGTCGGCGTGGCCGCGCTGCCCGGCGAGACCGGCACCGACACCAACACCCTGGGCGTCGCCGACTGGATGATGGCCTTCAACCACAGCGGCAACCGCGACGCCGACGGGACGTTCCTCCAGTTCGTCTACCAGCAGAAGAACAGCGTCAAGTTCCTCGACGAGTACGGCCTGCTGCCGGTGACCACGTCCGCCTCGGACGCGATGCGCGCCAACCCCAAGGACAAGGACCTGGTCCAGTTCCTCAACCTGCTGCCGGACGCGGTCTTCTACCCGGTCGACAAGACCTCCTGGGCCGAGGTCAGCTCGCGGCTCAAGGACGTCATCGGGCAGGCCGTGCACTCCGACCCCAAGAAGGTGCTGTCCGACCTGCAGATCTACGCCGAGACGCAGGACAACAAGTCCAAGTCCGTCGCGGCGAACTGACGCCCCGGGTCGGCCGTACGATCGCGGTACCGGCCGGCGCGGCCGGCACCGCGCGGCGGAGGAGTCGTCCATGAGCACCCCCGAGGGTCCCGGCCCCGGCCCGGACGACGTCCCGCAGCCGCAGCCGCGGCCGCGGCCGGACGGAAGGCCCGGCACGGAGCCCGGCCAGGGACCGGACGCCGCTGAGGGGCCCGACACCGAACAGCCGGGCGCCGACCGGGCGGGCGCCGAGGGGCCGGACGCCGAGGGCCGCCGGACGGCGACCGGCCGGGGGCTGAGGGGCTGTCGGCGCGGGACACCGCCGTACTGGACCTGGCCGGGCGCGGCTGGTCCGGCCCCGGCCCGCGCGACCGGGCGATCCGCGAGCGGCTGGGCATGTCGCCGACCGCCTTCTTCCAGCACCTGAACGCGCTGCTGGACGATCCCGCCGCGCTGCGCTACGCCCCCGGGACCGTCAACCGCTGGCGGGCGGCGCGCGACCGGCACGGCCGCTCGCGCTGATCCGCGACGTGCCGCCGTACGCCCGACATGCGCCGGGGGTACGCGGGTAGGGTCGCACGCATGGCTGCCGAGATCCCCACGCCGCACACGCCCGAGGGCGAGGGAGCCCTCGAAGCGCTCCTCGCCCGCCCCGAACAGGCCGTCGTAGCACTCGACTTCGACGGCACGCTGGCGCCGATCGTGCCCGACCCCGAACAGGCCAGAGCGCTCCCGGGGGCGGCCACCGCCCTCGCCCGGCTCGCACCGCGACTGGCCGCCGCCGTCATCATCACCGGCCGCCCGGCCGGGGTCGCCGTCCGCTACGGCGGCTTCGCCGGAGTGCCAGGGCTCGACCGCCTCGCCGTCCTCGGCCACTACGGCGCCGAGCGCTGGGACGCCCGCTCCGGCGAGGTGCGCGCCCCCGCGCCCGACCCCGGGGTCGACGCGGTCCGGGCCGAACTGGCCGGCTGCCTCGACCGGGTCGGTGCCTGGCACGGCACCTGGATCGAGGACAAGGGCGGCCGCGCGGTCGCCGTGCACACCCGCCGCGCCCAGGACCCCCAGGCCGCCTTCGAGGCGCTGCGCGAACCGCTGGCCGAACTCGCCCGCGCCCACGGCCTGGTGGTGGAGCCCGGCCGCTACGTGCTGGAGCTGCGTCCTCCGGGTGTGGACAAGGGCGTCGCGCTCTTCGAGTACCTGCGCGAGACCGGTGCCCGCAGCGTGCTCTACGCCGGGGACGACCTCGGCGACCTCGCGGCCTTCGCGACCGTGGCCCGGCTGCGCGAGGAGGGCGTCCCGGGCCTGCTCGTGGCCAGCGCGGCCACCGGTGAGACCCCCCAGGAGCTGCTGGACCAGGCCGACTTGGCGGTGCCTGGCCCGGAGGGCGTGGTCGCGCTGCTCGACGCCATCGCGGACGCCCTGGACTCCTGACGGCTGGTCAGGCCACCCGGCCGGGGGAGTACCCGGCCGGGCCGCGGCCGGAGCCCTCCGTCAGCGAACCTCCGACTCGGGCTTCGGGTACGGGAGTTCATCCAGGTCGAGGGTGAAGACGCGGCCGTCGGCGAGCGGAACGGGAAGCCTGCCCGTGCCGTAACGGCGGGTGTGCGCCGCGACGTAGCCGTCGGCCCCGGACAGGACCGTGTACCCCCTGGGGAACTCGGTGTGCGCGATCGCGTCGACGCTCATGGACGGCTCCCTTCCCGTGTGTGGCCAGAATGCGGTGGACCGCCGGGTGCCACCGGGGCCGTGGCGGAAGCGTCATGCGGACGGGCGACACCTGCCCTGACGTGCCGACGTGCCGACGTGCCGACGTGCCGACGTGCGTGGTGCCGGCGTCCGTTCAGCGGTGCCGACGTGCCGGCTCCCGTTCAGCTCAGCGCGTCGAGCTGGCCGAGGAACCACTGCGTCGGCGGCAGCGCGGTGGCCGCCGCCGCCAGCCGCTTCGTGCGGTCGGCGCGCTCGGCCTCCGGCAGGGTGAGCGCGGTGTTGAGGGCGGCGGCGGTGGCCCGCACGTCGTACGGGTTGACGACCACCGCGTCGTCGCCCAGTTCCTCGAACGCCCCGGCCTCGCGGGAGAGCACCAGCGCGACACCGTGGTCGGAGACCACCGGCACCTCCTTGGCCACCAGGTTCATCCCGTCCCGGATCGGGTTGACCAGGGCCACGTCGGCCATCCGGTAGGCGGCCAGCGAACGGGCGAAGTCGTCGTCCACCTTGAGCACCACCGGGGTCCAGCCCGGGGTGCCGAACTCCTCGTTGATCTCCGCCGCGACCCGGGAGACCTCCGCCGTGTACTCGCGGTACAGCGCCAGGTCCTGGCGGGAGGGGTAGGCGAAGGCGACGTGCACCACCCGCTCGCGCCAGCCCGGGTGCTCCAGCAGCAGCCGCCGGTAGGCCAGCAGGCCGCGCACGATGTTCTTCGACAGCTCCGTGCGGTCCACCCGCACGATCAGCCGGCGCCCCGGCCCGGCCTCGGCCCGCAGCGCCGCCATCCGCTCCTCGACGTCCGCCCGGCCGGCCCGCTCCCGCAGGAAGTCCGCGTCGGCGCCCAGGCCGTGCACGCCCAGCCGCGTGGTGTGCCCCGCGTAGCTGACCGACATGCCGTCGGCGGACACCTCGGCGCCGAGCACGTCGGCGCAGCAGGCGGCGAACGCGGCGGCCCAGCGGCGGGTGAGGAACGCGGCCCGGTCGGCGCCGAGCACCCCCTCCAGCACCTGCGCCGCGACGTCGTCCGGCAGCAGCCGGAAGTAGTCCGGCGGCGCCCACGGGGTGTGCGAGAAGTGGCCGATCCGCAGGTCCGGGCGGCGCTGCCGGAGCAGCGCGGGCACCAGGACGAGGTGGTAGTCCTGCACCAGGACGGCGGCGCCCTCGGCCGCCTCCTCGGCGATCGCGTCCGCGAAGGCCGCGTTGTACGCCTCGTACGACGCCCACTGGGAGCGGAACTCCTCGTCGAAGACCGGGTCCAGCGGGGTCTGGTAGAGCAGGTGGTGGACGAACCACAGCACCGAGTTGGCGATGTCGTTGTACGCCGCGTGGAAGACGTCCGGCTCCACCGCGATCATGCGGGTGCCCGGCTCGGCGACGCCGCGCCGCACCGCCTCGCGGTCGCCCTCCGACATCGCCGCGCACACCCACACCGCGCCGGCGTCCGGCCCGATCGCGCTCAGCCCCGAGACCATCCCGCCGCCGCCGCGTCGGCCGGTGAGCCCGCCGTCCTCACCCACGGTGTACGACACGGGGCCGCGGTTCGACGCGACCAGTACCCGCGCGCTGCCCTCGCTGCCTGCCATCCGACCTCCCACGCCTCCTTCCACGCCACCACGCCGCGCCGCTCCGGACCTGCTTCGAGGAGCGGCGCCGCCCCTTGCGCGGACGGCGCCGCTCGTCAGACAGGACCTACCACCCGCGCCCCGTCTCAAACGTCCCCCACGCGTCGTCCTGCCCCTCGGGACGCCACGCGACCTGCGGCGACACCGGTACGCGGGGGCCTCCGGGGCCGGGGGCCGCCCGGGTGGCCCGCAGGCCCTGTCCGACGGTCAGGCGGCGTGGCGGGCGGCGTACTCCGGGACCGTGGCCATCGGCGGCCGCTCGTCGGTGTCCACCGCGTGCGTGGTGGGGCGGAAGCCGCCGGCCGCGCGGTCGAACTGGGTCAGCCGCGGCCGGACCAGGTGGCCGTGCTGGAGCCGGCTCTGCGCGGTGCGGTAGATCGCCGCCGCCATCCGTCCCAGCGCCTGGCCGTCCTGGTGCCGGTGGTGGCGCACCCCCACGTCGACCTGCGCCAGCCCGTCCAGGCCCACCGCGTCGAGCGCGTCGACCAGCAGCCCGAGCTCCACCCCGTACCCGACCGGGAACGGCAGCCGCTCCAGCAGCGGGCGGCGGGCCGCGTACTCCCCGCCCAGCGGCTGCACGAAGCCGGCCAGCAGCGGCCAGTGCAGGTTCAGCAGCGGCCGCGCGACCAGTTCCGTGACCCGGCCGCCGCCGGCCGGCACCACCTGGCCGCCCGACTCCAGCGGCCGGTCGTACATCGCCTTCACGAGGTGGACGTCCGGCTCGGTCAGCAGCGGGCCGACGATCCCGGAGACGAAGGACGGGTCGAAGTCGCGCAGGTCGGCGTCGACGAAGCAGACGATCTCGCCGCGGGTGGCCAGCAGCGACCGCCACAGCACCTCGCCCTTGCCGGGCAGCACCGGCAGCCGCGGCAGCACCTCGTCGCGCCGCACCACCCGCGCCCCCGCGCGGGCGGCCACCTCCGCGGTGCCGTCGCTGGAGCCCGAGTCGACCACCACCAGCTCGTCCACCAGCGGAACCCCGTCCGGGGCCATCAGCCGCCCCCGGATCGCGGCCACGATCGCGCCGACGGTCGCCTCCTCGTCGAGCGCCGGCAGCACCACGCTGACCGTCCCCCGGGAGCCGGCCGCGTGCTTGGCGGCCAGCAGCTCCTCCAGCGGACGGTCGGCTGCCGACCACGTCCGGCTCTTCAGCCAGCGCTCCACCTCGTCGAGCACGGATCTCCTCTCCTCAGTCGCTTCAGTCGCTTCAGTCGCTTCAGTCGCGGACGAGCCGCGGGCCCGCCGACCCGGCCGACCGGGAGGCCGGCCAACGCGGGGCCGGCGAACGGATCAGGCCGGATCAGGCCGGAACAGCCGGCGCCGGCGCCGCGACGCGGGGACCGGTGTGACACGTCTCGCGTTGCGGACCCCTGTCTCCGCCCCCGGGTTCGTCGGTTACAGTTTTGAACAACACGCGAGGCGCCGGCATGCCGGGGTCCCGCCGACAAACGCACCGGGCCCGCCGTCCATGGGCAGGCCGCCCGGCGCCATACCGCTCATCCAGAGGGGCAGAGGGAACGGCCCGTTGAAGCCCCGGCAACCCTCCCGCCGACCGCGAGGTCACACGGTGGGGAAGGTGCCAATTCCGTCTCCTGGCGCGCCCGCGCCACGAGGAAGATGAGGAGAAAGGGCCTCGCCAGTTATGGCTGCGCACACTGCCGCAAGCACCGAACTTCCCACCGCGACCACCGCGTCCGGCGACTCCGCCGGTGAGCCGCGCGCCCCCTTCGGCCCGGCCGCCGCGCTCTCCTGCCGCGAGTGCGGGACCCGCTTCCCGCTCGGCCCGGTCTTCGCGTGTCTGGAGTGTTTCGGCCCGCTCGAAGTGGCCTACGACCTGCCGACCGGCGACCCCGAGGGCCTGCGCCGCCGGATCGAGGCCGGTCCGGCCAGCATCTGGCGCTACGCGCCGCTGCTCCCGGTGCCCGCCGACGTCGCCGAGCAGCCCAACCTGAACCCGGGCTGGACCCGGCTGGTCAAGGCCGACCGGCTGGCCCGCGAGCTGGGCATCACCGGCGGCCTGCACGTCAAGGACGACTCCGGCAACCCCACGCACTCCTTCAAGGACCGCGTGGTGGCCATCGCCCTGGAGGCCGCCCGCACCTTCGGGATGACCACCCTGTCCTGCTCCTCCACCGGCAACCTGGCCGGCGCGGTCGGCGCCGCCGCGGCCCGGGCCGGCCTGAAGTCCTGCGTGTTCATCCCGCACGATCTGGAGGCCGGCAAGGTCGTCATGGCCGCCGTCTACGGCGGCGACCTCGTCGCGATCGAGGGCTCCTACGACGACGTGAACCGCTTCTGCTCCGAGCTGATCGGCGACCCGATCGGCGAGGACTGGGGCTTCGTCAACGTGAACCTGCGGCCGTACTACGGCGAGGGCTCCAAGACGCTGGCCTACGAGATCGCCGAGCAGCTCGGCTGGCGGCTCCCGGACAACCTGGTCATCCCGATCGCCTCCGGCTCCCAGCTGACCAAGATCGACAAGGGGCTGCGCGAGCTGATCGCGCTCGGCCTGGTCGAGGAGAAGCCCTACAAGATCTTCGGCGCCCAGGCCGAGGGCTGCTCGCCCGTCTCGGCGGCCTTCAAGGCCGGCCACGACGTGGTGCGGCCGGTCAAGCCGGACACCATCGCCAAGTCGCTCGCCATCGGCAACCCGGCCGACGGCCCCTACGTCCTGGACATCGCCCGGCGCACCGGCGGCGCGGTGGAGGACGTCAACGACGAGCAGGTCGTCGAGGCGATCAAGCTGCTGGCCCGTACCGAGGGGATCTTCGCGGAGACCGCGGGCGGCGTCACCATCGGCGTGCTGAAGAAGCTGATCGAGACCGGGCAGCTGGACCCGGCCGGCGAGACCGTCGTCCTCAACACCGGCGACGGACTCAAGACCCTGGACGCGGTCGCGGCCACCAGCGGGCCGACCGCGACGATCCGCCCCACCCTTGCCGCTTTCCGAGAGGCTGGCCTCGCATGAGTGCTTCCGTCCGCATCCCCACCATCCTGCGCACCTACACCGGCGGCCAGGCCGAGGTGCCCGCCGAGGGCGCCACGCTGGCCGAGGTCATCGACTCGCTGGAGCGCGACCACAACGGCATCTCCGCCCGTGTCCTGGACGACGCGGGCAAGCTGCGCCGCTTCGTGAACGTCTACGTCAACGACGACGACGTCCGCTTCTCCGACGGGCTGGCCACGGTCGTCCCCGACGGTGCGAGCGTCTCGATCATTCCCGCCGTCGCGGGCGGCTGAAACCACCGGCGGCCACGCGCCGTCCGTGTCCGCCGCCGGCGGCGGGTGTTTCCGCCGGCAGCGGCCACCATCGCCCCGTTCACCCCTTCGGGTGGACGGGGCGTCCCGCTGTCCGGGCGGTAGTTGAAGAGTTGTACAGTTGCCGGAAGTAAACCCTGGTCCTTGCGGAAGACGACTGCGGCGATTTATCGCCAAATTCATCGGTGAATTATCCCGATGCGTCCCGTTTGCCCTGTCCGGGATGCCCCGCATTATCGATGTTTCTCGGTGCATTTCCGATCGGTCGCGCCGAGAATTCTCGTCCATTTGACCTGTTGCAGTGGGCATCCGTGCAGATACATTCAGCCGCGGTCGACGCGTTCCGGCGCACGCCCCCCGGGGTTCCCTCCCTCATCGGGTCGGGAATCCAGGACGGGTGAGGTCTGACCCGGGCCCGTGAAGTGCGGGGCCGCGACAGGGCCAGCAATAGGGGAGTTAGGAATGGCTCAGGGCACCGTCAAGTGGTTCAACGCGGAGAAGGGGTACGGCTTCATCGCGGTCGACGGTGGTGCGGATGTCTTCGTCCACTACAGCGCGATCCAGATGGACGGGTACCGCACCCTCGAAGAAGGCCAGCGGGTCGAGTTCGAGATCTCGCAGGGTCAGAAGGGGCCGCAGGCGGACATGGTCCGTCTGGCTGTCTGACCTCCCGGCGCGTTCGGCCACCGACGCGACCTGTAGCACCAGCACCACGGGAGCCGCACCCCGCCGCGGGGGTGCGGCTCCCTCGCGTTCTCCCCGCGTTCTCCCTCGTGTTCCCCTCGCGATCCCCTCGCGATCCCCTCGTGTCGCCACCGCGGGGCGCTGAGACGGGCCCTGACGGGCCGCCGACGGTCCCCTGTCCGGCTCCTGGCCGCCTCCTGCCCGCCCTCCTGACCGGCCCCTCCCGACCGCCCGTGGCCGACTCCCGGTCTGCCGCCGTGGGGCTTCCGGCCGGCCGCCCGGAAGGGGGCTGAGGTCCGGCGGGAGCCGCCCGGCGGGCGGGCGCGAGGTGGCCGGTGCGGGGGGAGGCGCTTGCACTCGCAGGGGGTGAGTGCTAATCATTGGCGTTAGCACTCTACGAGTGAGAGTGACAGGAGGACCGGGCCGGTGAGGCTCGTGCGGGAGCCGGGAAGAGACCGGAGCCCCGCGGCCGTCCGTCGCGGGCGCCGCCTGGTCCGAGCGCAACCGACAAGTCCGCGGAGGGCACTTCACCATGGCCAAGATCATCGCGTTCGACGAGGAGGCACGGCGCGGCCTTGAGCGCGGGATGAACCAGCTCGCCGACGCCGTCAAGGTCACTCTCGGCCCGAAGGGCCGCAACGTCGTCCTCGAAAAGAAGTGGGGCGCCCCCACGATCACCAACGATGGTGTCTCCATCGCCAAGGAGATCGAGCTGGAGGACCCCTACGAGAAGATCGGCGCCGAGCTGGTCAAGGAGGTCGCGAAGAAGACGGACGACGTCGCCGGTGACGGCACGACGACCGCGACCGTCCTCGCCCAGGCCCTGGTCAAGGAGGGCCTGCGGAACGTCGCCGCCGGCGCCAACCCGATGGCCCTCAAGCGCGGCATCGAGAAGGCCGTCGAGGCCGTCTCCGCCGCCCTGCTGGAGCAGGCCAAGGACGTCGAGACGAAGGAGCAGATCGCCTCCACCGCCTCGATCTCCGCCGCTGACACCCAGATCGGCGAGCTGATCGCCGAGGCCATGGACAAGGTCGGCAAGGAAGGCGTCATCACCGTCGAGGAGTCGCAGACCTTCGGCCTGGAGCTCGAGCTCACCGAGGGCATGCGCTTCGACAAGGGCTTCATCTCCGCCTACTTCGCCACCGACCTGGAGCGGATGGAGGCGTCGCTCGACGACCCGTACATCCTGATCGTCAACTCCAAGGTCTCCGCGGTGAAGGACCTCCTCCCGCTGCTGGAGAAGGTCATGCAGTCCGGCAAGCCGCTGCTGATCATCGCCGAGGACGTCGAGGGCGAGGCCCTGTCGACCCTGGTGGTCAACAAGATCCGCGGCACCTTCAAGTCCGTCGCCGTCAAGGCCCCGGGCTTCGGTGACCGCCGCAAGGCCATGCTCGGCGACATCGCCATCCTCACCGGCGGCACGGTCATCTCCGAGGAGGTCGGCCTCAAGCTGGAGAACGCGGGGCTGGACCTGCTGGGCCGCGCCCGCAAGGTCGTCATCACCAAGGACGAGACCACCATCGTGGACGGCTCGGGCGACGCCGACCAGGTGGCCGGCCGGGTCAACCAGATCCGTGCCGAGATCGAGAACAGCGACTCGGACTACGACCGCGAGAAGCTCCAGGAGCGCCTGGCGAAGCTGGCCGGCGGCGTGGCCGTCATCAAGGCCGGTGCCGCCACCGAGGTCGAGCTCAAGGAGCGCAAGCACCGCATCGAGGACGCGGTGCGCAACGCCAAGGCCGCCGTGGAGGAGGGCATCGTCGCCGGTGGCGGCGTGGCCCTGCTGCAGGCCTCCGCGGTCTTCGACAAGCTGGAGCTCCAGGGTGACGAGGCGACCGGCGCGTCGGCCGTCAAGCTCGCCCTTGAGGCACCGCTGAAGCAGATCGCCGTCAACGCCGGCCTTGAGGGCGGTGTCGTGGTGGAGAAGGTGCGCAACCTGACCCCGGGCCACGGCCTGAACGCCGCGACCGGCGAGTACGTCGACCTGATCGCCGAGGGCATCATCGACCCGGCGAAGGTGACGCGCTCCGCGCTGCAGAACGCGGCCTCCATCGCCGCGCTCTTCCTCACCACCGAGGCCGTCATCGCCGACAAGCCGGAGAAGGCCGCCGCGGCCGCTCCGGGCGGCATGCCCGGCGGTGACATGGACTTCTGAGCCCCGGCTCAGCGTCCGGGCCCCTCGGGCCCTCCGCGCACGACCGACGGCGCCGCCCTCCCCGCTGGGGGAGGGCGGCGCCGCCGTCTTGTCCGCCGGGCCGTGGCGGCCGTCGTGGGGGTCGCGGCCGTCGGCCGCGGGCGTCCTGGGCGCGCCGGACGTGCTGGACGTCGCGCCGGACGTGCCGTACGCGCTGGACGCGCTGGACGGGGCGGACATGGACATGGTGTCGGACGCGCTGGACGGGGCGGACATCGTGTCGGCCGCGCTGGGCGTCGCGCCGGACGGGCGGACGCGGTGCGCGGGTTGGGAGCCGTCGCGGACCCGTCCTGTCGCGGACCCCGTCCCGTCGAGCGGGCGGGTCCGCGGGTCACTCCGGCCGGCGGGTCACTCCGGCCGGCGGGTCACTCCGCCGCGCCGCCCTGGCCGTCGGAGCGCCAGCGCAGCACCGCCGGCTCGTCCTCGGGCTGCTCGAACCAGCCCTCGGGCTGCTGCGGCCGCGGGATCTCGGCGCCGAGGCGCAGGATGCGGCTGTCGCGCATGTGGCGGCCCACCAGCGCGCCGCCGAAGACCACGAAGCCCACCCCGACCAGCCAGCTCACCACGGTGAGCACCGTGCCCACCGGGCCGTAGGCGCCCGCGTTGGAGACCATCATCTGGGCGAAGATCAGGTGCGAGACCACCCGCAGCCCGGCCAGCCCCACCATCGTGCACACCGCGCCCGGCAGCGCCGTCCGCAGGGTCACGCCTCCGTAGAGCAGGAAGCGCTGCCCCCAGGCGAAGAAGAGCACGCCCAGCACGAAGGTCAGCACCAGCCGCAGCCCGGCCCGCATCGGCCCGCTGCCCAGCACCGCCGCGCTCTGCGACTCGCAGAACAGGTACCCGGTCAGCACCGCCAGCCAGACGGTGCGCCGCCAGTCCCGGTGCCACGGTCCGGCCGGCAGGTCCCAGATCTTGCGGTAGCCGGTCTCCACGCTCGCCGCGAAGGAGAGCCCGAAGTACGCCAGCGAGGCCAGGCTCCACGCGCTGGTGGCGCTGAGCACGTTGGTGGGCGCGGCGAAGAGCTCGCGCAGCCCGTGCGCGCTCTGCGCGTCCAGGCCCATGCCGTCGACCACCCACTGCGCGAAGCCCGGCCGGTGCTCCCACGGAGTCGCCGCGGCGACCACCACCAGCAGCGGCATCAGGGTCACGAAGCCGAGCGCGGCGAAGCCCATCGCACGGTTCAGCAGCTCGATGTGGGCGGCCTGCTTCGCGAACCGTCCGATCGCGGACCGCTTCCACACACCTGTCACCAGCGCCATGGCTCACCTTCTCCCAGCGTCACCCGCTGTGGATACCCGCTGGACTCGCCGGTGCGCAACTCGGGTCCCACTCGTGGTCGTTGCGGCACCGTACGACGTGGACCGGCCGCAGTGCACACTATTGGACGCCAACAACGCCGGTGTACGCGGCCCATGGGGGCGAACTGCCGGGAACGGCCCGTTCTGGCCGTCCAGTTCATCCCGTTGCCGCGCGCTGTTCCCGATCCGGCCGCCCGGCGGACGGCGAGCAGGCGGCGAGCAGGCGGGGAGCAGGCGGGGAGCGGGCAGGGAGCGGGCAGGGAGTGGACGGCGAGCGGACGGCGCGCGGTCCGAGAAGGGCCGCGCGCCGGGACGGTGCCGGGTGCCGCTACGCGGAGGCGGAGCCGGCCGGTGCGCCGCCGCCCTGGTACTTGCGGCGGCGCAGGCCGGCGCCGGTGAGGCGGCGCACCAGCTCCTTCGAGCCGACGGGGACCGCGCCGAGGGCCACCGCGGCCGCGTACCGGGTCTGCGCGATGTCGTAGTGGTCCCGCTCGAAGGCGCGCGGCGGGACGCCGAGGCGGTCGGCGAACGCGTGCAGCTCCTCGTAGGAGGCGTCGCTCACCATGTGCGACCACAACCGTCCGTGGCCGGGCCAGGTCGGCGGGTCGATGTACACGGTCACCGGGGCTCCCGCGGCTCCTGCGGCCCCCGCGGTTCGTCCGGGCCGGCTCCGAGGGAGCCGACCGGGGCGATCCCGACCCCGCGCGCCTCGCACACCCAGTGCGGGTCGGGGCCCAGCTCCGGCTCCACCGCGAGGGCGTGCGGGTCGTCGCACAGCGGGCACAGCGGCCAGCGGCCGAACACCTCCAGCAGCGCGTCCTGCACGTCCTGGGCCACCAGCCCGGGGACGAACTCGGCGCCGTCCGCCCACTGCTCCAGCCACCAGCGGCGGGAGCTGACCGCCTCCTCCAGCATCGAGACGGCCTCCGGCCCGGCGGCGCCGCGCGCGGTGAGGTCGGCCAGCACGCGGGCGCGGGCGCGGTGCAGCACGGCCTCGGCGTCCCGCCCGTCGGGGGTACCGGGGCTGTTCGGGGCGTCGTCGTGGCCGTTGTCCATGCGTCCATTCTCGCCGCCCCGGCCCGGAAGCCGCGCCACGGCCCCCGGCGACGGCCCGCCCGCCCGCGGCACTGCCCGCCCGGAGCGGCTGCCCGGCGGCCGGGCCGGGGCGGACGGCCAGTGCGTCGACGTAGTCGCGGGTCCGGCGGATCAGACCGCCGCGGACCTCGATGACGAGCAGGCCCGGCACCCGGAAAGCGGCCCCGCCGGGCGGCGCGGCCACCACCACCTGCTCGGCCACGACCACCCCGGGGTCGGCGGTCTCGTGGAAGGAGACCTCCTCGATGTCCAGGACCGCCGCCGGCATCGCCCCCCAGGCGGCGCGGTACCCGAGCGCGGCTTCGAGCGCACCACGATCCGGGCCGTCGCGACGGCGGCCGAGGTCGACCCCTCGCTCGTCATGCAGTACTTCGGCACCAAGCGGGGGCTGTTCGCCGCGGCGATCCGGGGCGGGGAGACGGTTCCGCACGGCGCGGGCCCGGACGCCCTGGTCGACCACCTGCTCGCCCTCGCTGGGCCTCAAGCTCGGCGGGCTGCCCGAGGCGACGCTCGCCATGCTGCGCTCGATGCTCACCGACCCCGCCAGCGCGGAGCGGGCGCGCGAGGCGCTGGGCCGGCAGGTACGGGCGGTCGGCGAGGGCCTGCGCGAGGGCCGGCGCGATGGCCGGGCGGACGGCGGAGCCGCCGGAAGCGAGGCGAGCGCGGCCGCCGACGGGGACGTGGAGCTGCGAGCCGCCCTGTCGGTCGCCGCCGTCCTGGGCGTCACCATCGCCCACCAGCTCCTGGAGCTCCCCGTGCTGCGGGAGGCCGAGGCCGCCCGTGCGGCCGCCCTGCTGCGGCCCGCGCTGCGCGCGCTGCTGGACGACGAGGGCGCCCCGGACGGTGGCCCGGTGGCCGGTTCGGGGAGCTGACCCGGGCCCACCGGGGTGCGTACCGCCCGCGGGCCCGGTCGGCCCCGCTTGGCATGGTGCAGGTCGGAGCGCCACTGCGCCACGCCGTGCGTGACCTGAGTGTCACCTTGAGGAGCCGCCGAGGCGTGAGCGGCGCTCCGGTGGGCCCGTCGGCGGCCCGGGAGGGGGCGTACGGGCCGTCCGGATCGGCGGGCCGGGGGCTTGACGCCTCCGGGGGCATGAAAATACCTTTCATTGGGTGACCTACAGCGTGAAGGAAACTTTCTCACCGAACGTGCGCGCGCTCCGCGTCCCCGGCGCGCCCGTCGCCCCTGTCACGCCCCCCGACCCGGGGGCCCTGGCCGCCAAGGTCCGCACCCTCGCCCCCTCCATGACCCGCTCCATGCAGCGGGTCGCGGAGGCCGTCGCGAGCGACCCGGCCGGCTGCTCCCACCTCACCGTCACCGCCCTGGCCGTGCACACCGGCACCTCCGAGGCCACTGTCGTACGCACCGCGCGGCTGCTGGGCTACCCCGGCTACCGGGACCTGCGGCTGGCGCTGGCCGCGCTGGCCGCACAGCAGGCCACCGGCGCGGCGCCCGCGGTCACCGCCGACATCGCCGTCGACGACCCGCTCGCCGACGTCGTCACCAAGCTCGCGCTGGAGGAGCAGCAGACGCTCGCGGACACCGCGTCGCAGCTCGACACCGTCCAACTGGAGGCCGCCGTAGCGGCGTTGGCCGCCGCACGGCGCACCGACGTGTACGGGATCGCCGCCTCCGGCCTGGTCGGCCAGGACCTCGCGCAGAAGCTGCTGCGCATAGGGCTGATCGCGCACGCCCACGTGGACCCGCACCTGGCGGTCACCAACGCCGTGCAACTGCGCGGCGGCGACGTGGCGTTGGCGATCACCCACTCGGGCAACACCTACGACGTGATCGAGCCGCTGCGGGCCGCCTTCGAGCGCGGCGCCACCACCATCGCGATCACCGGCCGCTCCGACTCCCCGGTCACGCAGTACGCCGACATCGTGCTCACCACCTCCTGTTCCCGCGAGACCGAGCTGCGGCCGGCCGCGATGTCCAGCCGGACCGGGCAACTCCTCGTCGTCGACTGCCTGTTCATCGGCGTCGCGCAGCGCACCTACGACGCGGCCGCCCCGGCGCTGTCCGCCTCCTACGAGGCCCTGGCGCACCGGCACACCGCCCGGGGCGCACGCGGCCGCTGAACCGGCTGATCGAAGGAGCGGACGAGCGGCGGCGGCGGACCGGGACGGCGGGGTGGCGGGGTGGGGTGGCACAGGTGACGGGCGGAGGCCGCCGGGCGGCGGGAGAACGGACGCCCCGGGTCGTCCCCCCGGCCGCCGTCCTGCCGTCCGTCAACCGCCGTCCCGTCCGCGCCCCGCTGCCCCGGCTGCCTCCGCTGCCCCGCTGCTCCGCCGTCTCGCGGGCCCGGCGCGCGTCGCGGCGGACCGCGGGCCGGGCCGCGCCCACCGTCGGGAGCCGGGAAGGGGGCGTCCGCCCGGACGCGCCGCCCGAAGCGGTCCGAACCCGACCAGAGCGGCGCACAGCCGCCCATACGCAGCCTTCCGTACGATCCACTCACGACCCCGTGATGCTGACGACCCCGTGGTGCGCGGCGACCCCCACCGCCGCACCGATGCCCAAAGGATGAACGAGCCGCACATGACCGACCAGTACACCGACCTGCGCCGGGAGTTGGAGACGCTGACCACCGAGGCGTTCCGGCCGGACCTCGCCGAGATCGACCGGTTGACCACCCTGGACATCGCTCGGATCATGAACGGCGAGGACCAGAGCGTGCCGGCCGCGGTCGCCGGCGAGCTGCCGCGGATCGCCGCGGCCATCGACGGCATCGCCGAGCGCATGGCGCGCGGCGGCCGGCTGGTCTACGCCGGGGCCGGCACCGCCGGACGGCTCGGGGTGCTCGACGCCAGCGAGTGCCCGCCGACCTTCAACACCACCCCGGGCGGCGAGGTGGTGGGCCTGATCGCCGGCGGCCCGCAGGCCATCATCACCTCGATCGAGGGCGCCGAGGACAGCCCGGAGCTGGCCGCGGCCGACCTCCGGCAGCTCGGCGTCACGGCCGCCGACACCGTCGTCGGCGTCTCCGCCTCCGGCCGCACCCCCTACGCGGTGGGCGCCGTGGAGTACGCCCGCTCCGTCGGAGCCCTGACGGTCGGGCTCGCCTGCAACGCCGGCTCCCCGCTGGCCGCGGCGGCGGACCACGGGATCGAGGTGGTGGTGGGCGCCGAGATCGTCTCCGGCTCCACCCGGCTGAAGGCCGGCACCGCGCAGAAGCTGGTGCTGAACATGCTCTCGACGATCACCATGATCCGGCTGGGCAAGACCTACGGGAACCTCATGGTGGACGTGCGCGCCTCCAACGAGAAGCTGCGGGCGCGCTCCCGGCGGATCGTCGCGCTGGCCACCGGGGCGCCCGACGAGGCCATCGAGGAGGCGCTGACCGCCACCGACGGCGAGGTGAAGCCGGCCATCCTCACGCTGCTCGCACAGGTGGACGCCGGGACCGCCGCGCGGCTGCTCGCCGAGTCCGGCGGCCACCTGCGGGCGGCGCTGGAGGCCGCGCACCGCTGAGCCCGGGCGGCCGGCGGCCTCCGGAACGGGGGAGGAGCCGGAGCAGCCGGAGCAGCCGGAGCAGCCGGAGCAGCCGAAAGGGGTGGAGCGGGCCCGGCGTGCGGGCCCGCTCCACCGGCCGTGCGGCCCGGCTACGGCGCGGGTCCGCCGTACCCCGCACCGCCGTACCGCCGCGACAGCGGTGCCGCCGCTCAGGCGGAGAGCAGTTCCGCCACGGCGGCCCGCACCTCGGGGGCGTCCGGCTCGGTGCGCGGGCGGAACCGGGCCACGACCCGGCCGTCGGCGTCCACCAGGAACTTCTCGAAGTTCCACTGGACGTCGCCGGCCTCGCCCGCCGCGTCCGGGTGCCCGGTCAGCACCTCGTAGACGGGGTGCCGGTCGGGGCCGTTGACGTCGATCTTGCCGGCCATGGGGAAGGTCACGCCGTAGGTCGCCGAGCAGAACTCGGCGATCTCCTCGGAGGTGCCGGGCTCCTGGCCGCCGAACTGGTTGCAGGGGAAGCCGACGACGGTGAAGCCGCTGCCGGACAGCTCGCGGTGGAGCGCCTCCAGGGCCTCGTACTGGGGGGTGAGGCCGCAGCGGCTGGCCACGTTCACCACGAGGGCGGGCTTGCCGCCGGTCAGGCCGCCGAAGGTGGTGGGCTCGCCGGAAAGGGTGGTCAGGGGCAGGGTGGTGAGATCGCTCATGCCTCCATCATGCGCGCGCCCGCCGCCGTACCCCCGTCCCGGCCCCGTCCCGGTCCCTTCCCGGCCTCTTCCCGGCCTCTTGCCGGCCCGCGCGAGGGTCCGCCGAGGTGCCTGGGTACGCCCGTGACAGGAGAGCCGGGCCGGTCACGGGCCCGGCGGAACGGCGGATTCAGGCCACTCGGGTCCGATGTCACCGAGCGGCGTGTCATGCCGCACAATGATCCGCATGCCCGACAGCCGAGCCGCTGCTCACCCCCGCTACGAGGCCCTGCTCGCCGAGTGGTGCGAGCTGCTGCGGCGCTGCCAGTCAGCGGACGCGCAGGCCCCCGAACCCGCCGTCTACGGCCGGGAACTGCTCGCCCGCTGGGCCGAGCCGCAGCGGCGCTACCACACGCTGGACCACCTGGTCGCGGTCCTCGGCCGGGCCGCCGAGCTGACCGCCTACGCGCACGACCCGGACGCGGTGGCCCTCGCGGCCTGGTTCCACGACGCCGTCTACCGGCCCGACCGCGACGAGAACGAGGAGCGCAGCGCCGCCCTCGCCACGCGCGCGCTGTCCGAGGCCGGGGTGGACGCCTGGCGCACCGCCGAGGTGGCCCGGCTGGTACGGCTGACGGTGGACCACGACCCGGCCGACGGGGACGCCGACGGCGAGGTGCTGTGCGACGCCGACCTCTCCGTACTGGCCGGCGACCCGGCCGACTACGCCGCCTACGCGGCCGCCGTGCGCGAGGAGTACGCCTTCGTGCCCGACCCGCGGTTCCGCGCCGGCCGGGCCGCGGTGCTGCGCCATCTCCTCGGCCTGCCGCGGCTGTTCCGCACCGACTACGGCTTCGACCACTGGGAGTCGGTGGCCCGCCGGAACATGGCGACGGAGCTGGAGCTGCTGGAGGCGTGAACCGGGCCTGAACGGAACCGAGTCTGGGCTGACCGGGCCCCGGCCCGGCCTGCTGCCCGGGCCTGCTTCTCGTGCAGGGGTGGGACCGAAACGCGCCCGAACCGGCCTCAACCGGTCCTTGCCGCACAGGAATCGGGTGGAACGGCATCCGAAGCGGGCCCGTACCGGACGTGTGCGGGCCGCAGGGTACCGCGTGGGGCCCGCGCGCGGGCGGATCACGGTTGGACGGCTGTTGCGGAAGGGCGCCCTGTGGCACCCTTGCTCATATGTCTAGACCAGTCGTCGAGGTGATCGCCCTCAACGCGCGGGACGCGCGCGCGGCCCAGGACGGCGGGGCGGACCGCCTCGAACTGGTCGCCGCCATGGAGGCCGACGGCCTGACCCCCTCCCGCGCGGCCTTCGCCCGGATCAGGGCCGCGGTCACGCTGCCGCTGCGGGTGATGCTGCGGCTGTCCGACGGCTTCGCCGCCGGAAGCGCCGAGGAGCTGGACGTCCTGTGCGAGACCGCGCAGGAACTGCGCACGGAGGGCGCCGAGGAGTTCGTCCTCGGCTTCCTGGACGGGCGCGGCCACGCCGACATGGACGCCGTCTACGCGCTGGTCGACGTCATAGAGGGCTGCGCCTGGACGTTCCACCGGGCCATCGACCGGGCCGTCGACCGCGACGCGCTGCGCCTCCAGCTCGCCGGCCTGCCCGGCCTGGACGCCTACCTCACGGCCGGCTCGGCCGAGGGTGTCAGCGCCGGCCTGGACGTGCTGCGCGCGGAGGCGGCCCGCGACGGCGAACCCGGCTACGAGCCCCGGCTGCTGGTCGGCGGCGGGCTGCTGCTCGACCACGTGCCGGCCCTGCGCGCGGCCGGGGTGGACGCCTTCCACGTGGGCGGCGCCGTCCGCCGGGACGGCTGGGCCGGCCCGGTCGACGCCGCGGCCGTCCGGGCCTGGCGCGAGGCCGTCGACGCGCCCGTGACCGTCGCCTGAACCGGGCCCCTCGACCGGGCCCCTCGACCGGGCCCCTCAACCGCCCCGGCGCCCGGGGGCGGTACCCGAGCCGTGCCCCAGGCCGTCAGCTGCTCAGACCAGCGCGTCCGGGAGCGGGTCGGCGTGCACCACCGTGAGCCCCGACACCGGACGGGTCAGGCACACGTACAGCCGGCGCAGCCCGGTCCGGGTGTCGGGCTCCCCGGCCACGATCGCGGCCGGGTCGTCCAGCACCACGTAGTCGTACTCCAGGCCCTTGGCCAGCGAGGCCGGCACCAGCGTGAGGCGGGCCTGCGCCGAGGTCTCCTCACCGGGCTCCAGGTACGGCAGGCCGTCCGCGGCCAGCGCGGCCGCCAGCTCCGGCAGCCGGGCGTCCGCGGCGATCAGGCCGATCGACCCCTCCTGCTCCAGGGAGTCCCGGCAGGCCGCCAGCACCGCCGCGTCCAGCGCGTCCGGCGCCACCTGCCGCACGGACAGCGCGCCGCGCGACTCCCGGACCGAGGTGGCCGGCGCCAGCCCCGGCGCGATGGCCGGCAGCAGCCGCGAGGCGTACGCGATCACCTCGCGCGGCACGCGGAAGCCGCGGGTCAGCTCCTCCACCCGGGCCTCCGGCTTGCCCAGGTGCTCCAGCGCCTCCCGCCACGCCCCGGTCGCCCACGGCGTGGTGCCCTGCGCCAGGTCGCCGAGCACGGTCGCCGACCCCGTCGAGCAGCGCCGGCCCACCGCCCGGTACTGCATCGGCGACAGGTCCTGCGCCTCGTCCAGCACCACGTGGCCCAGCGACGGGGTGCGCTGGACCAGGTCCGCGGCCTCGTCGATCAGCACCGCGTCCGCCGCCGACCAGCGGGCCGAGGCCACCCCCCGGGCCGGCTTCTCCCACAGCAGCAGCCGCTGCTCCTCCTCCGTCAGCACCCCGTCCGCGCACGAGGCCAGGAACTCCGGCTCCGACAGCAGCCGCAGCACCAGCTTCTTCGGGTCGACGGCCGGCCAGCACTCCTTGACGGCCGCCTTCACCGCGGCGTTGCGGGCCACCGCGTCCTGCACCCGGTCGTCGGGCGCCTCCCCGGCGTGCTCCATCCGCACCAGCACCAGGTGCGCGATCCGCTGCGGCAGCGCCTCCCGGGCGGCGCCGTACCGGATGTCGCGCGCGGCCATCTCGCGGACGATCTCCTCCAGCTCGTACGCCGCCACCCGCCAGCGGCGCGACCCGCGCACCACCATGACCGGCTCGGTCGGCATCCGGATGCCCGAACGCACCGCGTTGCGCAGCACCAGCGCCATCCGCGCGTCGCCCTTGAGGGTGGCGGTGGCGGCCTGGTCCGTGCCCCGCACCGGCACGTGCGCCACCAGGCCGTCCACCGTGGCCTGCTTGACGTGCAGCTCGCCGAGGGCCGGCAGCACCTGCTCGATGTAGCGCAGGAAGGACGCGTTCGGTCCGACGACCAGCGTGCCGGTGCGGGCCAGCCGCTCGCGGTGCGCGTAGAGCAGGTAGGCCACACGGTGCAGGCCGACGGCGGTCTTGCCGGTGCCCGGCCCGCCCTGCACGCACACCGTGCCGGACATGTCGGCGCGGACGATCTCGTCCTGCTCGGGCTGGATGGTGGCGACGATGTCGCGCATCGGGCCGACGCGCGGGCGCTCGATCTCCGCCTGGAGCAGCCGGCTGGAGACCTGCGTCTCGGCGGCGTCGTCGAGGTGCTCGTCCTCGTACGCGGTCAGCTCTCCGCCGGTGTAGCCGAAGCGGCGGCGCAGCCGGACGTCCATCGGCTCGGTGCGGGAGGCGCGGTAGAACGGCTGCGAGACCGGCGCGCGCCAGTCGATGACCATGGGCGAGCCGTGCTCGTCGTGGACGTGCCGGCGGCCGATGTAGAAGTTCTCGCCCTCCGCGCCCTCCGCCTCGGCCGCGCCCGGCGCGTGCAGGTAGTCGAGGCGGCCGAAGAACAGCGGGGTGTCGGCGAGGTCCGCCAGTGCCCTGATCCGGGCGTCGATCTGCTCGGCCAGCACCCTGGCGTTGACCCAGTTCCCGGTCACGTCGCTGATGTCCAGCGACTCCACGTCGTGGCGCATCGCGCGCAGCGCCGTCCGCGAGGCGGCGAGGTGGTCCCGCTCGACCCGCAGCAGGTCCGGGGTGGGCGGGGCGCCGTGCCCACCGGCTTCCGGCGAGGGGGCGGCGGGCGGTTTCGGGGCGTGCGAGGGCACGGCGGAGCCTCCGGCTGATACGTGGGGCGTACGGCGTCGCGTACGCGCGGCGGTGTCACGAAGGGCCGGCCGGTTTCCGTCCGGGCGGCGGCACTCCCGGCAACTGGGGAGGCGGCAAGACGGGCGATCATACGCCGCCCGATCGGGGACGGCCAGCCGGTTTTCCCGATGCTCCGCCGAACGGGCGGTACGTCACCCGAACGAGGCCGGCCGAGTCCGCTCCCCCAGGGGGACGGCCGAGACGGCCTGAGACGGGCCTGGGGCCTGCGACGGCCCTGGCCGGTGTCGGGACCGGGCGAAGTCGGTCCGTGGACCGACGCCGTCGTGGCCGCTGCCTTCGTACGGTGGATACATGGCCTCCACCGCACTCCGCCAAGCCCCCGCCGCCCACGGCGGCACCGCCATCGGCACCGGTGCCGAGCACAGCCGGCACCGGATCGGCGACGCCGTGCGAGCGGTCCGCGTCTACGTCAGCGCCGCCGTCGAGGTCGCCGTCCTCGGCAGCGAGAGCCGCCCGCACTGAACCCGCGCCACTGAACTCCGCTGAACCCGCGCCGCTGGACGCGCGCCGCTGGACGCGCGCCGCTGGATGAGCGCGATCACAGGTCGTCGGCGTCCACGATCCGGTAGGCGTAGCCCTGCTCGGCCAGGAAGCGCTGGCGGTGGGCGGCGAAGTCCTGGTCGATGGTGTCGCGGGCGACCACCGAGTAGAAGCGCGCCTCGTGCCCGTCGGCCTTCGGGCGCAGCACCCGGCCGAGGCGCTGGGCCTCCTCCTGACGGGAGCCGAAGGTGCCGGAGACCTGGATCGCCACGGTCGCCTCGGGCAGGTCGATGGAGAAGTTGGCCACCTTGGAGACGACCAGCACCGAGATCTCGCCGTTGCGGAAGGCGTCGAAGAGCTTCTCGCGCTGCGCGTTGCCGGTCTCGCCCTTGATCACCGGGGCGTCCAGGTGCTCGCCCAGCTCGTCGAGCTGGTCGATGTACTGGCCGATCACCAGGGTCTGCTGCCCCTTGTGCTTGGCGACCAGTGCCTCGGTGACCCGGCGCTTGCTGTCGGTGGTGGCGCAGTAGCGGTACTTCTCCTCCGGCTCGGCGGTGGCGTAGGCCAGCCGCTCGGAGTCGGTCAGGTTGACGCGTACCTCCACGCAGTCGGCCGGGGCGATGTAGCCCTGCGCCTCGATCTCCTTCCAGGGCGCGTCGAACCGCTTCGGCCCGATCAGCGAGAAGACGTCCGACTCGCGGCCGTCCTCGCGGACCAGCGTGGCGGTCAGGCCCAGCCGGCGGCGCGCCTGGAGGTCGGCGGTGAACTTGAAGACGGGCGCCGGCAGCAGGTGCACCTCGTCGTAGACGATCAGCCCCCAGTCGCGGGAGTCGAACAGCTCCAGGTGCGGGTAGACGCCCTTCCGCTTCGTGGTCAGCACCTGGTACGTGGCGATGGTGACCGGGCGGATCTCCTTGCGGGTGCCGCTGTACTCGCCGACCTCCTCCTCGGTGAGCGAGGTGCGGCGGATCAGCTCGTGCTTCCACTGGCGGGCCGAGACGGTGTTGGTGACCAGGATCAGCGTGGTCGCCTCCGCCTTGGCCATGGCGCCCGCGCCGACCAGCGTCTTGCCCGCGCCGCAGGGCAGCACCACGACGCCGGAGCCGCCGTGCCAGAAGTTCTCCACCGCCTGCTGCTGGTAGGGGCGCAGGCTCCAGCCGTCCTCGGCCAGGCCGATCGGGTGCGCCTCGCCGTCCACGTACCCGGCGAGGTCCTCGGCCGGCCAGCCCAGCTTCAGCAGTACCTGCTTGATCTGGCCGCGCTCGGAGGGGTGGACGACCACGGTGTCCGGGTCGATCCGCGCGCCCACCAGCGGCTGGACCCGCTTGGAGCGCAGCACCTCCTCCAGCACGGGCCGGTCGGTGCTGGTCAGCACCAGGCCGTGCGCGGGGTCCTTGGACAGCCGCAGCCGCCCGTAGCGGTCCATCGTCTCGGCGACGTCGACCAGCAGGGCGTGCGGCACGGGGTAGCGCGAGTACTCCATGAGCGCGTCCACCACCTGCTCGGCGTCGTGGCCGGCGGCGCGGGCGTTCCACAGGCCCAGCGGCGTCAGCCGGTAGGTGTGGATGTGCTCCGGAGCACGCTCCAGCTCGGCGAAGGGCGCGATGGCACGGCGGCACGCGTCGGCCAGCTCGTGGTCGACCTCCAGCAGGAGCGTCTTGTCGCTCTGGACGATCAGGCAGGACACGCGGGGGCCTCCGGGCGGGGACGGCGTTCGGGGCGAACAGACCACTCTACCGCCGGCCCGGCGGCTGCCGACGGTCGTTGTGAGGAGGGCGACGGATGGCCTGCGGGCGGCCGTGCGGGGGGGTGCCTCTATGTCTTTCGTCAAGTTTGGGGTGGTCATGCGGTGGCTGCATCGGATTGGGGTGGGTCGTAGAAGGTTCCGTCGCGGAGCATGGCGAACAGGACGCTGATGCGGTGGCGGGCGAGTCGGAGGAGGGCTTGGGTGTGGGTTTTGCCGCGGGTCCGGCATTTGTCGTAGTAGGTGCGGGAGGCGGGGTCGTGGAGGGCGGCGAAGGCGGAGAGGAACATCGCGCGTTTGAGCTGGCGGTTCCCGCTTCTGGGGGCGTGCTCGCCGTGGATCGAGGTTCCGGAGGATCTGGTCGCTGGTGCCAGGCCGGCGTAGGAGGCGAGGTGGGCGGCGCTCGGGAAGGATCTGCCGTCGCCGACGGTGACCAGGAGGACTGCGGCGGTCCTGACGCCGACGCCGGGCAGTGACGTCAGGACCTGGGAAAGAGGGTGGGCCTCCAGGAGTTCGCTGATCTGGGCTTCCAGGGCTCGGCGTTGCTCGTGGACGGCCGCGAGGGAGCGGGCCAGGGACGGGACGACGATGTCAAGGGTGCCGGTGCCGGGGACGGTGACGGTCTGTTCGTCGAGGGCGTCGAAGATGTCGTCGATGAGTCGGGTGGCCATGCGGGGGGCCTTGGGGCGGATCAGTTCGACGAGCTTGCGGCGGCCGGCTGTGCGTAGGGCGGTCGGGGATCCGTGGCGTTCCAGGAGCCAGGTGACGGCCTGGTGGTCCAGACGCGGGCCCAGGACGCGTTCGAGGCTGGGGTGGAACTGGGTGAGCAGGCCGCGTATCCGGTTGGAGGTGCGGGTGGCCTCTGCTGCGAGGTCCTGGTCGAAGCCGATGAGGACGGTGAGTTCGGCGGTGATCTCGTCGGTGAGTTCCAGCGAGCGCAGGGTGTGGGGCATGGTGCGGGCGGCGTCTGCGATCACTGCGGCGTCTTTGGCGTCGGTCTTGGCCTCGCCCGGGTAGAGGTCGGCGATCCGGCGCATGGCAAGGCCCGGCAGGTAGGCGACCCGGCAGCCCGCGTCGCGGGCCACGGCCAGTGGCAGGGCGCCGATCGAGGCGGGCTGGTCCACGACCACCAGCACGGTGCCGAACTTCGCCGCGAGCTTGCCGAAGACCGCCCGCAGCTTCGGTTCGCTGTTGGGCAGCTGCTTGTCGAAGACCGTCTTGCCGGTCGGCGTCAGGCCGTGCCCGTGGTGGGTGCTCTTGCCGACGTCCAGTCCGAGGAAGACGCCCACACCGCTTGTGTCGATCACCGTGCCCCCACATGCTCGTTGCCTGCTGGCCTGGGCATCGGGGCCGTTCTCGCGCATCCACGTTATGCAGACCTGCCGCCCGCGGATGGCCGGGCATTGCGCCGGGCCGGGCGGCGGCCGGACCTCTCATCAGCGTCTCCGACGGCACCCCTCGGGCCCGGTGACACCACCCCCCAGGTCATCCGATCGACAGGGGGCAAAAGTCATACCGGGCCCGGAGGCCAGCGGCCCTCTTGCAGGACCACGAAAAACATAACGGGGCGACTGCGGGGTGGCTCGCGGGGCGGCCGGGGTGCTGGCTGGGAACTCGGAACCCGGGCTGGGGCGGGACCGGGGCGGGCGGTGTCGGTACGGGGGAGCGCCGGGGCCAGCCAAAGGGGGGAATTCGCAGAGACTCAAGGCCAGGCATACAGGATGAATAGTCATATGTGATGTTTTCTGCCCCCATGGATCACGAGCAGACGCTTCCCCCCACCGAGCCCCGTCATCGGGGCCCGTTCCGCGCCGTCGCCGCGTCCACGGCCGTGGCCGGGGTGGCCGTGATGGCCGCCGCCGGCCTGCTGCTGCCCGGCACGCCCGCCGGCGCCGCGACCACTGACACCAGCCGATCGGACGCCGTGGCCGACGCCGGAGCCCTTCCCGACTTCCTGTCGTCGGCCGTCCGCGTGGCCGGTGCGGCAGGTGCCGCCGGTGCCGCCGCCGCACCGGACAGCCGCCGCGACTCGGCCGCCTCCCGCTCCATGACCGGCTCGGACGCCCAGCCGTCCGGTCCCTCGTCCGGTTCCTCGTCGTCCGGTACGGGGAAGGCCGGCGGGGAGGGCGCGTCGGCCGCCGACGCCGACCAGTGGCCGAACGACAGCCAGTGGCCCAACGGCGCCGACGACACGACCCCGTCGAACAGCGGCACGTCCGTGTCCGGCGATGGCACGTCCGCCACCGGCGGCGACACCAGCGCGTCCGGTGACGACACGTCCGCCTCCGGCAGCGACACCAGCGCGTCCGGTGACGACACCTCCGCGTCGGGCAGCGACACCTCCGCCTCCGGCGGCGACACGACCGCGTCGGGCGAGGACGCGACCGCGCCGAGCGGCGACGACTCCTCCTGGCCGACGGGTGGCTACACCACGGCCGCCCCGAGCCCGTCCCCGAGCCCGTCGTCGGACCAGCCGGGCTACGGCAACGGCAACGGCTACGGCGAGTCCCCCAAGCCGAGCCACCCGTGCCCGCCGTCCACGCATCCCGCCCCGCCGACGCCGCCGACGACGACTCACCCGGCGCCGCCCCCGGTCCACCACCCCCACCCGCCGGTGCACCACCGGCCCTGCCCGCCGACGACGCCTCCCACGACGCCGCCGACCACACCTCCGACCACACCGCCGACGACGCCTCCGACCACGCCGCCCACACACCACCACCCGGGCCACCCGGGCCACCACCCCACCCGCCGGTGCACCACCGGCCCTGCCCGCCGACGACGCCTCCCACGACGCCGCCGACCACACCTCCTACGACACCGCCGACGACGCCTCCCACGACGCCGCCGACCACACCTCCGACCACACCGCCGACGACGCCTCCCACGACGCCGCCCTCCCACCACCCGAGCACCCCGCCCTCCCACCACCCGAGCACCCCGCCCAGCACCCCGCCGTGGCACCACCACCCGAGCACTCCCACCACCCCGCCGTCGCTGCCGCACACCGGTGCCTCGTCGACCCAGCTGGAGTGGGCGGCCTCCTCGGCGGCCGGTGTGCTCGCCGCGGGTGGCGTGCTCGTGGTGCTCGCCCGCCGGCGCGGACGTCACAGCTGACGCCCGCCTGACCGGAAACCGGCCCCGGCGCGCCCGTGAATGGGCGTGCCGGGGCCGGCCCGGGGTAGGCGCCGCCCTGTCGGCGCCTACCCGAGGGGGAAACGCTCCATGGCCTTGCGCGACACACTCTTCCGGACGGCGTCGGCGCGGCCCTCGGCCGGATCGGGCGGAGCCGGCGCGTCCACCGGGACCACCCGCACGGCGAGGACCACCCGCACGGCCGGGGCCGCCGCGCCGCGCCGGGGTCGGCCGGCCCGCGGGTCCTCCGCCAACCCGCCGCGGAAGCCGACGCGTTGGGGCTGGCCCGGCCGCCTCTTGCGGTCTTCCGGGCCGTCCTCGGGATCACCTTCCCCGTCCCCGTCGTCGTCCCCGGGGTCGGACGCCCGCCGCAACCGGCCCTGGTGGAAGGGGAGGTCCGCTAAGCCCCGCGCGGCCGAAGCGGTTGAACCGGTTGAGCCGGCCGCGTCGGCCCGGTCGGCAGGGCGGCCCGCCTGGACCCGCCGACTGCCGTGGGCGTCGAACGGGAGGGACTCGACGGCAGCCGGACGAGAGGGCGTTGGGGAGGCGGCGACCCGGCGCAAGGCCGCGCGCGGGGAGGCCGTGGCGGTGCCGCCGCCCTCCAGGCCGCTGCTGCAACGCCGTTCGGCCGTCGGCCTCGCCGCCCGCTGGCTGGTGCTGGCCGCGCTGCTGGTGGGGATGGTCGCCTTCGCGGTGGCGCTGGCCAGGGTCACCCTCGTCCCGTCGCCCTCGTCCGACGCCCTGGTCCACACGAACCTGCGGCCCGGCGCCTCGATCCGCGCCTACCTCGACCAGCCCGGGACGCGCGACACCGTCAAGCAGATCGGCGGCAACGTGCTGCTCGGCGTCCCCTTCGGGGTGCTGCTGCCGACGCTCTTCCCGAGGTTCCGCGGCCTGGTCCGGGTGGGGCTGCTCACCGCCCTGGTGATGGTGATGGTGGAGACGGCCCAGGGCACCCTCGTGGAGGGGCGCGCCTTCGACATCGACGACGTCATCCTCAACACGGCCGGCGCCCTGCTCGGCTACCTGGCGCTCGGCCGCCGTCTCGGCCGCGCCCTGCACCCGCGGCGGACGCACTGGTGGCACCGCCTCGGCCTCGGCGCCGGCCCCCGCCCTCCCGCGCGCTGACCGGCCTGCCTCGGACGCCAACCGCCTTGCCCGCGCAGCGATGTGACGGCCCGTCAGTCCGAGTCGTCCGCGATGGCCGACACCCCCGTGATCCGGTGCAGCGCGAACCGCCGCATCTCGTCGGCGGTGTGGTCGTACGCCGTCACGAAGCCGCCCTCCACCCGGGTGGGCGCGATGACGCGCTGGCTCGCGGCGCCCTCCGCGTTGACGTAGCCGATCCACAGCGACTCCCCGGCGAGAGTCGCCGCCTGCACGGTGGCGAGGGTGTCGGCGGCCGGGGTGCGCGGCGGGCCGTCCTCGCGCGCGGCCGGCGCCCGCCGTACCGCGGTGCTGGCCCGGTCGCCCGCGCGGATCGCGTGGATCGCCGCTTCCAGCAGCTTCGCGTCCGGCGCCGGCGGCCCCTCCGACAGCGGCACGGGGGCGGTGCGCGGCGGGGTGCGGTGGGCGTCGGGCCGGGTGATCAGCACGTCGCCGTCGGGCGACTCGGCCGCCGGGGCCAGGCCCATCGCCCGCAGCTTCTCCAGCAGCGTCGACGGGTCCGTCTGCGCGGCCACCACCGTCGGCGCCAGCCGGCGCAGGCCCAGACCGGCCGCCCGGCGGTCGGTCAGCAGCCCGGTCAGCAGCGCCTCGTCGTCGCAGCGCAGGTACGCGGAGGCGGCGCCCACCCGCAGCGTGCCGTGACGGCGGGCGACGTCGTCGACGAGGTAGCTCAGCGGCTGCGGCACCGGGGTGCGCGAGTGCGCGGACAGGAACCGTTGCAGCTCGTCGGCGGTGCGTCCCGCGTCCAGGGCCCGCCGCACCGACTCCGGGGTGAACCGGTAGACCGTGGCGCCGCCCTTGGACTCGATGTCGGCCAGCACCCCCAGCGTCTCGGCCAGCGGCGCGACCAGCGGCCCCGGCGCCACCGCCGTCAGGTCGGCCTGGAGCAGCACGTGGTCCAGCGGCTCGGGCAGCAGCGGCGCGAGCGCGGCGGCGGCCGCCGCCACGTCGGCCGCCGCCGCGTCCTCGCCCTCCGACGGCGCCGGTCCCGGCAGCAGCGGGCGGGCGTGCGCGGCCAGCGCGCCGCGGCCGGTGACGCCGAGGTCCTCGGCCTCCTGGAGCGTCCACGCCACCAGCTCGGCGCGCAGCGCCTCCGCCCCCGCCCGCAGCGGCCGCTCCCAGCGCAGCCGGGCCAGCAGGGACTCCCGGTCGGCGGCCGAGCCGGCCGGCAGGCCCGCCAGCAGGCCCAGCACCGCGCGCCGCACCTGAGGGGTGAGCGAGCGGTCCAGCTCGGGTCCGAGCGCAGCCAGCGCCCGGCCCTTGGGGTCGCGGCTGCCGACCAGCCCGGGCGTGCGGGTGGCGGCCAGCCAGGCCGAGGCGAGCCGCGCCCACTGCTCGTGCGCGGGCAGTTGGGACCAGCCGTCGGCCGCCGGGGTGGGCGCGTACGCCTCGTCGACCTCGCCGTCGGCCGCGACCAGCCCGGCCGCGTAGGCGAGTTCGAGCCAGAACGCGCTCTGCTGC